>CAWVZW010000044.1:0-30507 GCA_963934735.1 uncultured Planctomycetaceae bacterium
TTTAACCGATGAAAATGAGCCGAAAATCAACGGCTCAAGCAATAAATAGCCTCTAGTCGTCGAAAATCAAGTCATCTTCAGTAATAAGTTGGAAACCGCTACTAGCAAGTGTCTCCACAGCGTTTTCGATATTGTCGACCATTAGCGCAACTACGGGTCTACCATGGGGTCGTGAGAATAGCGGATAGGCTTGCGTAATATTCAATTCAGCTCGTAAAAGCGCTGTGCATACAGATAGCATCGGTTGCTGCGTATCTGGGAGTTCGAGTGCTACTAATTGGCTTTCAACTAGCGGAAATCCTGATCGTTCAAGGATTTCACGGCCTGCTTCTGGGTTACTTAACAGGAGCCGCGCAAAGGCGCATTCCGTAGAGTCATGGATCGAGAGCGCTAGGATACGAATATCCGTTCCGTCGAATTTACGGAGAATTTCCATTAATTGCCCAACGCGATTTTCAAGAAAAATCGTGAATTGAGTAATTGCCGGGTAGCTGTGTCCCCGCATGGTTTCTAGCGGAGTAATTCCGTCTTCGCCATAACTCATAAAAGCCCGCCATATAAAGTAATGTTAAACAATGTTACTTATAGAGAAATCGTCTTCTGCAGTCAAATCGGGGCTGTTAAAATATCTAACTTCATTGGTTGTTTTCGATACGGCAGGAACTGAGGCTCATGGATATTGGCGACGAGTTTAGTTATGAATTGCGAGTTCGTTATCAGGAAACGGATGGGCAGGGTATCGTCCATCATGGAAACTATCTCACCTATTTTGAAAAAGCCCGAATTGAATTGTTACGGCATCATGGGATTAGTTATCGAGCGATAGAACAAAGTGGTTTGATGCTCGTTGTCGCGGAGGCGCGTGTCGAGTATTTCCAACCAGCATCTTTCGATGACCTGTTACTAGTGAGTGTAATGGTCGAACGCATAAAAGGCGCGGCGATCGAGCACACTTACGTCATCACGCGAGGGGATACCGAGATCGTGCGGGGGTTCACACGTATTGGTTGCCTAAGCAAGGATCAACACGTCAAACGCGTTCCTGCGTGGCTTGGGGGAAAGGGCGATTGGCCTGCTCCGCCTTCGTTGCTCAAAGATTAGCGCCGTCCATTTCGTCAAGCAATAGGTCGAGGTCATCTAGTGTTGTAGCCTCCTCGCTACGCCTAGGCATCACCTTAACGGATTTTGCCGGAGATAAGTCCAAGTTTACAGGCGCGTGGTCCGTTTGCGTTAGAATCGTTTTACGTTTTTGCTTACCAGCGCGAAGTAACGTTAAAATTTGTTGTCGAGCATTGGATGGGTCAGTGATGCTAATTAGATCTAAAAAGGCAATCCGCCGTTGCATCGCGTCGTATTGGCCAGAGGGCAAAACAATCGGTAGGGCTGACGTAGTTGCGGTGTCCCCGTCGAATTGTCCGACAATCCCGAGACGCCGTAGGTGTTCGGTGCAATCGACGGTATTATGCCACGCGACAACTAGCATATCGCCGCGAATACCCTGAAGACACAAGGCATCAGTACTCTCATTTTCCAGTTGCGCTACGTCTTGCACCAAGATTACTTCTATTCGGTCTTGCATTAAGAGCGAAGCAACAAGTTCCTGTTCTGTGTCGCGTCGAGTCGGGTCGTTTTGATGTGACTGTGATAGTACTAGTTTCATATCTCTCATCATAACGCAGCGATGAAGATCATGCATTGGCGTGTAGGAACAATACGCGGAATCAAAAAAAAGGCCAATACACGGTGGTATTGGCCTTTAAAATCGTTGGTGTTTCCCCAGTTATTATACGGGAAAACAAGTAGCGCGGGCCAGATTCGAACTGACGACCTCGAGGTTATGAGCCTCGCGAGCTACCGGGCTGCTCCACCGCGCGTCATTTCCAGATATTATACACACCTCTGCTTCGTTGGATAGTCCACATAACAGGCGCGAAAATATATATTTGCAACCCGTTTGGCGGCCCGCTACTAGCGTGCTGGTTTAAATTGTTTGTCAGCATTTTTTCAAGTAACTTCCTTGTTGTAGAACTAAATGTCATATTATGCGACGATGAATACACTTGTAGTGTCATATTTAGCAACTCACAGCGTTAGCCATGCCAGATTCTTCCCAACCACCGAAAAGTCCACGACCAGTCGCTAGACCGATCATGGTACGTAAAAAGGAAGCACCAGATTCTCTGGTAGAAGCGAAACCAATTCCACAATCTCCAACGGCGGCACCGACCGCGACACGTTCTCGTCCTGTCGCACCGGTTTCCGCCACGAATCGTCACGCCAAGCTCGTTCAGGCGGAGGATCCCGACGACGAACTAGAAGCGGATATCGGCGAAGTCGCCATACGGAATGCTCCGCCTTGGTTGGTCAGCCTACTTGTGCACTTAGTAATTCTCATTGTTTTAGGGCTCTTGATGCTACCCGACCTGCTTGAAACTCCCCTCACGCTAGAGGTCGTTTACGCGGAGAAACTAGGAGAACAGCTCGATGATGCCGTACTGCAGTCGCCGGCCGATCAAGTCCCGGATATCGCTGAACCCGTGTTGTCCGAGGACGAGATGCCTGTGGAAGATCCGTTAGCCGCACCACCGGACATCACACCGGTGGATATTTCTACCACTCAAAGTAGTACCATTGAAGCAGCCTCTATTGGCATGGCGTTAAGTGGCCGCGAGAAGGGAATGAAAAAAGCATTGCTGGCGGCCTATGGCGGGACGCAAACAACCGAAAGCGCGGTAATCAGAGGTCTTGAATGGTTAAAGCGCAACCAGCAACGTGACGGTATGTGGAGCCTTACTGGAAATTATAGTTTAGGCGCGCCTACAGAAAACCGAGCGGCAGCTACCGCAATGGCGTTACTAGCGTTTCAGGGACATGGTAGTACCCATAAATTTGGTCCGTATCAAGATGTCGTGGCCCGTGGCTGGAAGGCACTGATCAAAAAACAAGATGGTGATGGCAATTTCTTCTTTACCGGCGGGCATCATCATCGCTTGTACACACATGCTCAAGCCACTATCGCCTTGTGTGAGCTCTACGGCATGACGAAAGATGAAACGCTCAAAGCCCCTGCGGAAAAAGCACTGTCGTATTGTTTTGCTTCGCAATCCCCGCAAGGCGGATGGCGTTACGCCCCCGGTGGCGCGTCCGATACATCAGTGACCGGATGGTTTGTGATGGCCCTGCAAAGTGGCCGGATGGCGGGTTTGACCGTGCCGGGTGTTAATTTGGATCGCATATCTGCCTACCTCGATACGGCTACGACGGATGCCGGCATTCGCTATTCTTATATGCCCGGACAAAGTGATACCCTGTCGATGACAGCTGAGGGCCTACTCTGTCGACAATATCTCGGCTGGAAACAATCGGATCCTCGTCTGGTGCAAGGCCTGGACTATTTAGTCAATAATCCTATTCGGTTTGCCGACATGGACGTCTATTATTGGTACTACTGTACGCAGGCGATGCACCATATGGGTGGCGATCATTGGAAGCAATGGAACTCGGTAATGCGGCAAGTAGTTCCATCAGAACAAATAAAGACCGGAAACGAGGGCGGCAGTTGGGAGCCGAGTCGCGACAGGTATGGACATCTAGGTGGTCGACTCTATACGACCTGTCTTTGTATATACATGCTGGAGGTTTATTACCGGCACTTGCCGATTTACAAACACCGATTGAATTAAGGATTCGTTGAGTCATCAAACGACTCATCAACGATCATCTTGTACGTTCGTCTCGCATGGTCATAGGCTAACTTAGCCGCCGCTTGGTCATCCATCCGCATCCGCCCGACTTTCGACTGCCAACACACATCGACCGCCTCCAAGCACCACAGGGCACTTTTTTTACTCGCGCGAATCGGAGCACCATCCATCTCTACAAAAACGGGGTTGGTATGTGATGTAGCGAAAATACGAATAGCAACCCAAGATGATCGTTCCAATTTGTAGTCAAAAATAAGATCATTCACGTTGCCATCGGCCACGATCGTTAGTGTTTCCACAACAATGCCATTTACGATCAGCTCAACTGGAACCTTGCGGCTGGCATCAATTCTTGCACGCTCGACATGCCAGTAGGGCTTGGAACGCAGAGGGCGAGTTTGCAAGTCATCGGTTGGATTTTCCGCCAGTAATGCCGCTGCGGAAACCGTCGCTACAATTGGAACACTCGCCGCTAAGGTTAAGTAGCTTGCGCGGCCATCGCGGCCTTTGGTACCAACGTCCATGCCGTTCACCTTGAAATCGTATAAATGGCTCTTTCCGTCACCAACGTAACTGCGACCATCCTTAATGCCTTGTACCCAATGATCGAAATTAATCTTCTTCTTGGCTGGCAATTTGACGTACGATCTTCCTAGGCCCACGCGTTCACCGTAAATGCAGGGAAAGTCTGTTTCGCCGCTGATGCGAGTGTCAAATCCGCAATTTAGTGTGTGATACCAAACACTTAGTTCCCAGATAATCGGCGTGTCTACAGCTGAGATGAAATCAACGACGTCGTGAGTCACGTCCACTATAAATTCGTTTGCTCCAATGCCGTCAAATTTCGGCATTTGGTAACTCGGCAAAACTTCCTCGTCGACCGTCAAGCCCCAACCACTATGAGAGAATCCAACGACCCCGCCTTGTTCCTTGCCCCATTTCAATATAGGTAAATCCCAGCTAGGCCATTCCTCGATTTTGGTGGTATTCGGGTAGTCATCTTCCGACAATCTCAGTAAGCACAGGTGTCCTGCGTGTGAGCTTGGAAAACCGGAAACCTCAATGTCATATCTCATTACGTTTTTGCGAGTCGATAGGTTGTGGTTGCGGCCTTCAAAGTAGTCTTTTTGGAAATACCAACAGGGACCCCAAGTTAGGACACAACCCACCTGAAGATCCTCGCCAAGTATATGTCGCATCATAGCGTCAGGATTAACACCCTGTGTGGGTGAATCATAGTGGGCACAGCCAGCGGCATGAATGTGGTGGTCACCTGAGATCCATCCCTGATCTGCTAGCTTAATCCAGCGTTTTAAATCAAAATTCAATTTGTGAGTTTCAGCTGCCGGAATAGTTACGGTTCGGGTTTCAACGAGATATTCTGGCCCGCGGGTCACACGAAAGGTATAGCTACCGGCAGGTAGCGATATGCTTTCACCGTCATAACGATAGATTTGGTCGTGAAAATAAAAGTCCGGTTCTAGTCGGCGCAAACGTGAGGGAAAGATGCGGCCCTGAGAATCCGTAATCACGAACTCTGCGACGGTAGGGGTTCCGTCGTCGTCGTGTACTTGCAATTGAACTTCCACCGCCTTGGATATGGTAAAAAGCATCGCAACGGAGCTGCGGAACCCCAAGTCTTGAGTTCCCTGACCGGCATCGAACGTCAATACAGCTTCACGTTGACCAGAATCTCGTGAGTAAATTCCAACGATGCGATATTCCAATAGTAGGCCACTGAGTTTGTCGGTGAGTGGTTGTTTGTCAAAGCTTTGCAGAGCTAACCAGCGGTCCTTGACGTCAGCCGCGGTAATGCGGGTTTCATCAGGAGCATGCTGTCCACGGCTGCGTAGGTAAACGGGTCCATTTTGTGGGCTATTGAGTCGTAACGTCGCTGTAATGCCCGCCTCGTTATGAACGCGGACAAGGAAAATAGACCATCCATTTTGCACAAGCAACGGTCCTGCGGAACCAGCTGTAACCTTGACTCGGCTCTCGGGATTGATATGAACCTCTGCCAGTGTGCGAGCATCGAATAACGCCTGTAAGGCAGTTGCGTAATCCTCATCGGTTCCCGCGGTGATTTCTTTCAGTGCGGCTTGTTCTTTTTGCGTCAAGGGTGCCCCGACATATGACAGAGCTTCGACTACGCGTTTGACTTGCGCGCGAAGTGGTTGGACTGGAACATTCTCGACCGGCGCTGCTTTGAGTAACACCCCGGAAGCTAAGCAGATGAAAAAACTGGCTAACATGTATTTGATCGGCGGTGTCATATGAATGTCCTTCAAATAATCATAATTGGGGTTTCTAAACGTTCCCTTGGGCGTACTCCATTGGACTCCCTGAAAAGCCAAACTTCAAGTCAGTCCGCGGATAACGGTTCAGGAACTTGCACAGATAATTCGGAGGCCAAGGCTGTAAGTTTTCCCCAATTCGCCGCATCGAGGGGGATTCCACTCACGTCGCGACTGTTCGCGGTGTTTCGCTCCGGGTCACCTGGGAGAAGTATTTGGTCGACACCTGATTTACGGGGACAACTTCGGACAAAACCCGTTAGGCTTTGAACTTCGCGGGTAAATATCTCATTTCCACCGAACCGATTCGGATCAATTAGCATCATAAAAACACAATTTCCTTTGGGTGTAATCGGCGTCTCTCGGGCGCACAATCCGCCACTGATTGCACCACTGAAAATGTCTATCATCAGTGATAGACCAAAACCCTTGTACGCTTGGTCCCCACCCATAGGCAGAATAGTACCAGGTGGATCCCCGTAAAGCGTGTTGGGATCCTGAGTAGGTTCTCCATTAGAATCGATTAACCAGCCAGCAGGAACTTGCTCGCCAGCGATCTGTTTGACCCGGACTTTCCCTTCGGCCGTTGCGCTGGTGCTAAAATCCAGAATCAGGGCTTCATCACCGTTGGGCACTCCCATTGCTAAGGGGTTCGTACCGAGTCGTGGACGGATACCTCCAGGCGGTGCAACTCGTCGTGCTGCACCGTGCGTATTTACCATTGCGATTGAAACAAGTCCATGTTCGTTAGCGGCGATTTCACTATACTCCCCTAGTCGTCCGATGTGTGAGCAGTTTCGTATCGTGCCAATTGCTGAGCCGTTTTCGATACAGCGGGTCGTCAACTCGTCAAGCAAACGCCCACATTGGACACGGCCAAATCCCCAGTTCGCGTCAGTGGCTAGGCCGGCAGGCGAATCGGCGATCGTTTCTAGTTCGGCCTCACTACAGATATCGCCGTCTTTAAGCATTTGCAAATAGAACGGAATTCGCATTACGCCATGCGAGGAGTAGCCGAATAGATCTGATTTAACGAGGCTTGGTCCCACGACGGCTGCTTCGGTAGGTGACGCCCCTCCCTGACTGAGAAGTTGAACAGCAAACTCCTGTAAACTCTCGATTGAAATTGATGGCACGTTATGAATCCTTTTAGAACGGAAAAAGTATAGTGTTGGTATATTCTGTGGGCACGTGTGGTTCAACGCGCCGTTTGGCGGGTGCGTTTATCCAGTTAATTCACTAATTTGCCGTTGGGCTTCGTAGATTGCGATTCCTGCGGTGGTAGCAAGATTTAGCGATCTGACTTCATCTCGCATCGGTACCCGCACACATCGTTCGCTCCACGAATCGTGTATATGTGCAGGTAGGCCGGATGATTCGTTGCCAAAGATTAGCGTATCGCCAATACCATAGTTCGCATCAACATAGCACTGCGATGCGTGTTTGGTGAATACCCACGGGCTCACGTTAGGTAGTCGTTGGAGCAATTGTTCCCAATCATCTACTACTTCAAGATCTAAATGTTGCCAGTAGTCCAAACCAGCTCGGCGTAAACGTTTTTCGGTCAGGTCGAAGCCCAACGGTTCGACTAGCCAAAGTTTCGCCCCAACAGCAACGCATGTACGACCAATGTTGCCGGTGTTTTGTGGTATTTCCGGTTCAAACAGAACCACGTTTATGGGGCATTTCATGATTTTTGGCGGGTATAGTATGATGCGGCTATGGAAAACGCCTGAAGAAGACTAACCCGATCCCTCAGCTTTGCCGCGATTGCAGGAAAACCCAATCTGGTTGACAATAGTATAAATCAATTTGTAGAGGAATTGCACCCAGTGAAAGAACGAAATCCTACTCGTAGCGTGACAATTGGCAATGTGACGATAGGCTCGGAACATCCGATCGCCGTGCAGAGCATGACAGCGACGTCGACGACTGATATCGATGCAACCACCGCTCAAGTCAACTCGCTCACAGACGCAGGTGCTCATGTCGTCCGCATTGCAGCGGACAGTAAATCAGACGCAGCGGCGATTATTGAAATATCAAACCGAACTGATGCGAACATTGCTGTGGACCTACAGGAGAATTACCGTCTAGCAGAAATCGTCGCGCCATACGTAGCCAAGCTTCGATACAATCCAGGCCATCTATATCATCACGAGCGTGAAAAACCGTGGCAAGAAAAAGTACAGTACCTGTCAGACATTGCCGGCGCCAATAACTGTGCAATGCGTGTCGGGGTTAACTGTGGCAGCGTTGACCCAGCGAAACTGGAACAATATGCGACTGAGGATTCAATCCGACCCATGATTGAAAGCGCGTTAGAACATTGCGAGGAATTAGATAGTCGTGGATTTGATCAGTTTTGCGTGTCGTTAAAAGATTCTGATCCGAATAATGTTGTGGCCGCTAATAAACGGTTTGCTCAGCAGCGACCTGATGTACCCCTACACCTAGGTGTCACTGAAGCCGGTTTACCACCGGACGGTGTAATCAAAACGCGAATCGCGTTTGAACAACTTATCAGTCAAGGGATTGGCGACACCGTACGCGTTTCATTGACGGTTCCTAATATCGAAAAGCCTTTGGAGATTCAATCGGCGTTAGACATTCTTAGCGATATTGAAAATGGTCGGGTGCGCAGCGTCGTACAGTTTAATACCGATACTTTAAATATCATCTCATGCCCAAGTTGTTCGCGAGTGGAAAACGAAGCATTTATATTATTGGCCCAAGACATTAAGAAGATTACGGAATACGCCCAGCAATACGCAATAACGATTGCTGTTATGGGATGCCGAGTTAACGGTCCGGGCGAAACAGATGATGCGGATCTCGGTTTGTGGTGCGGACCAACCTATGTCAATCTTAAAAAGGGCTCTGAATCATTGGGGCAAATACCCTACGACGCAATTGTCCCGCGACTCAAATCCGAATTGGATATTCTAATCGAGACGATCGAGAGCGGGTGCAAGTAGCACGAACAAGGGAGTAAGGAGCAAAATGGGTGGTTTGCGGATTCTCGATTACTCATTGCGTTTACGCAATTCTTTTACGCAAACTCCGTTTCGTTATGGTAACGGTGAATTGACTGCTTGCCCGCAAGCCCTCGTTCGTGTAACTGTGGAATTCAACGGTAACGTATCCCAAGGGTTTGCCGCGGATTGTTTACCTCCGCTGTGGTTTGATAAGTCCGTTGACACTCTATATTCCCGCCAAATAGACGACATGTGTGAAACGATTGTCGAGGCGGTCGACCTGGTAGATGCCAAAATGAGTTTTGATAATCCGCTCGATCTCACGCTTGCGCTTTCGAATTCTGAACAACAGAATCCGTTAAAGAATGAGTTGTTAGCAAGTTTTGGAAAAAGCATGCTTGAAAGATCTGTGATTGATGCGGTCTGCCGTTCACAAGGAGGCACATTTGGAGATTTAATGGTCAGCGGTGTACTTTGCGATGATCGACAAATCTCGTTCACATTGGACTCGGGACGTACTGTCAGTACTCATGTTTGGGCTCACGATAAGCGGTCGGATAGCATAGATGTCAGGCACACCATCGGAATGGCTGACGAGATATGGGATGCAAACGTTAGTTCGAAGGGAACAGCCTTGCAAACGCATATTCGAACTTCCAAATTACGATATTTTAAAATTAAGATTGGCAATCGTGGTAGTGAAGATGTGGATCGAGTTGTACAGATTGCAAAGTGTATTGAAGCGGAATTGGGAGGCGAATACGCGGCGACGGTAGACGGGAACGAACAATTTGCGTGCTTCACTGATTTTCTTGAGCTATACGCGCAGCTGCAAGCCACGCCCTCATTGGGTAAGTTCTGTAACAATGTAATTGCTATTGAACAACCACTTTCAAGACAGCACGCCTTAGATCCATCTCAATTGAATGGTCTGGCCGAGTTTACTTCAAAAACTCCCGTGATCATCGACGAATCCGACGAGAAATGGAGTTCCTTTGCACAGGCTGTTGAGTACGGTTACACAGGTACAAGCAGTAAAGCCTGCAAGGGCGTATTTAAGGCGTTACTTAATCGTCAAATTGTCGAGGATAAAAATCAGGACAGGGCGAATAAATTCATAATGACAGGAGAAGATTTGTGCTGCATCGGTCCGGTGTCACTGCATGCCGACCTATCCCTAGTTTCCTTTATGGGCCTGCAGCATGTCGAACGTAACGGGCATCAATATTTTCGTGGCCTCGATTATCTACCCAAGGATTGTTACGCCGACGTGCTCCGACAGCACAATGACCTCTACTCGGAAAAAGATGGCATCCCATGTCTAAGAATTCAAGACGGTGCAATTTCTCTTAATTCGATAAATTGCAATGCGTTTGGTTGCGGAATCGTTCCGCCGTGGGATTGCTTTGTAACGCCGGATGATTGGGATTTCACCGCGCTAGGAGTTAGATAGTATCGAGGTCCAATCCTATATGAACAGAGCGCATTAGTTTGTCAAAACCCAAGGCCAGCAATAGATCGCAGCGTGAGCTGTTTGTTTCCGAAACGTGTACACGCAAAGGCGACAATCCAGTATCTGGAATCTGTCGTGCCAATTCGCAAACAAGATAATCAAACACACCAAGCGGCGTCTCACTGCAATTGGGAAGATAGCTCAAGACGTCCACACCTCCACTAGGCCAGCCCGGATAGCTATGGGCTAAACTTGCATAGATGAGCCGACCAATAACTGTATTTGAATCCCGTTCTATCAGCCGCAGCTCTGAATTTGCCAGGTGGGAAAAGACCAGATTAATCGCATTTGAATCAAAGATAGGGTCAATTACTTGCACAACGTCGTGTGACCGGCGGAACAGCATATGTTCCCGTCGAAAGGGGATTTGTACGTTATCAGGGTCGCACTGAAAACAGACCCATGCCGTACGTTCTTTGAAACCGAGTTCATATAGAGTGGGGAGAACGTGCTGAAAATCAGGAATCCCGACATTAAGAAAATGGCTTGAGATTCCATTGTAGTATTCCGCATGCTCGGGCGAGGACCCAATTCGCAGTTTTGAAAATCCTCTACCACGCGCGAACGTCGCGGCCGCCTCGACCAGTGCCGTTGCCGTTTCTAAATCACCTTCGTCAAACAATAAATTGGAAATCGTCAAAGTTGAGGATTCGATATCATCAGAAGCGATTGATCCAAGATGGACAAATCCCACGAGGCGTTGATCCTGTGTTGCTATTAACAGACGGTCCCGGGTAAAACATATTTTGGAAAATACAGCGTGTTCGAGCAGTCCCGCTGAGACAACCGATTCAATCTTACAGCACCGATTGATGACTTCGGCCAGCGCGGGTGGGTCCGTATTGAGAAAGGGGCGGATTTCAATCATTGATCGAATCCTACTTGTACCACGCCGCCCACGACACGCGATTCATATGTTTTTAAGGTAACCGAGGGAATGGATTGGTGTTGACCCGTCTCTAGGTCATATTCCCATCCATGCCACGGACAACGCACAACACAATTGTCATATTGGTGTAATGTTCCTTTTCCAATCGAACCGCCTTGATGTGGGCAGATTCCGTCGGTGACCCGGTAGACGCCAGTGATGTTAGCGATTGCGAGAACGTTCCCGTCGACCACATGCTCGATAATTGTGCCACTGGGGCATTGATCTGTATTAACAGTATCAACCCAACGCATAGTTAACCTTTCCTGACATTGTGGCGTCGACGTTTTCTCCTCGCCTTCCAGCGACGATGTAACCACCAATATTGGTGCGGTGTGCGACGGATCTCATTTTCCAATTGCCGATTATACCATTGTGTAACGCCGCGTATAGAACGGTCGGCCCCTTCTAGTTGCATCACGTCAAGTACGTCGATACATGCGAGGTCAAACTTCATGCAACGCGATTGACGGACTGCTGTGGCGACGACCATGTTGCTGTTGGAGTTCAAGGCGAACAATGCAATTGCCTTATGACAGGTCGCCTTGCGGCCTAAAAAATCAAGTTCAATACCACTTATTGAATCAGCTTGATCACCTAACACGGTTAAAGTCGCTCCGGACTGTAGTAAGTTGGTTACTTGGTCGGCAACGCCTCGTTTCGGTAGGATGAATTGACCGTGCATTCCACGAAAGGTATTAAAGAATGTGTTGAGGTTCGGGTTATCAAGTGGGCGAGCTATCGTAAAACTCGGAAAACCGAAAAGTCCCGCCGCAAATCCGGCAATTTCGAAGTTACCAAAATGTCCAGAGAGCAATATAGTTGGACGTTGGTCGAGCAAGGCGGAAACAAGTGCATCCAATTTATTGAGTTCAATGTAATCTCGCCAGCTATATCGATTTATGCGACGTGGCGCTTGGGCGATTTCGACACACATGAGGACCAAACTGCGCCACATTTGGCGTGCCAACTCTTGCTGCTGCGTAGCGTTTAGTTGTGGATATACAGCGGACAGATTTTCCACGATTACCGCGCGGCGAAACTTCAGAACATCATTAGCAAGCCAGGCCGAAAAGGAAGCAAACCGTTCAACCACGGAATCCGAAAAAGCTTGCATGCAACAAAACAGTGTTCTTACAACTATATAGATGAATAAATGCATCGTCGTGTTCTTGGGAACGAACGGGGAAGTCAAAAATGAATCGAACTTATCTTCGTGGGACTACAAGATAATCGCACATCACCTGCCAAACACCAATGCCAATATTGCGGTTGAAATCATGGACTCGGATATCAAGCCTTAACGCCCGTTTTGCGATACGATAAGCGTGGGTCGCGTTTGAGGGGAAGTGAAATTGCTTTTCCGGATTCCGCCGCTTTATAGATCGCGAGTATTATTTCGACGCTACGACGCCCCTCAGAGCCGTCAATTGAATTAGAACTCCTGCCTTGAATGGAACGTATCGCATCTCTAAAAAGTTCTGCATGCGCGTGATGTCCGATTGCTGCGGGGTCCGCTGCACCGCCACCGGTTTTAGTGCGTCCAGCCATTCGCTGGACCAATTTGGTATCGGCCGTAGTCATCTTAGCGAATTCCCAAGTTTTGATATCTTCTTCCTCCAAAACTGCCGAACCGTGTGTCCCATGTATCTCTATGCGTTTGAGCATGCCTGGATATGCCGCCGTTGTGGCTTCGATAACACCTAAGGCCCCGTTCTTAAAGCGTAGCGTCGCGACCAAGACGTCCTCAACTTGAATTCGTTTATGTGCCAACATCTTCGCCTGTGCGGTAACTTCGACAACAGGACCCATTAGCCATGTTAATAAATCGACTGTATGAATAGCTTGATTCATTAATGCCCCGCCTCCGTCGAGGTCCCAAGTTCCTCGCCACGCTCCGCTATCATAATATTCTTGAGTTCTAAACCACTTCACGTATGCATCGCCCACCGTAAGTTTACCGAACTTCTTCTTCTCGACTGCCACCTTCAATAGTCTCGATGACTCGTGAAATCGGGAGGGAAAGACAGTAAATAATTGGACCTTATTTTCTTTGCAGGCGGAAATAATAGAATCACATCGAGCCAAGGTAATTTCGAGCGGTTTTTCCACGATGACGTGTTTACCAGCATTGGCCGCAGCCACGGCGGGCTCGAGATGGGCGCCGCTCGGCGTGCAAACCGTGACGACATCCAGATGGGGATCCGCAAGCATCGTCGGTAAGTTCGTATAGGGCTGGCAGTTGTGTTTGTCAGCAAAAGGCTCAGCCGATGAAGTATTCCGCCCATAGCAACTTACCAATTGAGCGCCACGTATATCAGCGATGGCTCGGGCGTGAAAATCTGCGATCATACCGCACCCGACAATACCGAATCCTAATGCCATATTCATTTCCTGTGGTTAAAACTTGGGCGTGTTAAAGTTTGTTACGTAACTGTGGAACTCAGATATGTCCATGCTAATGTTATCGTGCTTAACGAATTGAGGGAAACGTGGATGATAATTGCGGGCAAAATTGAACCTGTTCTCTGCGTGACGTAACCGAGTGCCAACGCTAGGAAGAACAACGGTATATATGCCGCGCCTTGGCCAACGTGGAGACCCGCGAAAAGTATGGAGGTGACTACGATTGCACCATAGCGGCTAGTAATACCCTGCGAGGCAGCATGCGTTGGCATAATCGAATTATTGCAAAAAACTAAAGTCTCAAATGTCCAATTGCGGTCAAAGATACGTTGTAAAAATGACAGCAGTACTCCTCGAAATACAAACTCCTCAACAAGAGGCGCTGCTATGACCACCGAAAAAGCCGTCGAAAGCAAAGCCGAAAGCGACATTTCACTTAGGAACGCATCAATTACGGGATGATTGTACTTCGTTACAAAAATTGAGACGATGCCGTTGAGCAATAAAATAGTAGGTAATACGCAGACAGTTGTGGTTAGACCAATTAACACTTGTTGGCCAAGTTTATCGAAGCGAAATCGAATAACCCGAAGATCTTGCCTCCGTAAATAAACGAGTGTGAAGGTGATGAAGCCTCCAGCCATGACGCTTAGTCCCGCGGCTGAATTCAGAGGTGTAATAAGGATCGGATTAAATCCAGCGGGCGTTCCGAACACCTCCAAATCTACAACAACCAATAAAGCGATCAGTTGGGAGGTTAAATAAAGCACCATTACGACGATTACATCTAAAAAGTCAGTCCGCGATATTTTTTGATCCCATTGTTTTAACAACGGGCGTTGCCGTCTCGTGCGCGTAATAAACAGGTAGATCCAGGGTGGTGCTATAAAGAGACCTACGCACGTTAGCCCAACTACAGCTAAGGATAGCATCGCGTAATTATCCATTAAATATACCTATAAAACTCGTTGTGCTTTAGATGTCCGCGTGTCACATCCACGCTATTTAATTAGCGTTGGTGTGGTTGGTTAATCCCTGAACCATCTTGGTGGCGGCAAAAATATAGATGATTCCGGAATAGATCGTGCTAACAATGGCCACCCAAACGGCTATACCCGTAATCCAGCCTATCACAACCGCAAACGTTCCGGTTTCCATGCCAACGCTCTGTATATCGAATACCAGCAAGCAACCTCCTACTGCAATACACTGGAACACCATCTTGAGTTTTCCAGACATATTTGCGGAGAAATCACCGCCAAGTTGCTCGATGTACCCGCGTAACATTGTGACTAAAAGTTCACGGCCGACCACAACAACTGCCATCCATCCAGTAATCATTTGCCAATTTGCGTCGCCCAGTTTTGCAGTCTGGATTGCTATTAAAATATACGCCCCACAAATAATAATCTTGTCACAAAAGGGATCCAATATCCTTCCTAGTTGTGTTACCTGACTCGTTCGACGAGCGACATAGCCGTCAACCCAGTCCGTACTGGCAGCGATCACAAAAATCCAGAATGACGCATAATAGAATCCATAGGACATCAGCGCGAAAACGACAATCGATAATGCAAATCGCGTTAGCGTGATCAGATTCGGCGCGTTGAGAACGGCCGTTGGCTTCGTGGGTGTGGCGCTATCGGGTTCTGAATTGGAATCCATATTCGTGACTGCCATTGTGCTAACTAGAAAAATCGATGTCTCTAATTTACACCGTAGTCGTTGGAAACACACCCAGAAGTGCTGTTTTTTTTACAAAACCGCGCCGATAAGATCGTATTCGCTTACGGTAACGATCTCCGCCTCGACGATCTGTCCTGGAGAAAGTTGTTCGCCATTGCCGGTTAAGAACACCAAGCTATCAATGGCTGGCGCGTCTGCTTTGGAGCGGCCTACCCAAGCGTTGTCTTCTTGGGGAACTGCTTGGTCGACCATGACTTCTAAACGGCTATTGACCAACGACTTGTTTCGCTCATGCATGATTTTCTGTTGGGCTAACATCAACGTTTCATGTCGCATTGATTTGACATTATCATCGATATGATCCGGTAGATTTGCTGAGGGTGTCGCTTCTTCAAAGGAATAGCTAAATACACCAAGACGATCAAATCGCGTCTCGTTAACAAAATCAACCAATTCCTCAAACTGGTCGTCCGTTTCGCCGGGAAAACCGGTTAGCATAGTTGTGCGTAAACATAAATTGGGGATACCCGTGCGTAGCCGATCAATCGTTTCAATTGTCTGTTGTTTATTGACCCGACGAGACATCCGCTTGAGCATTTGGTCATTAATGTGCTGCAGTGGCATGTCGATATAGGGGATGATCCGCTTGGATTCGCGGATTACGTCGATTAATTCGTCGCTGATATACATCGGATAGAAGTAGTGCAAGCGTATCCACTCGAACCCGTCTACGTTGTTGAGTTCTCGTAGTAACTGAGTAAGTCGCGGTTCGCCGTAATTGTCGATTCCATAGTAGGTTGTGTCCTGGGCAACTATATTTAGTTCCTTGACCCCTTCCGCGGCTAACTGATGTGCTTCCAATAAAATTGATTCCATCGGCTTACTGGCGTGTTTACCGCGCATCCGAGGTATATCACAAAATGTACATAATCGGTCGCAACCCTCAGATATTTTAAGATAAGCAAAATGCTGTGGCGTTATGCGTAGCCGATCCATATCGGGCAATGCCCGTATCGGCGCTGGGCGAAACACGGTCCGCTGTTCGTGGTTGCCCATCAGTCGATCGGCGACTTTAGTTACCTCTTCTCGGCCAAACACTCCGACGAGTGCATCAATGCCGGGACGATCGACCAACATCTCTTCTTTTTGTCGCTCCGCAAGGCAACCTGATACGATGAGTCCCTTGATCTCTCCCTTGTTTTTAAGCTCAAGCATCTCATCAATCGCGCCGTACGACTCCGTCCTAGCGTCTTCAATAAATCCGCAAGTATTAACAACAACGAAATCTGCATCGACGGGTTCTCGAACCAATTCGTAACCGTCAAGTTGCAACAAACCCATCATGCGCTCACTGTCTACGGTGTTCTTAGCGCAGCCAAGGCTAATAAAGGAATAACGTCCTTTGCAAACTTGGTCAATGTAGATCGGGAGGTCAGTCATCTTGGCGTATCGCCTTCGTTCGATTTCATCGTTCGTTGCGTAGGGGTGTTAAAACCAGCGGCTTTTATTTACAACGTTTAGAAGTGGTTTATTGTTGGTGAATCGGTCAACGTTTTCTAATAGTGTCTCTAAATGCCGTTCAGAAACACGTTTTGAACACGCCGCCACATGAGGTGTGATAATCACATTAGGATGCGTCCATAGAGGATCGTCAACGCCTAAAGGTTCAGTTTCCATCACATCAAGCGCTGCGCCTCGTATTTGTCCGGTTTGTAACGCCTGACGCAGGTCGTTTAGCGGTACGATTGCGCCGCGTCCAATATTTATCAAGTAGGCATCATTCTTCATTTGCAAAAATCGTTTCGAATCGAACATGCCCTCAGTTTCCGGCGTGTGTGGCGCCGCGATAATCACAAAGTCACTTTTCGCCAAGAGCCGTGCAAGGCCATCGTCCTCGGGGATGAATTCGATGCCTTCTGGAGGCGAGTCGCAGTAGGGATCAACGCCAACAACGTGCATTGCAAGCTTATTGCAATGCGAAGCGATCTCCCTGCCAATGCTACCTAGTCCAATCACGCCAACTGTCATATCGGATAATTGCGAATGAGCCAAATCCATAGCGGTTACCAATCCCGGGCCGACGCTAAAATCACTACGCGCGTCTTCTCCACCCAAAGGCGCCCATTTCGACTGAGTTTGTTGCCTAGCGTAATACGGCATCTGCCTGCAAAACATTAGGATATACATTAATACGTGATCGGCGATTACGTCGTAAAAAAGACCTCGCATATTTGTCAGCGTACATGAATGGTTCACTAACTCAGGAAACATATAGTGTTCAAGGCTGGCCGTTGGACTCTGTATCCACTGCAAACAGGTTGAGGCGGAAAGTAGATCCGGAGTTATCTTGCCATAAAAGCCATCGGCATCTTTGATCTCCGCCAAAGCGGACTCAGGGGATTCAGCGTTGACTACGACTAACTCTTCGTTAACGGAATAGACGAGTTTCAAACGGTGCGCATCAAGTTCGGGATGGATTACTAGTTTCATTCAATGCCGCCTGCATCAATTTCACTCCATGCTGGATAGGCAACTTCGCCAACGTCGGACACTTGCGCGCGATACAGTGTCTTGCCGGCTGTAATGAAAATCGTTTGGCCGTTTGGACCTCCGAAGGCAAGGTTTGTAATAACATCTTCACCAATGGGAAGCCTAGTCAGCATTTCACCCTGAGGCGATAGAACATACACTCCCGGCGGGACGTCTTTATTTTCATGGATTCCACGCGGCGCTGATATACCTGCCGCGATGTATAAGTTCCCGGATTTAGATAGCCGCATGCCGTCCGCACCACGTCCACCGCCGAAATCCCATAACTCTTGTTGGTCTGTGGCGAGTCCAACGTCGTTCAAGCTAAATTTCCAGATCTTTCGGTTCCCATCTACGACGGGACAACTATCGACTAGGTAAAGCGTCGTGCCCGCTTGGTCGATAGCAATGCCGTTGGGGCGCTGAATGTCGGGCTGTGTAAGTATCCTCTGCACGTCTCCTGATATGTCAATTCTGTAGACCGCGTCGCAATCCATCTCCATGATACTGCGGTCATCATAACAGGGGTCCGTGAAATAAATATTGCCAACAGCGTCAACACATATATCATTTGGCGAGTTATATCGTTGGCCTTCGTACTTGTCGGTAAGAACCTCATATTCACCGGATTCAAGGTTCGTACGAGTAATGCGTCGCCCTCCTTCTTCCGAGCCAAATTCGGCGCCCTCACAATGCAATAGTCGACCTTGAGGGTCAAACGTTTGGCCGTTGGTCCGATTACTGGGCTCTCGCCAAACTACGTTGTTGCCGTCAGGCGTCCACCGCATAATCCTATTGTTTAGGATATCGCTGTAAAACACGCTTCCGTCCGCGTGGTAAGCGGGACCCTCAGTGAAGGCAAGTGATGCAACGGTGGTCAATTGGGCTTGTGATGGTGCTGCCAGTGTTTCATATCGCATCGATAGACGGTTCTCCTAATCTTTGGAACTGATAAGTGTAGTTTGAATCGTGGCGACAAGCGCATCGGCCACCTCGGATTTAGTTCCGCCTAGTTTCAAGATGCATGTACCGTCGGGTTGCAATAACTCGATTTCGTTGAAGTTGGAATCGATCGCGGCGACGTCATTTAGCACGATCAGATCACAGCATTTTCGTTGCGCCTTGTTAATTGCGCGAAAATGGTGGTCGTCGGTTTCTAGGGCAAACCCAACGACCCATTGATCACTGCGTTTGCTTCCGCCTAGCGTAGCAATTACGTCAGACGTTTCAATGAGATCTAGAGTGATACCATCTCCAGTTTTAGAAAGCTTGGCGGATGCGACTTCCGTCGGTTTGTAGTCACAGGGTGCTGCCGCGCCAACAGCGCCATCAAATTCCGGAAAATGCTCGACGGCCTTACTCAACATTTCCTCAGTGGATACCACTGGAATGAGCTGAGCTTCGCGGGGATATTCTACGTCGACCGGACCCGTGACAATTGTTACGTCGTGGCCTAAGGCGATGAATGACTGGGCTAAGCAGGACCCCATCCGCCCGCTGGAAGAATTGGTGATATATCGCACAGGGTCGATGTGTTGTCGCGTAGGGCCTGACGTGATAAGTATCTTGGACATGTAGTTCTCAAAACCTGAGCATTCCCAGTGTTACCTAGTTAGGGTAATGTAAATCGATTGCTGCCATGATAGCATCATCTTTTTCGAGACGACCGACTCCGTCGCTACGACAACTAAGCCATCCCGTTGCGGGACCAATCACAACTGCTCCATCGTCATTTAGGCATTTAATGTTGCGCTGAGTAGCCGCTTTGTTCCACATTTCGTCGTTCATTGACGGGGCCACCACAATCGGACCATCAAATGCCAGGTACGTCGTACTCGCGATGCAGTCACTTATCCCATTAGCAGCTTTAGCAATAAAGTTAGCAGTGGCGGGAGCGACTAACAGCAATTGGCAGGTTCGAGTGACGTTGATATGCGCTCCAAACGGCGCGCTCTCACAATCAAAAACGGATGTTATGACCGGATTGCCACTTAGTGCAAAGAACGTGGCTTCGCCAACGAATCGCTGTGCGTTCGAGGACAGGATTACTGTGACTTTATCACCTTTTTGAGCCAAGGCCGAAACGACCCCCGCCATCTTGTAGGCTGACACCCCGCCCGTAACGCAAATCGCGATCGAACGTTGAGTCGTATTACCCGAAGGCAAATTCATAGTTCCAAAGGATTAATATCTGGAACGTCCGTTACAGCAGTTTCCCCCTCCGCCGTGTGCACTTGATTTTCGGTATCAAGCGTAATCTTGTCCTGCATAATTTCTTGCAAAACCAATTCCATCATATTGTCCGCTTGCATGTCAACGAGTGGACGCGAACCTTGTTTCAGTTGGACGATGCGCTTCTGAATCAAAGTTGACAATTTGAATCGACCGCCGACTTTTTCAATGATTGCTTCTTCTTTAAGTTCTTCGAGCATGAATCTTATTCTCCAACTTTCTCTAAAATGGAACAGATTTCCGACATCGCTTGCATCGGGTCTGAATTGGTGATTTGGTGCATATATTGTTCGCGGAATGACATCTCATCGCGAGCAACCTGTAGTCGCCTAGCGATAGACTCGGCGGTATCGCTACCGCGGTTCGTCAGTCGTCGTTCTAACTCTTCAATGGTGCCAGCGTGGATGAAAATTGTAGTTGCATCAGGAATTGAATCTAAAACACTAAACGCGCCTTGGATATCAATCTCTAAGATTACCCATAATCCTTGATTTAGACCAGTGGTTACTGTTTCACGAAGCGTGCCATACCAATATCCACTCGAAAATACATCCTTATATTCAAGGAAAGCGTCGTCGTCGCGTAGTTGCGCAAACGCATGCTCATTGATAAAATGATAGGCCTCACCGTCCATTTCCGCCTTGCGTGGGGGTCGAGTGGTTGCGGAAACACTGAGTTTTAAGGGTAACGCACAATTTTTAAGCAATAAATCTACAACCGTGGATTTACCGGCACCAGAGGGACCGGAAATAATCACTAGTTTTCCATTGGATTCTGTTGCGTTCATACTTATTCAATATTCTGAACTTGTTCTTTAATGCGTTCAATTGCAGCTTTGGTGTCCACCACAAGCCCGGCTATCGTGACGTCGTTTGCCTTGGACCCTATAGTATTTACCTCACGCAACAACTCCTGGGTCAAAAAGTCGAGTTTGCGCCCGCTGCTTGTTGTCGCTATTAGAAGTTCATGCATATGGTGAAGGTGACTGCCAATCCGGACAATCTCCTCCGAGATGTCACACTTGTCAGTATAGATCGCAATTTCACGAATAAGATCCGTATCGCTTAAAGTGATTTCATGTTGCGCCAGGCGAGTATTAATTCTGTCTGTAATACGCTCGGAAAATTGCTCAATGACCAGCGGAGCTTGCGCGGTAATACGCGTCAGGTTTTCGCCGATGACGCTCAAGTTTGTTTCGATGTCCTCGCCCAATCGCGTACCTTCGCTATGGCGCATTTCCAAAAGACTGCTAGTCGCTGCACTACACGCCTGAAGAATCAATTCGCCAAGACCACCATCTGTATTTAGTTCTACTCCCGTTTGACTGATGACCCCAGGGAGACTTATCAACAACTCCGGAGACGGCACTAGGTCGGGTACATTTAAGACAGATCGTAGTTGTTCCACATATTCTGCGATTAATGATTCGTCAAGTTGAACGGTGCGTGTGCGCTGCAGCGATTCAATTCGAATATGCGCCGTTACGGAACCACGACTGAGTTGCGTTCGAAGCTGTGCTTCAATCTGAATTTCAAACAGGCTGATGGAATCCGGAAGGCGAATATTCAACTTGAGGTGACGATTGTTGACGGAACGTAATTCCACCGTCACCGTATAATCGGAGTTCGCTGCATCGCCCGTGCCTTGTCCGGTCATACTGTAGAGCATGCTATTATTCCGCTGGGAAGGGTGCCAATGTGCGACATTACAACTAATCTGTTAATTCGTCGTAATTCTAGTGATACAACCGAATTAATTTCCGGCTTTTATTTCTTGTCCGCGGGAGCTGCATCTTCATTCGTGGGATCATCGGCTGAAGCATCTTTCTTCGGCGGATTATCGGCAGCGTCATCATCTTTTGGATCAGCGGTTGAGGAGTCGTCAACCTTCGGATCATCGCCTGAGGCGGCATCATCTATTGGATTAGCGATTGACGCGTCATCCGACATTGGTTCATCAGTATTTGGCACGTTTTCTGTCGATGCGTCATCAGGGCTCGCATTGGTGCCTGTTTCATTTGTTGGATTTACCGGTGGGGGTAAAAGATTATTCGGCAGCACTCCTTCAAACTCAGGATTCAATCCGCTTGGTGAATCCGTTTCCGTTTGGATATCCGCGTCGTCGCTTCCCTCCGCGACGGGTGGTTGCGTGCGGCTATAAAAGAAAATTGTGAGACAACACAACAGTATCCAAATAATGGTCATGGTGAGTGTCAACCACATCAGTATATCGCCGCCTCGCGCACCAAATGCACTTTGAGCGGTGCCGGTTAAACTCCCGGCGATGCCTCCACCTTTTCCACGTTGAATCAATATGATAAATACTAGAAAGAGTGATAACAGGAATAGAGTGACTCCCAACAGACCCAGAAAGAATCCGGACGAATCGGCGATCAACAAGAATTCAAACATTGCGCTGCGACATCCAATGAAAAAACGTGGAATACTAGTGACAACCTACCAATTTGGCACGAATGGGAGTTTTTGTAAATGGGCGAATGGCAAGATTCGTCTCGCAAGTGCCATTCCCTTAGCGACATCATAATTCCAATATTAGGCGTTTTCGATAATACCGATAAAGGATTCCGTGCTGAGAGCCGCACCACCGACTAAAGCACCATCAATATTAGGTTGGCTTAGTAATTCGCGAGCGTTTTCCGGTTTCACGCTTCCCCCGTATTGAATTCGAGTAGCGTCAGCGACGAGATCGTTAAATCGAGTGCCCAACCAAGTCCGGATACTGCTGTGAACTTCTTCCGCCTGATCAGGCGTGGCCACTTTACCAGTTCCAATGGCCCAAACTGGTTCGTATGCAATCGTAACGATTCCCATGTGTTCTGATGTGATATCCACCAAGGAATTGGTTAGTTGCTCTTCAATAACGGCCGTAGTTCGTCCAGCTTCACGTTCTTCAAGAAGCTCACCGACACACAGGATTGGTTTAAGGCCATGCGCTAGTGCCGACCTTATTTTCTGATTGATAAATCCGTTCGATTCAGCCAAGTCGGGAAGGTGTCGTCGTTCACTGTGACCTAGGATGACGTATTCGCAGCCTAAGTCTAACAACATTTCTGCGTTAAGTTCACCAGTATATGCTCCGGCCTCAGCAGGATATAGGTTTTGCGCGCCTAATGAGATATTTGATGAAGCAAGTTGCCCAGCGACTCCCGACAAGAAACCAAAACTTGGACAAATGGCGACGTCGACCTCGGTGTTGTCGGCCAATTTAGTAACAAGCCCCGCCGTAAGTTCTGCGGCCTCGGACTGGTTCAGATTCATTTTCCAGTTTCCAGCAATAAATGATTTACGCATAGTACCGTAATTCCTTAGATTATTAGAACGTTCCGCCAAAAACGCGGGCGAGTTCTTCGAGTTTCTTAAAAGTTGTAGCGAATTCCTCGGGAGACAATGCCTGTGGTCCGTCGGAAAATGCCTTTTCAGGGTGATCGTGTACTTCAATATGGACGCCGTCCGCACCGGCGGCCAAACCTGCGTAGGCGCATGCCGGGATAATATCGGGGCGGCCAGTGGCATGGCTTGGGTCCACGATAATCGGCAGATGTGTCAATGTCTTAATGGCGGCTACAGCTGCGACGTCGTATAAATTGCGTGTGGCGGAATCAAAACTCTTGATTCCTCGTTCGCACAAAACCACATTTTGATTTCCCTCTGCCAAGACGTACTCAGCACTCATTAAGAGATCGGTAATTGTAGCGCTCATCCCCCGTTTAAGCAGAACTGGCTTACCGCATTTACCCACCTCAGTCAGAAGCACGAAGTTCTGCATGTTTCGAGCACCTACTTGTAACATATCTGCGTATTCACTTACGACCTCGACATTACGCGGATCAGTTACCTCAGTTACGACCGGCACGTTGTAACGATCACCGACTTCTCGGAGAATTTTCAACCCCTCAATTCCCATACCTTGAAACGCATAAGGACTGGTTCGCGGTTTGTAGGCACCACCGCGGAGTATGTTTGCACCACCTTGAACAACTGCAGATGCAATCGCATCAAGCCCTTCGGCCGATTCAATGGAACAGGGCCCCGATATCATACAAAGGTGACCGCCGCCGATCTTTACGTCGCCGACTTCCACAACGCTCGCCTGGGGGTGGGCATCAAGGCTCGCCAATTTGTAAGGAGGCAATATAGGAACGACTGACGATACGCCGGGATAAGCGTTGAGTTGATCCGCATCAATTTTGGATTCATCCCCAATCACACCGATGATCGTTCGAAATGTTCCAATGCTCAAGTGCGGCGTCAATCCTAACGACTCAATGTGTTGTTTCAAATTGTCGATTTGTTGTTCCGTTGTTTCGGAACTGAGAATAATAATCAAAGTGTGGCTGCCTTAAATTCGCGGCGGTACGGAATTTTATGTGAAAACATGGGTCATTTACTGAGTATGACATGCCTTTAGGATAGTTAATCTGCTGACCCGTAAGACGCTGTCCAAATGTAACTTTACCACAGCGAATTCAATGCGGAAATACCTGTGATCGCGGTACAAACAAACGAGCAGCGTAGATGTCGGCCATTCTAAATAGTCGGCACACCAGTAACGGAGGCACGAGGATAAGTTCCAAGCACACGAACAGCACGGGTATAACTCTGCAAACTGTCAATCGCGCGTTGCACTGCTTGATCGAGTTGATGGCCCACGAATTCGATGAAAAAGACATATTCATTTTCAGCGTTGGGTCGCGGGAAAGATTCGATCCACGTTAGATTGATGTCCTCCGTCTTGAAAACGACCATGACATCCGCCAAAGCACCTGGACAATGGTCCAATTCAAGTAAGAGTAGCGTTTTGTCGTCTCCAGTCGGCGATTGACTGTCGCTGCCGAGCACTGCAAAGCGAGTGAGATTGTTCGCTCGGTCCTGGATGGACGCAGCGATAATCTTAAGACCGAAATGTTCGGCCGCAGCAGAGCTTGCAATCGCCGCTGCACCTGTACCAGTCTGGGATGGATCGGTCGTGGCGATCATTTCCGCTGCTTCGGTCGAACTTGACGCACCGTATACCGAAACGTGTGGAAGATTGATGTCAATCCAATTTCGACATTGTGACAATGCCTGTGGCTTGCTGTATATTTCACGGATGTCTGACATATCGCAGTTTGCGATCAAATTATGGTGGATAGCGTAATTGATTTCCGCCGAAATTTCGATGTCCGCTCGGGCCAATATATTAAGTGTATCTACGATTCTACCATCCGTACTGTTTTCCAAAGGCACGACACCGTAGTTCGTAAGACCGGATTGGATTGCGTCAAACACTGCGGCGATCGTCGTTACAGGAACGAATTCAGCTGTATCACCGAAATGTTCCCGACTCGCTAAATAGCTGTAACTGTAAATTGGTCCGAGATAAGCGACTTGTGTAAGCGCAGTCATAACATCGGTTCTCGTCAAAACATAATAAATACGAGTATTCGTGGAAGACTGATCAAAACCGCTACGGCGATAGTTTGATCGGTATAGCAAACGATTCTACGGGAAACCCCCGCGATTAGGGAATACCTGTCATAGCGTAATGTCACGTAGGACCCGTCGATTTCGTTAATCTATCTGCCAAATTGGCACACGCAACCTCTAATGTCAGCGCCGCGTATTGATGTGACGGGCAATAAAAGTCGTCGAAACGGCTATTTCGATTGGTATGTCGACAATTTACAAGTTACTTGATTGAATGGCACGGTCTTTGCGTTATGTCCTATTGTTAGCAAATAGTTGCGGTAAAGCTAGGGCACGACGGCAACTATCAAATCGTACTTTCACAAGTCGTGATGGGTATAACGGAACCAGTAGGAGATAAATATTATGACAAGTGGCGAAAAAATTATCGGAATCGATTTGGGGACAACTAATTCAGTGGTCGCTGTCGTCGAGGGTGGCGTGCCAACAGTTATTCCTAACCCAGAAGGTAATCGACTGACGCCAAGCGTCGTGGCCTTCGTTGACGGAGCGGAAACGCATGTTGGCGAACCTGCGCGCCGTCAAGCTGTGACCAATCCAACACGAACTATCCAATCCATAAAACGGTTTATGGGACGACGATTCAGCGAGATCTCGGATAACGATCGCTTGGTACCCTATAAGGTCGGCAAGAGTGATTCTGGTTACGTCGAAGTCAATATCGACGGCAAGAGTTATTCGCCACAGGAAATTTCCGCTAAAACGCTCCGGAAGCTCAAAGAATCAGCTGAGGCCTACTTGGGCCACAAGGTTAATAAGGCAGTAATCACTGTCCCAGCCTATTTTAACGATTCGCAACGACAGGCTACCAAAGACGCCGGTCAAATTGCTGGACTCGAAGTGACACGTATCATCAATGAGCCTACCGCCGCGGCTCTCGCGTATGGTTTGGATAAAGACAAAAGTGAACGCATAGTAGTATTCGACCTTGGCGGTGGAACGTTCGATGTTTCCGTTCTGGAAGTTGACGATGCTGGGGATGCTGACAATGAGAGCCGAGTATTTGAGGTATTGAGCACGTCAGGCGACACCCAACTAGGTGGTGACGACTTTGATGCGGCTCTCCTGAATCATGTCGCCGATGCATTTATGAACGAGAATGGTGTGGATTTACGCAATGACACCATGGCACTTCAACGCTTGTACGAAGCTTGTGAAAAGGCAAAGAAAGATCTTAGTTCAGTTCCCCAAACTGACATCAATTTGCCGTTCATTACAGCCGATGAATCTGGGCCGAAGCACATGCAAATGACCATCACCCGTGCAACTTTTGAGGAAATGATTGACGACTTGGTCGACAAATGTCGAGAACCCGTTCAACAGGCCTTGAAGGACTCGGGTTTTACTGCCGCTGATATCGATGAAATTGTACTAGTCGGTGGGTCAACGCGTATTCCGAAAGTGCATGATATGGTCGTTAGCCTGTTTGGCAAGGAACCGCATCAGGGGGTTAATCCAGATGAAGTCGTGGCAATGGGTGCGGCGATCCAAGGAAGCGTGCTCGCGGGGGATCGGACCGACGTCTTGTTATTGGATGTTACCCCACTCACTGTAGGGATTGAAACCGAAGGCGGAGTA
The DNA here is from genome assembly GCA_963934735.1 of uncultured Planctomycetaceae bacterium. GTDB lineage: Bacteria > Planctomycetota > Planctomycetia > Pirellulales > Pirellulaceae > UBA721. Next base: position 27,335 of record CAWVZW010000044.1, read on the forward strand.
ATGACGGCCTTGGTCGAACGTAATACCACAATCCCAGCGGAAAAGAAAAACGTGTTTAGTACCGCTGCCGACAATCAACCCGCAGTGACAGTAAAGGTCTACCAGGGTGAAAGGAAGATGGCGAAACACAATCGTCTACTCGGTGAATTCAACCTCGAAGGAATTCCACCAGCACCGCGAGGGGTCCCTCAGATTGAAGTTACTTTTGATCTCGACCAAAATGGCATCCTCAACGTGACTGCTAAAGACTTAGGTACCCAAAAACAATCCAACGTGCGAATCGAGGATTCCGCGGGACTCGATGATGAAGAAATCGAACGCATGCGGCAGGATGCCGAGGTCCACGCCGACGATGACAAGAAGATGTTTGAATTGGTTGAAGTCCGAAATAAGGGCGAGCAACTAGCGTATCAGCTGGAAAAAACGATGACTGAAAGTGGAGATAAATTATCTGATGAGGATAAAGCGCCGCTTGCAGCAGCTATTGATAAGGTTAGACAGTTATCTATGGGCGAAGACGTTGAGAAAATTACGGCTGCCGTTGACGATCTTGAACAAACAGCGCAGGCGTTTTCCAAGACGTTATATGAAGCTGCAGGCGCGGACGGTGGAGAGGACGCTCCGGCGGACGACGATGCCATCGATGCGGATTTTGAAGTCAAGGAAGACGATGTAGATAATGCGGACGACGGAGACGCTGGAGAGAATGGAGACGTATCTGCTGGAAATGACGAGGCTGAAAATGATGAATAACGTTAATTCTAATTTGTAACGAAAACGGGCTTCGCAATTTACTTAATTACGAAGCCCGTTTTCGTTATTCGAAATATGGATCAAGTATGTTCGTTTAGAGTGAATTTAACGTTCGACACCCCAGTTGGCTAAAATATCGTCTGCACCCGGAGTCAAGCGAGTTAATTTCGCAATAACTTCTTGTTTACCCGAAGCATCTGCTGCTTCGTATTGGCGTCGTAATTTTCCAACCTTCACCTTGCGATGACGGCGTCGTTTGATTTCTTTGGTTCGTTCGCTACAGCCCACGTTGGATACTCCGAGTTCGTTTTAATGGTGCTTGTGATTCACCTTTGATTCTAAACTTTACTACAGAATACCTTGTAGCATGCCCCCAGATTCTCGTCAATTACCTTGGAACTCTCCCGTTGTAGAAAATACCAACTAATGATAGATTGAGGTGCTCAAAACCGAGCGCATGCAGGCTGTATGAAAACGTATTCATTACACGCCCAAAAGTGCATAGAACCTTAGTCCCGAATTAGACTGCGTATTGTCTAGTTTGGTAAGGAATGGTGAATTCACAACCAGATTCACCGTTCTACGTTATTTATGAAAAGAAATTTTAACTATGGTAAACCGCAACCTAATTCGAACCTTAGAAGATACTGAACTCGTAGCTGAACTTGAAGAAATGTTTGGCGGCGATAATGAAAACTTACTTCTTGATAATGCTATCAACGCCGATGCAAATTTTGATGTTAACGCAATCGTGCAAGGCCAAGTGATCTCCATCACCGATGGTGTAGTGCTTGTCGACGTCGGAGCCAAAAGCGAAGGCACCATCTCTATTAATGAATGGGATCCCGGCGAAGAACAACCGAGCATCGGTTCGTCGGTGCAAGTATTGATCGAAGAGGTTGAAGATGAGTTGGGACCTGCGAATGATCCGCACGGGTTAGTCACGCTAAGTAAACGTAAAGCTGAGAAAATCCTTGCGTGGACTGCGATGATGGAGCAGATCAATGAAGGACAAATCGTCAAAGGATTTGCGACACGAAAAATCAAGGGCGGACTACTTGTTGATATTGGCGTAAATGTATTCTTGCCTGCTAGCCAAGTTGATATTCGACGACCACATGATATTGCGGATTACATTGGTCAAGAACTTGAATGCGAAGTCTTGAAAATTGACGAAGCGCGGCGCAACATTGTCGTTTCTCGACGCTCACTTATCGAACGTCAGCGGAAAGCCGATCGCGAGGCACTTTTATCGACGCTTAACGAGGGTGAATCTAAGGTTGGTATCGTCAAGAACATCGCCGATTTCGGTGCCTTTGTCGATCTTGGTGGTATAGACGGACTATTGCATATAACAGATATGAGTTGGGAACGAATTGGACACCCAACTGAAATGGTCACAATCGATCAAGAAATCGAAGTTTTAATTTTGCGGATTGACCATGAAAAAGAAAAGATTGCCTTAGGACTTAAACAGAAAACACCAAATCCTTGGGATGGTGTCGAAGAACGATATGAAATAGGAGCTAAGGTTGTGGGCGAGGTCGTAAATGTAATGAGTTACGGTGTTTTCGTTAAGCTGGAACCAGGCATTGAAGGATTGGTTCATATTTCAGAAATGTCGTGGACTAAACGTATCAATCATCCGAACGAAATCGTCCAAATCGGAGACGAGATCGAGGTCGTTGTTCTATCTGTTAATCGTGAGGGACAACAACTATCGCTTGGTATCAAACAAACACAAAACAATCCTTGGACAGAGGTTGAAGCGAAATATCCTGTCGATGCGGTCGTTAAGGGTTCTGTTCGTAATCTCACCAACTATGGCGCGTTTATAGAACTCGAAGAAGGAATTGACGGATTATTACATGTGTCAGATATTTCTTGGACTCGCAAAATCAGTCATCCAAATGAGGTGCTTGAAAAAGGACAGGAAATCGAATGTAAGGTTCTGTCCACCGATATCGAAAGACGACGTATTGCCCTTGGGGTGAAACAATTAGATGCCGATCCGTGGGAAACTGATATTCCAGAGCGATATAAATCTGGGCAAAAGCTTTCGGGGAAAGTCACCAAAATTACAAACTTTGGTGTCTTTATTAGTCTTGAAGATGGACTTGAAGGATTACTCCACATCAGTGAACTCGCTGATGAAAAAATCGAGAATCCGGAAGATGTGGTCAGCGTCGGTGATGAACTCGAGGTTAAAGTATTACGCGTTGACATTGAAGATCGTAAGATTGGACTGTCACGCAAACGCGTTGATTGGGAAGACGATGGAATCGAAGACGAAAATGCTATTCGACCCGAGCAATTTTTACCAAATGATCTAAAAGGTGGACTCGGAAATGCCGGCCCACTGTTCGCTCCTGAAGACGAAGCCGCTGATGCTCCTGAAGACGAAGCCGCTGATGCTCCTG
>CAWVZW010000045.1:0-30134 GCA_963934735.1 uncultured Planctomycetaceae bacterium
GAGCCAAAGCCCCGAAACCCCTTCTCACAGGGCCCGAACCCGGCGGCATTGCTTCAAATGCTAAATTTGCAATCGGGTCAAATCACCAGAGGAGCGCTCCTAATTCGCAGCAAAACCGCTTCAGTAGCTCGTTCACTGGGAACTCGGATGTCAAACCTCTAATGGCTTAACCAATATATTTTACACCAGAATCCAAAAAAGGCAAAGGGTTTCTTACTCTTGTTAGAACACTAATATCAAATTGCTCAACAATTCAACGTTGAAATGCACTGAAATAAGCATCTAAGCGTTATTATGGGACAAGATAGGAAATCTTTGTCACTGATTCTTGACGCTGGAGTTTTTTGTCAGTCCATAATTGCTGCCACCGACGAATCGGCACAACCTGCTGATTGGGGTTCTTATCCGGAAAATACATTTGGGTCTTGCCTGTCAAGTTTTTTAGCCGGGTGAAAGAAATTACGCGCTCCAACATGACAGTTGAATCTAACCCCTGCACCATCGCCTCACCTAAATCACCCTGCAACTGCTCGTCAGTACAGGTCCCAAGCATTGCAGCAATCATCTTTGTTTGATCACCCGCTCGCGATTGCAACGCCACGGATACCAATTCCATATTCATTGCGTCTTGCTTTATGCATTTTGAAATTGCTGCCACACTATCCTCCCACGTGCTACGGTAGTCCGCATTATTTAATGTATCCATGATGGGATTAAATTCGCCCAAGTGCATCAGACAGCGGGCCGCCACAATTTGGACTTGCAACAAGCGATGCGTTTCAAACGCTTTTCGTAGGTCGGTCGATAATTCCGAACTGTCCGACAACACGGCCACCAACTCTTGTGCTGTCTGTCGCTGGCTTGTACTCAAAGTCTGCGAATCCAGGTACCACTTAGGCAATTGCATTTCCATCGTGGTCTTCATTGTTCCGTTAGCTTGAATCGTCGTCGCCTGAACCGCTTGCTCTTGGCCGTCGCCTAGTTGCGCTGCCGCAACCCCTCGGTCTTGCCACTGGGCAGCAGACGTACAATGAATTTGAACAACCCACTCGGCGGAGGTTGCTGTCGATGAATCACTGGGCGATACCTGAACGGTAACAAGACTTTCAGGACCTGTTAAATGCACATCTATTTCACGGTCGCCGACACGTAGCGGCACGATCGTTTTACGCGCTGCCTCACCCCGCAACACCAAACAGCCATGACGCAAATGTAACTGCGTAAATCCATCAACAATATTTGGAATCAATAGTTCACTCATGTTCACAAGCATTAATCGAGCACCAGACCGCAATGTTATTTCTGGGCGAAAAGGTGCGAATGTCTGCAAGGTCATACCTGGGCCAATGATGGCCGCTGATACTACCCGCTCAAATGTCCCCGCCTGAGGGTCAACCGCGACAAGCAATTCATGGTCTGCTAAAAATTCACCGAGCACACTGGGCCTAACATGTCCATCATTACCTTGGAATTGGTTAGGGTTGCCTAAATCAACACCGCCATTTGGTCCGGAAACTATTGGATCAACGGTTTCCGGATCAATGACACCGATAGGAGTTATCACTTGGGTGGATTGACTGTTCTCGACGGGTGCCTCGATATCACCTTGAGGTCCTTCATTGGATGATGAATCTGCCTTGAATAAAGGACCAATAATCATGTGGGACTCATCCAAGGGGCCAATGGCTCGTAATCCAATGATTATGACCAAGGCAAAAAACGTCAACACAACCAAAGCTCTCCAGAGCGGCGGGGTGTTTGACGGCATGTAATCAGCCGTTGTATTAGCCGGTGCAACATCTTGCGGCAGTGGGGATGCGACAGCAACGGCCGGAGACTCCAATTCTTTAGCATGAATCAATTGAATTAAACGAGTTCGCAAGGCATCATCGATTTCGATTGGCTCTTCAACGACTTTCGTTAATATGGTGTGACACGAAGCAACTTCACCTAAATGCATCTCTGATTCTAAGCAAATCTTTTCAAGTTCAGGGATTCTTGATTCTTCAAGTGTGTTGTCTAGATACTCAGCTACTGAATTGGGATCCGAGCCAATACCGGTACCGTCTAGCCTCGGCGCTGACAAATTCACTCGCCGTTTAGAACTCAGCGTGCGATACACCAAATCACTTGCGAAGTCGCTTTCGGTAATTTTTTGTCCCAATTGCGTTGCATCTTCTGGATCTAAAATATCGTCCAAATATGCCAACATGGTTCGTAGTGTCAGTCGCATCTGATATTCCTGCCTTAAATCTTCGAAAATTGGTTGATTGTCAAAAGAAAGACAATTCCTCTATAAGTGTTAGTGGCAAGTTCGTCAGAATTCCGTACAATTTTTTAAGAAAGATAATGAATATTTTTTGCATTGCAGACGCTCTACTTCTAAGGATCGAGCCATGAGTTCACTGTTTGAAGCTTCCGAGCAATCAAATCTAGATCGCGTCAAGCCATTGGCTGCGCGGATGCGACCCAAAACACTCGATGAATTCGTTGGGCAAAAGCAGTTTTTAGGCGAAGGAAAACTGTTGCGGCGACTGCTGCAAGCTGACCGCTTAGGGTCGGTACTGTTCTACGGTCCACCAGGGACTGGAAAAACCACACTCGCACAACTCCTAGCCGCCGAAACAAAAAGTCGCTTTCGTCAACTCAGCGCTGTTACGAGTGGCGTAAAAGATCTCCGCGCCATTCTCGATGATGCGCGCAACGAATTACAAACCGGAGGCGAACGTACACTACTGTTTATTGATGAAATCCACCGCTTCAATAAATCGCAACAAGATGCATTGCTGCCCGACGTCGAAAATGGAGTCGTTACTCTGGTCGGTGCCACGACGGCCAATCCATTCTTTGCGGTCAACAATGCCCTGATGAGCCGCAGCACAGTTTTTCAATTTGAACCCTTGGAAATCAACGATATTCAATGCTTACTTAATCGAGCTCTCGCCGATACCTACAACGGTTTGGGGCGCTACGAAGTAACGCTGACCGATGAAGCCTGTGAATACATTGCAAACATTTCCGATGGAGATGCTCGTCGGGCACTTTCGATACTTGAAATCGGAGTGCTCTCGAATCGCAAGTTTCCTTTGACGTTTGATAAACAACTGGCGGTAGAATCCGTCCAACGAAAATCCATCCACTATGATCCCACTGGTGATGAACACTACGATATCTCTAGCGCCCTGATTAAAAGTATCCGCGGCAGTGATGTGGATGCCGGTATTTATTGGCTTGCACGGATGCTCGAAGGTGGTGAAGACATTCGGTTTATCTGCCGTCGTTTGGTAATCTTGGCAAGTGAAGATATTGGAAATGCGGACCCAAGAGCGCTGACGCTTGCGGTTGCCTGTATGCAAGCCTGTGAAATGGTGGGATTACCCGAATGTCAATTAACGCTGTCACAAACCGTGGCATACTTGGCATGCGCACCTAAATCCAACGCCGCCACGGTGGCAATTAACGAAGCAAGAACCGATATACGGCAAGGCCGAGTAATTCCAGTACCACGCGAGCTCCGAGATGCTCATTACGGCGGAGCCAAACAACTGGGACACGGCGCTGGTTACAAATACGCCCATAACCATCCCGACGGGATTGCCGATCTAGACTACCTCGGCGTCGACAAAACTTATTATCGCCCCGTCGATCGCGGATTCGAAGAAGAACTGCAGAAACGACTTGCTACTATCCGTGAGATCCTACGCGGCTAGTTCTTTCCTTGGTTTATCCGCCTGCTCAAAGCGTAGACGGGTTCAAATAGCGGTATTTCAGGGCCACTATTGCCCTAGCACTAAAGAATCGATTTCGCTTACTATTGCGGTGTATTGTGTGTTGCGGTCGGAGTTAAATCCGCATTGCACCCCACAATGTGATGAGCACGCCAAGAATACCTAAGCAAGCCAACAGGATCCACCACCAAGGTCGGCCTTGCCAAGTATTTGTGGCTTGATTGGACAGTGAAATGTACTGCCGGCAATAAGGACATTGATCTGTAAATTCGTAAACCTGCTCACCACATTCTGGGCAAGGCATTACGTCCGATTCGTCGTCATCCCACACGTCGGGTTCGGACCACTGATCGTAATCATCTTCTTCGGAATATGGTTCAAATTGTTGAGAATGCATTGTGTCACACTAATCGCCAAACAACAAACATAACTTTATTTAACTTTAGCAACTATTCCAAGCTTTGGCCGAAGTTCTGGAATATCAGCCAAGGACGAAGAAATGCAAAAGGTAAAAACACTATTCATCTTCACCTTCATGCTTGTCATTTTATATGGTGCGTATGTCGTACTGTACAAAGGGCCCGCGCCCATTGCTGACGATGGACTGATTGCCTCCGACCCAGACCAAAACGAGCTTGAATTAGATCTCGGCGTACAAGTTACTGCAAATGAACTTCTAAAAGGGGTTAACAGTGAGCCTCCGTTGGTGGTTACTCCTGATGAAAATGCTGCCGCAGAAGCTGGCCAGTTTACATCACCGGCCGCCGCCGCCTTGGAAAATCCTGACGCGGTGACTGACTTCGTCCCGACTCCCCTAGTAGCACAAGCGGTAGTCAATCCAACGGACGTAGAACCAGAAGTGCCGACGATTGGCACACCGCCCAATACCACTACAACCGCGTCGCTCACCGACGACGCCTTTCCGCTTGCACCCGATGTCAACTTAGACCAAGTTTGGAATCAAGGCGAACAGAATATCGCCGGAAATCTCCAGCCGCCAGATTTTTCCACGACCCCTGAAGAGCAAGAACCCTCGTTCGATCCAACAATCGCCCAGACACCCGTATTCACTAGAGCTTGGCTAGCCGCACAGCAACAGATCCAAGCGGGCCATCTGCGCGAAGCTCTACTGGCCTTGAGCGTTTATTATCGCAGCACTGATATTTCGGCAGCCCAGCATCAGCAATTGCTACCCATATTAGATTATTTGGCCGGCGAAGTGATTTATTCTCAAAAACATTATATGCAACCGGTGTACGCCGTCGGTCTCAATGAGACCATCACTACAATCGCTCATGACCACCGAATCCCAGTGCCACTACTGCTGAATATCAACGGCATCGCTAGTGACGCAACCGTTACACCTGGTACAGAAATCAAGGTTGTACGTGGGCCCTTTCGAGCTCAAGTTAGCCTGCAAGAAAATGAGCTGACCTTATTTATAGGACACCTTTATGCTGGACGCTTTAGTATTGACGTAGCCAACGGCCAAAGCACGCCCGTGGGAACTTACACAATTCTCGATAAACAACTCGATCGAATTTTTAGTACTCAAGGTGGCACGATTATCCCAGGCGGTCATGGTTCCAATCCTTTTGGACACCACTGGATGGATCTCGGCGGTAATATCAGCATCCACGGCTCAGCAGCCAATGCTCAAGTGCCGGCCGCAGGTACTGGCAGTATCGGAATGAACCCCGTTGATGCTCACGATGTTTTCAGCATCCTCAGCGCTGGCAGCCAAGTCACAATCCAACGCTAAAAAAGTCGTGCTTACAAAACGCTAGACGTTTACTGTTTCACCAGTAGAACTAGTCTTCGATACCAAAGTCACGCACGGTAAAGAGTGTGCGGAGTTCATGTCCGGCAGCGGCAAACGCTTCGCGACCACCTTCCAGCCGATCGACAATGGCGATGACGCCTTCGACTTTCAAACCGGCCGCTTCAACGTACTCGATTGCTTTTAAGCTGCTGCCGCCAGTTGTGACAACATCCTCAACAATCACTACGCGGTCGCCCGCTTGCACAGGACCTTCGACTTGGTTGCCCTTGCCGTGTTCCTTCGCTTCCTTACGAACAATAAAGCCTCGTAATTCTTTGTCTTGGGTTGCTGCTTCTGTCAACACTGCCGCCGTAATAGGGTCGGCGCCAATTGCCATTCCGCCAACTGCATCGGGCAATGTATCGCCGAGCAGCTCAAGAATTCCAAGAGCAATCAGTTTTGCGCCTCGTGAATCAAGCGTGACTTTTCGGCAATCCAAATAGTATGTACCGATTTTTCCCGATGCCAAAACAAACTCGCCAAACTCCAACGCTTTCTCACGAACGATGTCTTTTAGAGACTCTTCACAGTAGGCTGTATGCATTACACAGTAGCCGCTTGTAATTTGGCTTCACGCAATCCACGACTCAGAATATCTCGCAACATTGGTGAGTAGTCTTCAAAGGGATTCTCGTCAGGTGCACCTGAAGAAAACTGGTAGATCGCATCACGAGGTTTCAATCCCAACGCAATTAATGTGGAACTAACCGTTCCACGATCATTGTTGCGGATGACCATGCTAGGACGCATCGGCGAACTTGGAGATCGCGCAAATACTTTACTGGCAACCGCTAGAAATTTGACTGGCGAATCCAACTTCTGCAAAGTCAATAACCGTTTTGTAAGCTGACAACGCTCGTCACGAGGATCGTTCAAATTGCGATTGCCAATGACGTTAAGGCCTTCGTTTAAGGCAACCACTTCTGGTTCATTTGTACCGTGAATTACCCAACCTGCTTCGCCATCGGCAATGACATAATTCACGCCTTCATAACGATTCGAGGATAACTCTTCCATCGCAACACTGATTGCTTCCGCGGCGGATCGGCTACGAAGCAATTCTCGGCAAAGAATACCGCGTGAACGAGGAACCACTGGTGGTATCAACTTGCGGCGATTACACGCTGCGACGAATAAACCATGCTGGTTAACGCCTAACCAAGTACCACCGGATTGTTGATCCACACCACCAAGAATCCTTGGCTTACCGGCTTGGATCGACGGCGTCGTACTTGGACGTTCATAAAACTCATCTCGATTTGCGGCGACCAAAATCGGGGCTTCCGGCACCGATTTGTATTGAATTGCAAGAATGCACATATAATAGCTTGTTAAAATAGATAATGCTTGATCCGTAGCAATGCAGTGTTCCTCACTAACCGCTACAAGACTCTTGTGTCGAAAAACCTAATGTAATTCAGTAACCCCACCTCGAACACCCTCCTTTGGGGGGATAGGTGGTATTTTATTGCTATTTTGCCGACCAATAGTCAATCTGAGGGCGTTTATCGAATCCAAGTAAAATATTAGACTGCTTACACCTTACCAAGCTTTCTATTACACCGTGACCGAGAACATCTAATGAATGTGCACTCTGAATCTTCTGCATCAAACCCCATCCGCATCGGCATCATAGGCGCTGGTGCGGTTAGTGATTACCACCATGTTCCCGGCATTCGGATCGATCCTCGAGCGGAACTTGTCGCCGCGTGTGATGATAACGATGCATTACTGGAACAGCGAAAGAGTGACTGGGGTATCGAAAAGACAACGACCGATTACAAAGCGTTATGCGCCGATCCGGACATTGATGCAGTCATTATAGCCACACCTAATTTCACTCATAAAAACATGGCTATCGAAGCCGCTCGCAACGGCAAACATATTATGTGCGAAAAACCACTAGGCCTGTCCGGCGACGAAGTTAGCGAAATGCGAGACGCAGCTATCGCCGCTGGCGTCGTACATATGACCGCCTTTACTTATCGCTTTGCACCGTCAATGCGCTATATTCACCACCTCGTGACTTCCGGTGCCATCGGAGCACCGCGACATTTTCGCAGTCAGCGATTTCTAGACTGGCCGGAAACAAGTTGGGGCTGGAGACAGTACAAAAAAACCGCAGGGGCTGGAGATTTATTTGACATGACAATCCACCGCATCGATTTTGCAATGGATCTAATGGGGAAAATTGACAAGCTCTGTGGCAGCGTCGCACAATTTTGTTCTCGTGAAGAAACCACCACCGGAGAATCTTGCCCTCCGTCAGACGTCGATGATTGGTCGGCACTCATTGGTGTTTTCCAAAACGGTGGAGTCGGTGTCTGGGAGGGAACAACCGTTGCTAAAGGATATAACTTCGACGGCTTTGGCCACGAACTCGCCGAAATCAATGGCGCCGAAGGAACCGTTCGATATCACTTGCACGAACCCAATAAAATCTGGATCGGCAAAACCGGACAGGACGTAGACGCCATTGATGTCCCAGAAGAATATCTCAAACCTAGCGGGAGCCCACGCGATGTAACGCAAGGTAAACCAGCCGATGTATTTCGTTATGATCTTATTTGGGAATTCTGTTCCGCGATCACCGAAGGTCGTGATGCCATGCCGAGCTTTGACCATGGCTTAAATGCTCAATTGATCGCAGATGCAGTTCTCGAATCAAACACCTCCGGTAGTTGGATCGATGTTCAGCATCGATTAGTCTAGAGTTTCGCCAACCCTGCCAACCGCTTTCCCCGTCTCGTCACACTGCTAGACAATTTACTATATGACAAACACTGATTCCACTTCGTCACCTCCAGAAACCGATCGCATTGTGGTTGCTTCTAAAAGCCGCCAAGTCAATCGTTTGACAGGTGTCCAAATTCTATCCACCGGATCTTACGCTCCCGAAAACGTTGTCCCTAATGAAAGTCTTGCCGAATTAGGCTATGACGCCGATTGGATTGTCAAACGAACGGGAATTCAAGCTCGCTGCTGGGCCGCAGACGATCAAGCCACGAGCGATATCGCCTATGAAGCTGCGGTGCGATGTCTGAAAAATGGCAATATCGACATTAGTGAAATCGATCTCATTTTATTAGCAACAATCACTCCCGATCAGCCCACACCATCAACCGCCTGTCACGTTCAACGCATGCTCGGGTCAGATGCCCCCGCGATGGATATTGGAGCCGCCTGTGCTGGGTTTATGTACGCTTTGATTACTGGGATGCAGTTCATCGCCTGCGGAACCTACAAGCGAGTACTCGTCATCGGTGCCGACTTGATGAGCCGTACGGTGAATCCCAAAGACATGAAAACCTTTCCACTCTTTGGCGACGGAGCCGGTGCGGTTGTTATCGGTCCTGGCACGTCAAACCAAGGTTTCCATTCCTACACGATCGGCGCTGATGGAAACGGCGCTCAGCTACTGCATATGCCAGCCGGCGGTACTCGCTGTCCAGCCACACCAGAATCGTTGAATCAAGAATTACAATACCTGACCATGGATGGACGCAGTGTCTTTAAATGGGCAATCCGTACATTGTCAGACTCCGTTAATCAAGTCCTGAAACACGCCCAAATTAAGCCAGCAGATATTGATCTAACGATCTTACACCAAGCCAACAATCGAATCATACAAGCGGCAGCGGACGATCTCGGGCTCAACAAAGACGACGTTTTTGTAAACCTTGATCGCTATGGAAATACGTCCGCCGCGAGCATCCCATTGGCACTCGATGAAGCCTATCAAGCTGGCCTGATTAGTCCAAACGACAAAGTACTCTTTAGTGGTTTCGGCGCTGGGCTATCATGGGGCTCCGGTGTCTGGCAGTGGTAACTGCGACAACATCCACAACAACACATCCTGTTCCTTTTTATTGTTAACCGATTCAAACTTTAGTTTGCATATCAGATTGCTTTCCAACAACACTCTCACGGGTTACTACTCATGTCAGACTTCCAATCAGCAGCAGAATCATCAGTAACAACCATCTCCTTGCCCGCTCGCGATGAAATCGCGAACAGCGATACATGGGATCTCGGCAGTCTGTATCAGTCGGTGCCGCACTGGAATGAAGATTATGAACGAGCGGAGAATTGCTTGAACAAATATGCTAGCTTTCAAGGCAGGCTCGGCGAGAGTGCCGAGACCTTGGCAGAACTGCTCGCCTTTGACAGCGAAACTGAACAGCTCATAGAACGTCTTGGCTATTATGCCTTCCTACGGCTAACCGAAAATCAAGCGGACGCTGACTGCCAAGCGCTTGAGTCGCGGATGCAGAATCTTGGTGCTCGCGCAGCGGAAGCTGGCAGTTGGATACGACCTGAGTTGTTAGCCATTGATGCCGCTACAATGTCCTCACTCATGGCTAGTGATTGTCTGCAGCATTATCAGTTGCTGCTCACACGTATTCTGAGATATCGAGATCATACATTAAGTCCGGCCGAGGAACAATTATTGGCGATGCAAGCTGAAATGTCGGGCACCGCGAGCAAAACATTTCGCCAATTGCATGATGCTGATTTAAAATTTGGATTTGTCAAAAATGAAAAAGGTGAGCAAGTCGAATTAGGTAACGCCACTTTCTCACAACTCTTGATTTCGCCCAATCGCGAAGTGCGTAAAACGGCATTTCATCAATACTATGACCAATTTAAGGCACATGAAAATACGCTCGCTGCAACATTGTGCGGCTCGATTCAAAAAGATGTTTATTACGCTCGGGCTCGTGGCTATGAAGGGGCCCGCGCTGCCGCACTGTTCCCTGACAATGTGCCAGCGACCGTGTATGACAATTTAATCACATCCGTGCGTAATAATTTCAAACCGCTATACCGCTATTACGACCTACGCCGACGCCTCATGGGCCTCGACCAACTACATGCCTACGATACGTATGTTCCCATCATCGGTGATTTACAAGTCAATCGTTCGTGGGACCAAGCAACTGATCTCGTTTTAGAATCGCTAGCCCCACTCGGCACGGAGTATTGCGAAACACTTGCGGCGGGCCTCCGCGGACGCTGGTGTGATCGCTATCCAAATCAGGGCAAACAAAGCGGCGCATTTAGCGCAGGTTCCTTTGTCGGCGACCCCTACATCCTGATGAACTACAAACCCGAGGTACTGAACGATGTCTTTACATTAACGCACGAAGCGGGGCATTCCATGCATTCGTTCAACAGCTCAGCTTCTCAAAGCTTCGAATACTACAACTACACCATTTTTGTTGCTGAAGTTGCCAGTACCTTTAATGAACAGCTACTGAGTGAAACCATGATGCAGCAAGCCAGCGATGATCGCGAGCGAGCATTTTTGGTGAATCGAGATATTGATGCAATTCGCGGCACCATCATTCGTCAAACGATGTTTGCCGAGTTTGAACAAATCACACATGAAATGGCTGAACAGGGAAAACCGCTGACAGTGAAAACTTTCCAAGAAGTGTATGGACAGTTGTTGCGAGATTACTTCGGGCCCGAGTTTGTGATCGATGATTGTCTTCCTCTAGAGTGCTTTCGCATCCCTCACTTTTATCGAGCATTCTATGTCTACAAATACGCAACTGGGTTATCCGCAGCCATTGCGCTGAGTCGGCGAGTGCTAGATGGTGATGCTGACGAATTGGACGACTACCATACATTCCTAAAAGGCGGCTGCAGCCTGGACTCGCTGGATTTACTGCGAAATGCTGGCGTGGACATGGAACAGTCTGGTCCCGTCGATACGGCACTCGCCCATTTTAGTTCACTCGTTGATCAACTCGAACAATTGATGAATTAAATTCCCAGTCAACAAAGCCGTGGTTCATTCAGTGCGTCGGTTTTACCCAAACTACCCGTCTGACGCATACGAGCTGGCTAAATTACCATAAGCAGCCACTAGGACTTGAACATCGCACAAAACAGCGACACAATACCAGTAGCGTTATACATTGTAATTCAACCACCTAAGGAACTCGAACCATGACACGTCCTGTCACTCTTTTCACCGGCCAATGGGCTGACCTACCCGCCGAGACAATGTGTCAAAAAACAGCCGAATTCGGTTACGATGGAATTGAACTCGCATGTTGGGGCGACCATTTTGACGTCCAAGCAGCTCTTAATGATGAAAACTACTGCGCCCAAAAACACGAACAACTAGAACGACATAACCTGCAGTGTTTTGCAATTAGTAACCACTTGGTCGGCCAAGGCGTGTTGGACGTCATTGATGAACGACACAAATTGATTCTCACGGACAAAATTTGGGGTGACGGAGATGGTGCGGCCATCAACGAACGTTGCATTGAAGAAATGAAAGATACCGCTCGAGCTGCTCAAAAGTTTGGGATTGATGTCGTCAACGGTTTCACGGGCTCAAGCATTTGGCACATGATCTACTCGTTCCCGCCAGCCACGGAACCACTGATTCAAGCAGGATTTGATCTATTGGCAGAACGTTGGAATCCCATCCTGGATGTCTTCGGAGAATGTGGCGTTAAGTTTGCCTTGGAAGTTCATCCAACGGAAATTGCGTTTGATATTTATACAGCACAACGTACTTTAGAAGCACTCGGTAACCGAGAAGAATTTGGCTTCAACTTTGATCCCAGCCACCTAATTTGGCAAGGCATCGACCCCGTCGAATTCATTCGCGCTTTTCCCGACCGCATTTTCCATGTTCACATTAAAGATGCAATCCGAACACTCAATGGAAAAACCGGCATCAACTGTAGCCACTTGAACTTCGGAGATCCTCGCCGTGGTTGGGACTTCCGTAGCCCCGGTCGAGGTGAAGTTGATTTTGAGGAAATCATTCGGGCATTAAATGAAATTAAATACACTGGGCCATTGTCCATCGAATGGGAAGACTGTGGCATGGATCGTGAATATGGCGCTAAAGAAGCGTGTGCCTTCACCAACGGTCTTGACTTCGCTCCCTCGGATATCCAATTTGATGCTGCCTTTGACGAATAACTCCGATCCCTGCTAATATTAGGAATCGTTGAACCCTTTCGGAGGACAGTAAATCGTGAAAAAACGAGTTACCACTGCGTACCTATTTATATTTTTAGCGCTCAGTACCTGTCAGGCGACGGCAGCGGTTGTTGACTTAGAAGTTGCCATGGAAACGGTCTTG
Organism: uncultured Planctomycetaceae bacterium; assembly: GCA_963934735.1. Classification (GTDB taxonomy): domain Bacteria; phylum Planctomycetota; class Planctomycetia; order Pirellulales; family Pirellulaceae; genus UBA721. The sequence goes on from CAWVZW010000045.1 coordinate 12,668, forward strand.
CCCATCACCCGCATTAAAGCCTGGGCGAGTTTTTTGCAAAAAGCCGGATTTACGAATGTCCAATTACGCAGTGCAAAATTGACCGACATGCCGAAAGTCAAAACACTCGGAAGAAAGGAATCACCGACCTATGTGGTCACTGGTATCCTAGCAGGCAATACGCTGCATTTACCGGGCGGTACCTTCAAGTACGGTCAAATCGATGAGGCAAAACTGTGGATCAAGCGACTACAGGGAGACGGCGCGGCAGCGTTGACAACTCAAAAGGGGGCGTACGGGCTAAGCCGGGATCAGATTGTAGAAGTCTACGATCAACTGACCCTCAAAGTAAAAACTAAAACTGCAGGGCAATCAACCAAGGAGGTTATACGATCCATATCCAGAATTTGGAATCTACAAGTTTCCGTCGATCCCGCAGCACGGACGCAACTGTTTTCCGAAGTACCCTTTAAGGATGAGCTGCAAGGAGTTACCAGTGGCACCGCGATGGCGATCGTACTCAAGTCCACCGGACTCATCATGCTGCCCGACAAACCCATCGGTAGCGGTGTCAGAATTCGTATAACCAAGCCGGTCAAAGATCTCGAGTTTTGGCCAGTCGGTTGGGAGTCGTCCCAAAACCCGGGCAAAACAGCCCCTGATCTATTTAATGAGCTGAGTGTTGAAATAAAGAATACGGAGATTTCGAAAACAGTAGCAGCACTTGGACAGCGACTCCAAACTCCAATTTTTTTTGACTACGCTAGCATCACTACACGCGGAATTAGCTTGGATAAAAAAGTGAATGTCCCCGCGGGAAAAATCTTCTATAAGAAAATTCTCGACATCGCGTTATCTCAAGCCGGCCTGCATTGCGAAGTCATGGTCGACGAAGCCAACCAACCGTTCCTCTGGGTTTCACCTTAGAGGCAACTTACCGCCAAGCGTTTTCAAAAGGGAAAACTCTCGTCCAATTCTGAATTGGATAATTCCACTAGAAAATCGCCGATGCGTTCAGTTAACACGTCCATCAACTGCTCACCTTTTTCTGCGGTCGCTGCATGAGGATAGCCAGAGCCTGAGTTCGAAGTCAATAAATCCCATTGCCGAGTGATGCTCACCCATTTTTTATTAACTGCCTCAAAGCGTGTTGGATTCGTTTTACCATCATCCGCATTAAACGAGCCGTCCTCATTAAGCGAAACCAACTCGTTGTGGTAAGCAAGAATTAACGATGTTTCCGCTTCGCCCGCATGATCCTCCATGTGCTCGAAAATATCGTGATACACATCGTCGAGTATGTTGTACCAATTCACTAAAAATAGGTGAGCTTCGGTACGACCCGACATCTCTCGCAACAAAGGCTTGAAGTCATTTCCCCCATGGCTGTTGAGAATTACAACTTTACGAATGCCACTGCGGACCAGCGATTCCACTAAATCTTCGATCACTTTAAACAGTGTCGTAGGATATAGATTCATCGCAAACGGAAACTCTCTCATGTTCGTCTCTGTACCATAAGGAACCGTCGGCAGAACAACAACTTTGGCACCTTTCGCGTGTGCATAAGCACAAGCACTTTCACCAATGTCCGTGCCTTCATACATGTCAGTACCATAGGGCAGGTGTAGATTGTGCGGTTCCGTAGCACCCATTGGAAGTACCGCCACTTCATAGGGATTGTCTTTAATAGTGCCGTAATTAACTTCTGATAAAACCCAAGGTCGCATGATCGAAATCTCAATTGTAAGAATAGTTGGAGTGATTTATGGCTTCAATTTAGGAAGAGCGTTAAACACCTGTTGTATCGTCGACGCTGACATTGCGGTCGATGTAAGTTCCAGTATCTCAAGATTAGCAAGCGTAATCAACACCCGCTCGGAATCATCAGAAACCTTCGTTCCCGTCAGCCATAACACCGTTAGATTGTTGTTCCCGTGTAAATGCAAAACCCCTGCATCGCCAACTTGCGTCAACGATAAATCTAACTCTGCCAGGTTCGGCAATGCCCCAATCACCGCCATCGACTTATCCGTAATTTTAGTTGCTTCCAGCGACAACTGGTTCAGATTCACCATACCGGCAAGCACCTTGCTCGCATCGTCTGTGATCTCGCAACGCGTCAAATCAAGCCAGGTCAGTTCGAGTTGACCGCTCAAATGTTGCAATCCCTGATTGGTTATCTGCCCATGTGCGAGACAAAGTGCTTTCAACTTAGTCCCCGGCCGCAAGCTTGCGAGCTGCTCATCCGTAACGACCAAGAATTCCGCGTAGGCCGCATCTAGTTCTTCAAAGGATCGTCCACTGAGTTGACGCAGAGTACCCGCGGTGGATGTATTGGTGTAGATTTTTCTCAGCAGCTGAAAAAACGGTGCGCGGTATTTCCCGTTGTCCCCATCCATTAAGAAATGAGCCAAGCCAACGCACTGGGCATACAAGCGACGAATTTCCGCATGCGACGATAGCTGTGAGTTACCGAGCGCTGCAAGTTGTTGCAGTGGCAAGTAGAACTGGTCAACTGTTTTACGAAAACGTGCAAACTGCAACCGGTAAGATTCAAATCCGCCTACGGTCACAAAATGCCCATAATCCTGAAGCGACTCCATATACATCGCAACACCCTCGATTGCCCAAATGTTTTGATCCGCAGCGACATTTTTCACTTGTCCACCTAGTTCATAAAACAACTGATGTGTTACTTCGTGTAACCAAGTTGATGTTTTTGGGGGGTCACTGACAAACAGAAAAGAGTGCTTTTGTTCAGCGGCATAAAATCCAACGCTATTGACTGTCTCCCCGGACCGCCGTTGAAAAAATGTTTGATACGCTGCGCGTGAAGAAAACAAAATAATCTGGTGTCGTTTCCGCGCATACAGTGGTTTATTGCTGCCAGTAAAACGCTCGGCTAGGACTGCAGTGTCGCACCAGAATTCAACAAATAGCTGTTGCCAAACAGAATATAATTTTTCAACCTGCCGTGCAATTTCAACTCCAGCGGCGGGCTTCGAATCTGTGTAAATATCAAAGTGCGTCGTGCTGACGCGATAATAGTCGTTTACCTCCCAGTCGGTATAAGCTTGCCTCTTTTTCGGCCGACTGGTTTTGGGTTGTAATAAGAACACCGTAGAATCGCTGTAGTTTAGAATCTTCCGTGCTGCAATGTGACGGTGATCTTCGTGTAACACTTCATGTAATAAACGATATGAATGCGAAGGGTCAGATTGGGCGACTGCTTTAGCTTGTAGAAAAAGATGATCCGCTCGCGCTCGCCGTAATTTCATAAACGACGCCCACCAAAATTGTTTCAACTGACTATCATTGATCGCAGGCTTAAAAAAATCTTTCGTCTGAAACGGATAAACGACGCGTTGATCACGACGCTGTGCAACAATCCACTGCCGTGTAACGGTTGCTTGCTGCGGCAATTTCAATTCATCACATTTGGCTGCCAATTGCTCAAATTGGTGCGGGAAATCTACCGCGTCATCAGCACGTACTGCTGTAATTCCAGGAATCACAAGCAAGCTAACCAACGATAGAATAAGGAGCGACCGGAACATCTTGAGAAGTTTGCCTGCTTTCAAAAACGAATATCGTGAATTACAACGTTTATAGATATTATAGACGCGTTTCATTGTACTGAAAATGTCCGCGTTGTTCGTATTCAGGTTACACCCTAGTGACACAATCCCATTAGTTCTGGTTCGCCGCTGCTGCCCTTGCCCAGAATTGCAAACCAAATTACATTGGAACCTTAACAATGGTGGCTGTAGCTCAGTTGGTAGAGCCCCGGGTTGTGATCCCGGTTGTCGAGGGTTCAAGTCCCTTCAGTCACCCTTTTGGTTTTGTGGGATCTGAAGTTTTTCCCGACTGCATTCGTTTGAAACGGTAGAATCGTCTCGATCATCAAGCAATAATTTCGTGCTGGATATTCCCGAAGACGTCCGTCAATCTAAAATCACGACCGCTGTAGCGGTAAGTCAATTCTTCGTGATTTATTCCTAGAAGATGTAGCATCGTCGCGTGCAGATCGTGTACGTCCATGCGATTTTCTACGGCGTTCATCCCCAATTCATCCGTGGCCCCGTAAGTCATGCCACCTTTGATACCACCTCCGGCGAGCCATGATGTAAATCCTGTCGCATGGTGATTACGACCTGTTTTCCCCTGCGCTGTCGGAGTCCGTCCAAATTCGCCCGTCCATACAATCAAAGTCTCATTGAGTAATCCCCGTTGTTTTAAATCTTTGATCAGCGCTGTGATGGGCTGGTCACTTTTGTCCGCGTCTCGCTTGTGGTCCATTATATTGCCATGCGCATCCCACGGCTGACCCGACCCATAGTAAATCTGTACCATCCGCACACCTCGTTCAACCAACCGCCGCGCTACTAAGCACCCATTAGCAAATTGGCCTTCACCATAGTTCTCTAATGTTTCCTTGGTTTCACGGCTCGTATCAAACGCTTCCTGCGCTTCGAACTGCATCCCAAATGCCATTTCCAGCGACTGAATCCTAGCTTCCAAATTCGCATCGACGTCACGTTTTTCTAAATGTCGCTGGTTACTAAGCTGTAATAGATCCAGTAACCGCCGCTGCGCTGCGGGTGACAGGTTTTTATTAGTGATGTGACCGATCGCATTTTTAGGATCAATATTTGTATTGTTAATATGGGTGCCTTGAAAAATACCCGGCAAAAAACTATTGCCCCACAGTGCCGGGCCCACGACAGGTTTACCAGGACACAAGACTACAAAGCCTGGTAGGTTTTGATTTTCTGTGCCAAGACCATAAGTAATCCACGACCCCATACACGGTCGTATTGGTTGTTGAACACCACTGTTCATCATCAACAAACCCGGTTCGTGATTGGGTGTCGTCGTATGCATCCCCCGCAACACACACAACTCATCCGCAACAGAACCTAGGTGCGGATAGATTTCACTCATATCAATACCCGCTTCACCATACTTACCAAAAGCGAATGGCGAAGGCATATACTTTCCACCACGTCCCGCTTTACCTTCTTGAACTTTTAATTCTGGCTTCGGGTCAAATGTATCAACATGCGATGGACCACCGTTCATAAACAGAAAGATGACGTGTTTAGCGCGGGGAGTATGATGCGGATGCTTAGGTGAAGTGGGAGTGGTAGAACGAGTAGCTGCAGCTAACCGTTGTTCTTCACCCAACATCGCAGACAACCCCATCATGCCAAATCCAACACCGCTGGTCTTGAGCAACTGTCGCCGCGACAATCGTAGCGGGTTGTCCATTAAAGCATTCATCATTGATGACTCGTTCATAACTATTCTTCTATTCTTTCCAACATGACACAATTCAATCTACAAACAGGAACTCATTCGCACTTAACAATGCCAATGCGTATTGTTCCCACGCCGACTGCATATTATCACTCTCGGCAACCGCTTCTAAGAACTCCGTTCCTAAAATAATATCTTGCTCATCTGCTTCTCGCCCATACAGCAATTCAAAAGCGTAAGTAATCTGTTGAGCCACGTCGGCATCCATATCTTTTTGCACGCGTTCGGCAAACGCTTTCGCGCGAAACGACATAAAATCACTATTGAGCACGAACAGTTGTTGTAGTGGAACGGTGGTAACACTGCGTGCTGCACTCGTAATATTAGGATCTGGAAAATCAAACAATCGCAGTAATTCGTTAAGTCTATGTCGACTGACAAACCCATACATCGTACGGCGTTTATTCTGAGTGCCATCTAATTCTTTCGATGGTCCTCCAAATGTTAAATCCAATTCTCCAGACACATACAACAATCCGTCCCGCCACGGTTCAATTTCAAGTCGCTTGCGATTCATCCGCCACAACAATCGGTTGTCCGGATCGGTTTCATATGCATCCTCGCGAAAATCACTGCTCTGTTGATACGTCTTGGAGTTCATAATCAAGCGATGCATGTGTTTCAGCGACCAGTTATTTTCCATAAATTCAACCGCTAAATAATCCAATAGTTCTGGATGAGTCGGTCGCTCGCCTAAATTACCAAAATTGCTCGTCGTACCAACTAAACCTCGACCAAAATGCGACGCCCACATCCGATTAACCATCACGCGTGCAGTCAAAGGGTTTTCCGCGGACGTTAGTGATTGCGCTAACTCAAGCCGGCCACTCCCCTGCGTTTGAAACGGTACAGGTTTGCCACCTGTAAAAATCGCGGGCATCGCTCGAGGTGAGATTGTCCCTTTTTTACCGGGATCACCCGCGACGTAAATCGGCATATCCCGCACATCACCCTCGGCGAGTGAATGGGCCAGCGGAATTTCAATTGCAGCAACCACATCCTTGAGTTCCTGTTCTTTAGCTCTCAACCCATCCGATTTTACCTTCAAATCCTCCGTCAATCGTTTTTCGACTTCGCCATTGGGCAGTGCTAGCAAACCTTCTTCGTAGAGCATTTGCGACAACAACAATGCCGCTTGACGGTCACTCTCGGTAAACTCGCGTTCACCACCTTGTTGCGTGTTTGCTAGTATTGTTTCTGGCAAGGGTGACATTTCAATCCGTACACCAGAAAACACCATATGGTCAGAACTGATGCTATTATCTGACGGTGCACCAGCTCCGGTTGTAATCAACGTAATATATTTAGCGGCCGAGGGAATCTCGATATCAAACTCGATGAACTTACCATCTGCTTTTAACGGCGCGGGAATAGCACCGGTAAAATTATAAGTAAAGTCACTGAATGTGATTTCCATTTTCTTGCCGTTTACATAGCCGCCAATAATTGCGTCCATTACATTTTTGTCTTTGTGGGGCTTGGACACGACAACTGCCGCATAGCCACTCGACGATTCTGAAGCTCTGATATCATCGTTCATCCCTGCTCGGTCAACACGGAAACGGAATTTCTGTCCTTCCGGCATTAATCCCGCTCGGCGAATTTCATCTAGGTCAAAAGTCACCAACGCATTCGAGTGCATACCAATTCCCTGCTCGTGGCGTTGCTCATTATTGGCAGGCGCTTTCCCTGTTGTCGAAATCGCGCTGCGGCCCGTCCAGCCGTCATTCGTCACACTGCCGTGCTTGTTACTGTCAGATCCGATTTGAGCAAACGAGAAATCAATCTCAGGGCCGATCTTGATACGTGTGCCCCAGCCATAGGACACCAAGTGCACACCTAGATCGGCTGTCTCAGCGACTGCTCCATGTTTATCGGAAGCCAAAGCACTCTCTAACGGAACATCTTTACTATCATCAAATAAGTTCCCCAAAGGAATTACGCCCGCCGTAACTGCTGACAAATCTTCAGCCGGCACAAACGCAGCATTTACGCCAAATTCAGCAAACAATTCCTGTCGATCATCTAAACGACTTTCCACGGCAGTTTGCAAGGCTTCGCCTAAGGCTTTAACTTCCGCTAAACGTGTCTCATCTGCGGACAAATCTTTGTCATTGGGTAATGCATCAAGCCAATTGTACCAATCCGCCAAGAAAGAATATTGGCCGCGAGCTTTTTCCTTCTTCAGTTCGAGCAACTTCGTCCAACGATCTAGCAATGTCTTATTCAGTCCCGATTCCTTTAACAACTTCTCGGATGCTTTCTTCTTGTCGTCAGCTCGATCCTTTATTTGCATCCATTTAAAAACAGTTTGCATGTAAACGGGAATCTCCACGGTCAACGACGGGCGAATGGTCCTCCCCGCCTGTGCCAAAAAGCGATTGATTTCCAAGGCTTGGTCGCGCACTGCTTGTTCCGCTGTCGCCCGTTGGGCCACCACTTCCTGAGATACAATGGGCCGCTCTTGATATTTAGTACTCGCAAAGACTCCAGCCAAAGCGTAATAATCATTAGTCGTGATTGGATCGTACTTGTGGTCATGACAACGAGCACAGGAAACTGTCAGCCCCAACACGCCGCGGGTCAAAGTATCAATTCGATCGTCCCATTCGTCCGCTGCCGCTTTTGCCTTTTCAACATTCTCGGCATAGTACACGGGTCCAAGTGCAAAGAACCCCAGCGCTGGGGTCCGCTCATGTACGTTGGGTTGGTCCAGTAAGTCACCTGCAAGTTGCTGTACTACAAACTCGTTGTACGGCATGTCAGCGTTTATCGAATCGATCACCCAGTCACGGTAGTAATAGCCACGTGGATATTTTCTGGCTTTAAACGTGTGGGCCTGATCTTCCCCGTAGCGAGCCACATCTAGCCAATGACGTCCCCAGCGTTCGCCATAGTGTTTTGATTCGAGTAATGTTTCAATCACCTTTGAAAAAGCGTCCGGCGACGAGTCATTTATAAAGGCAGTCTGCTGTTTGATCGTGGGTGGTAAACCAATTAAGTCGTAATACGCGCGGCGGATCAAAACCCGCTTGCTCGCTGAGTCACTGACCGATAAACGATTTTTCGCTAGGTCAGCAGCAACATAGCGGTCAATTGGATGAGCCATCCAGGCTTTATTGCGAACCTTTGGTAATTTGGATTTGACAGGTTTTTGGAATGCCCAAAAATTACCTGCCTCCGTGAAATCGATTTCTGTCTTGCTAACTAACTGACCACCTTCTCGTGGGTCGGCAGCACCTTGCTTGATCCACGTTTCGAAATCCTGCAGTATTTCATCAGACAACTTCCCTTTGGGCGGCATCTCGAAACTCTCATAACGCATTGCCGACAATACAACACTCTCGTCCGGTTCGCCTGGCACAACACCTGGGCCAGAATCACCACCCACGCGAATCGCCTTACGACTGTCCAGTAGCAATCCGCCTTTAACGGAATCTGATTCCGCGCTGTGACACTTGTAGCAATACTGTACCAATACGGGACGAATCTTAGTTTCAAAGAACTCTAATTGTGCAGCCGTCGGCATTTCCGTTGCCGGTTCGTCTCCAAGCACTATTACTGAGCTCAAAAGAAAAGCAAAAACAAGAGTAATATGCCGTTTGTACATTTGGCTTTCACATCTAATATTTTTGTGGGGAAGGGAGGAAGCAACACACAATGAGCGAATAAAGGAAGGAATTACATTCTCGCATATCCAACGGATAATTTGAAGCGCAAAAGCGACCTATCCACGCTGATTTACGCCCTAGACTGCGGACAGATTCTGAGCAAATTTTGCAATTAATAAGGCTCACCATGAAATAATACAACCCATTCATCGTATAACTAAGGATCCCTCGACATTTTCAATTTTTCCGTAAACATTACTATTACCAGATGCCCAAAACACTAACAATCGTGTTACTATTGGTGCTCGCTCACCCTCACCAAAGCCTGCACGGCCAGGTCCGTCTGGCACCACAAGTACCCACAGCCGGCACCTTCAAAATCGTACATTCTTTTGAACTTTCCCAATTGATCGTGCTTGACGACATCGACTATAAAACCACACAACAACAAACCAAAACAACACTCCATACAGTCAGTAAACCAAACGAAAACGGCTACGTAACGATTACAGAGACGGTCGAGCAACTCAAAAACTCAACCCGATTGCCGGGTAATATCCGTTTTGCCTTTGACTCCACGGATTCGAAAGCAGAAGTTCCCCTGTTTGATGCAATTTGCGATGCAACCATCACTACCCAACTCGACCAATCAGGAAATATATTCAATCTAACAATCGATTCGACATTTGCTACACTTCCAGAGGAAACACAAACGTTGGTTTTTGCTGACCTTGATACAGCAACGGTAAAAAAACGGCGTCAGCAAGCACTTAGCCAATACCACATTGCTCCAGTTAAAATTAATGATTCGTGGGATCAAATCATTTCGATTCCGCTCAGCCACAATTCACAGTTTTTGTTTAAGACTACGCATACCTATTTAGCCAAAGCAGAACACCCTACATCGAAACAAATGCTTCACCAAGTCACCGTAGAATTTAACGAAGGTGTCTTCACTCGCGACACGGAAACCTATGCTCAAGGCGATCCCCTTACGATCGTCGAGGCTGACAAAACCTATTGGTTCAACAGTCACCACGGACGCATCTTCAAGTCGAGCGTAGACCTTTCGCTAACAGGTGATATTACATTCAAAACGAAACGAACCAAGAAAACCGCTCATTTGACATTAGATCTCAAGCGAAGTTGGCAGATTCCCTAACCAAATTAACATTCAAACTCACCATTTTTTAAAGGACTATACACATGTTTAAACGAACTCTTTTTCTAGCATTGACGGTCGCTTTACTTATAGCGCCTTTTGCTTCCGCTCAAATCATTATCAAACCACGTGTCCAAGCTCCAGGTTCCTTCGAAACAAACATGGTTTTCAAAGTGAATCAAAAGTTGTCGATTATGGGGCAAGAAATTGACACCGCGAATACGCGTAAAGTAACTGCGAAAACCGATGTCAGCAAACCTGATTCCGATGGTAACGTTACTTATTCGTCAAAGTATACTTCCTTTGAAAACAAAATTTCTCTGCCTGGTGGTATCAAAATAGAATTCGACTCCAACGGCGAAAATACACCTCAAGGCACCCAGCTTGATTTTATATTGCCCTTAATGGAAGCATTATCAAAATCACGCACTACTATTGTTCATGCCAAGAACGGTGATATTGTAAAAATGGAAGTCAAAGCGGAAGGTTTGGATGCACTCGACGATCAAGCAAAAGCAATGCTCGGCGGCGAGTTGGACGGTGACGCGCTAAAAGAGAAAGCACAAAATGAAATAGATGACTTCAATGACAAACCCGTAAACGTCGGTGACACTTGGGATTCTGAAACGACTCTCGACCTCGGACAAGGCGCCATGTTCGAACTTACGTCGGAACAGAAATACGTCGGAACTGTTCAGCAAGATGGAGTAACGTTGCATCAAGTCGATATCAAATTCACCGAAGTTGATTTTGAACAACCAGCAGCGACAGCTGGTGCACCCGCGGTATCCGACAGCGCCTTAAAAATCATCACTGGGACGACTACCCTGTTGTTTGATGCCAAAAAAGGGCGTGTTGTTAAGTCTAATCTCAAGCTAAAGGTTTCTGGTGAAATTACGCTGACCATTGCTAACATGGACTTGCCAGCCGGCCTCGCTTTGGAAATCACTGTTGAACAATCAGTCAAATAGGCATGCCGTATTAGCAAGTTTTCACTTGTGTCCGTAACCTATTTTCAACTAAGACCATCATTACCCACCGCGGCCGCACGATAGGAATTCCCTTATCGCGCGGCCGCTTTAATGTTATAAGAAACCCATGAAATCGTTTACTTATAATCTACTTCGTTGCTGCACATGCTGGATGATACTTGTGTGTGGCTGTGATTCCGATCCAGCCCTTAAACCAAATACCCACGGCAATACATCCCAACCAACTACCGCTGTTTCTCTGAACCTTTTCACCGAAGTCACCCAGGAAGTTGGCTTAGATTTCAGACACTACAATGGCATGACTGGTGAACTCTATTTTCCCGAACTGATGGGCTCGGGCACCGTCTTCTTCGATTTCGACAATGACGGAGATTTGGATATCTACCTCGTGCAAGGTTCACTTCTCGGTCAAAACACTACACTCGAAGATTCCACTTACCCGCCTAAATCTAAACCACGCGATCAACTATACCGCAACGACATCACCGTCGACGACGCCGGCAATACCAGCGTTAAGTTCGTCAACGTTACAGAACAATCCGGCATTCGTGCTTTTGGGTATGGTATGGGTGTCGCAGTAGGTGATTTCAATAACGATAGCTTCCAAGATTTGTACGTCACCAACTGGGGTGAAAACCAGCTATTTCAAAATAATCAAGATGGAACATTCACAGACGTCACCAAACACGCCGGTGTAGAATCTCCAGAATGGGGGACCAGCACGGCGTTTGTCGATGTCAACCATGATGGTTGGCTTGACCTCTACGTGTGCAACTATGTCACATTTGGGTACGACACGCACCGTCCCTGCTATCATTCCAGTGGCGCGGTTGGCTATTGCGGACCACAAAGCGAAACGCCGGTTTCCGATCGCTTGTTCATAAACAATCAGGACGGCACTTTTCAAGATGTCTCCGCTCAATCCGGAATCGCTCGAGTTTCGGGACCTGGACTAGGCGTTCTCTGTCGCGACTTCAACCGAGACGGGTGGATCGACATTTATGTCGCCAACGACGCGGCAGCCAATCAACTGTGGATCAACAAACAAGATGGCACCTTTGCCGATGAAGCTTTGCTGCGTGGTTGTGCATGCAATGCCGACGGACTCGTTGAAGGTAGTATGGGTGTCGATGCCGCTGACATTGATGGGGACGGTGATGATGACTTGATCATGGGACACTGGGCTGAGGAAACCAACACCGTTTTCATTAACCTTGGCGATGGCAATTTTGAAGATCAAACCAAGGCATTCGGCTTGGGAATACCGAGCATCGGCTATACCGCCTTCGGAACGGCGTGGTTTGACTATGACAACGATGGCTGGCTCGACCTATTCATGGCCAACGGCGCCACCAATTTTGTAGAGAAACAGCAGCGTAGTGGACAAGAATACCCGTTACAGGAAGTAAACCAACTATTTCGCAATATAGCCGGAACACGATTTGAAGACATGACCAAAGTCGCGGGCTCGTTATGCGCCGGCGTCGAAATTAGTCGCGGTACCTCCTTCGGCGATATTGACAATGATGGCGATATCGATATTTTAGTTGGCAACAACACGGGTCCCGCACGACTGTTCCTAAACAATGTAGGTACTGACAATCATTGGTTGGGAATCCAACTCATTTCCCAAGAGTCAACCGCTCCTGTTGTCCAATGTCGTATTAAGATCGAACAAGCCGGCCAAACGGTAAAATGGCGAGTCCCACGTACTGACGGAAGTTACTTATCTGCGAATGATGCTCGGGTCATCGTTGGCTTAGCAGACTGCAACAAATCGGCCGCGATAACGGTTTATTGGCACGATGGGCGTGTCGAGCGGTGGTCTGACCAATCCGTAAACCAATATCTGACACTGCAGCAGCAAACTGGCGCGGAGGTGACCAATGGTCCATGATCGTCGGTTGCCAGTCAGGTCATATCCCAAACCATTCCTACGTCTAGCAGCACTAGGGTTACTGGGACTATTGGCTCTCATCACTGGCTGTAATTCCAAACCGGACATGCCCGCCGGCGTACAACTCATTGAAAAGCCGTCTCTTGGGAATCTAGACCCAACCGCGCAGAAAACACTTTCAGCACTGACAAAAGAGTTACTACAAAGTCAATCTTTTGAGGGAACACCACTTACGTTTGCGGAACTCGCCGAACAATACGCAAATGTAGGTGACGCTTTTCAAAGCTACGGGATTATTGACCAAGCAATTATCTGTTACCAAAATGCCATTATTCTCGCTGAAGCAGCACCGGCGACGTGGCATTATCACTTGGCTCAATCGTTGCGAAAAAACGGCGACTTTGCGACCGCTGTCGCACAATATAAAATTGCGATCAAACTACTCAACGAACAAAAGGGCACAAGCAAACAAAAACTTGCTACGCTGTTTCGCTTAGGTGAATGCCAACTAGAACTCACGCTGGACGAAGATGCCCGCTCTTCCTTTCAAACAGCGTTAACGGTCGGGCCGAATATCGATGATGCAGTCTGCCATCTGGCCCTCGGAAAAACATATATGCAGAGTAATCCGAGTGCAGCAATAACCCATTTATTGAAGGCCTTGGAATCATCACCGCGAGCGACCAACGTCCATTACAGTTTGATGATGGCATATCGCAAAGTAGAAAACATGCGACAGGCCAAGTACCACCAGCAGCAATATCAAAACGGCGAAGGCGTTGTTGCGCTAGCGGATCCTTTCCAAGCACGACTCGAAGAGTTGAAACACACCGCGCGATCTTTCCGGATTCGTGGCGACAATTATTTATTCAAACAGGGCAACGCTACAGCGGCACGCGACAACTACATCAAAGCGATTGAACTTGATACCACCGATCCAACGTTGTATTTAAATCTGGGTGTCGCTTATTTACGATTAGCGGACAATGAAAATGCCACAGACTGTTTTTTGAAAACCTTAGAGCTTGCGCCAAAGAATTCTCTAGCACTCGCGAACCTCGGCATCATTGCTCAAGCGGCGGGAAACGCCGACGAGGCAATAAAGTTGCTGAGCCAAGCAGCAAAACTCGGCCCGAACAACCACATCATTTTGATGAAATATGGTGACGCTTTGTTTGAAAAAGATTTACCGGAGCAGGCATTGCAGCAATATCTACTGATAATCCAACGCGAACCTGCCAACCACGAGGGGCTGACTTCGGTCGCCAAATGTTACCTGCAGTTAGGTCAATTCTCACAAGCGCAAACACACCTCGAATTAGCACTGACTATTTATGAAGACGATGTGCCATTACAGTTCATGGCAATTCTTGCGATGTCCGCTCCCACAGATGAATCCAAACGCAATCCTCAGCAAGCACGTCTGCTATTAGATAGTATCGACCACAATAGTTTTCCGGCGGAGCATGCTGCCGCGAGCGGTATGATCGCTGCAGCCGTTGGTGATTATGACAAAGCGATCGCGCACCAAAATCAAGCGATTGAGCAAGCAACAAATCAGCAACGGGCAAATCTACTGCCGCAACTGCAAACAAATCTAATGCGGTACCAAGAACAAATGCTGCCAACCGTTAACTAGCGACACCTCTACAAGCTCAATCAGCGGCTGCTGCGGCGACAACTTCAGCGGCGTTGTCATTGAAATAATCTCGACACCCGCTACAGCAAACGTAATAAGTCTTCCCGTTAAACGTCACGGGAATCGTGCCTTTACCTCCTGACACAATACACTCAATCATCGTAGCACCGCCGCCGAACATGCTTCCCTTTCGAGTCGATCCTAATTCACCCAATCGCGTGTACAGCGTTCCCGTTAATAGTTTTTCATACATCACAATCATGCGTTTGCCGGCGGCTACAATTCGAATCGAAATACGACCCACCACTTGATTTTGTGGATCCTTATTCACTAGAACCAGACGACCACTCTCGTCAAGCTTACCCGCAAATTGAAGCTCAACACCTTGGGGTGTTTTTACAGTTGCCACAAACGCACCCGGCTGTTGAGAAACTCGCAATTCCAATTGCCTGACAAACTTGCCCTTAGCGCTTTTCTGCACAATGGCGGCACCCTGTTTATCAAATTGCCACACCCATTCACTCTCTTCAATCCAGGCGCCCTGCGTTGAGCCACGTCGCACTTGACCGGCCCCTTTCCATGTTCCCACATAATCTTGCAGTGCCGCGAGCGATTTCTTACCGCGCGATTGATCGTCGACTACCTCGAGTCCACCGACATTCGTTGCTAGGAACAAAACGGCCAGTGCGGGCAACCAAATATTTTTTCTCTTTGCGATCATTTTTACCCTCATTCAAATAACACAACGCTCGCCGTATACCCATGTATATGATTTTCGCCGCCAACCGGGCCAATTTCACCTTGAGCAAAAAACCCAGCCAATGGAATCTCACCAACCGTCTCTTTTATAACCCCAGCATCATGATCGGGTTCCGCAAACAATTTGGTACCACGGCCATTACAGGTAAATACTAACCCACCTTTGACTTCAGCGGACTCATTTTTTGTCAGTAATTGTCGTAATTCATTGCTGGCTGAACCTTCGTCGCGGACTTGAAATTGAACCGTCTGGCCTACCTTGAAATAATCATTGACAACAACAGCTCTACGGTCGGTATCTATACCCATCACATTACGAATCAAGAAGTCCCCCATTTCGTAATCATCCTGATACTCACTAATAACGCGGCCCAAGAAAAATCCTTTACTCATTAATTCCTTGTCACTGGTCGGCAATCTCATAAACATTTCTTCCAACACCTTCATTGCTGGTTTTCCGCCCAGCTCGAGTACCAAATTCTGTTCGACTTTCGTGACAACCAGCCGATCTCCAATTGGTCGGCAGCCTTGGGAAACAACACTATGAACTTTAACTCCACCATCGATCAGCAACCCTGCTGCCCCTTCGCAACACACGGTGCCGTTAACTAGCACTAAATTTTTCCCTGGTTGTTGAAATCCCGATGCCATACCACCTAGCACTTGCAACTCCGGACAATCTTCTGCTAATTGAGACAACAACAGATCGGCTGGAAAGCTGAAGGGTTCACCTAGGACAATCAACGCCGATTCTTGACGCACAGTGATCTGCTCAAATGGTAATTCTTCCGTGCCTGATATAATTCCACCAGCGGAAACACGTTCCAATAATAAATGAGCCGTTTCAATTTTTGTATCCGGCAATGCAGCAGCCCAGATAGTAATCGCCGGGTCCCCTTCAATTTCGCGACCACCACTGACAATGCTGTCGCCCACGCAACCAATCATATTGATCGGTTGTAACTTTTCTTGAATCGCATCCGCTATTTCTTGAAACTCGTCTGCAAAATGGGGAGATACAAATACAATCGCAATGTTCGGGGAACCGGCGATGTCTGCGACAAGCGTCTGACAACACTTTTCAACTTCCTCAGACCAATTTGCATTGGTTATCAAAGCGTTACTAAATTTGTTAGTCATATGATTATTTTTGGTTGTCAGGGGAAAAACAAACGGCGGGAGAACGCGTGTCAGTCGGGGTAGTTATATTGTTCGCTGTCCGGATTAAAATCGTCGTTGGTTAAACCAACATTAAGTTTAATATCTGTATAAATATATTCTTCCGTTAACGGTGGTTCTCCGCCATCAGTTTCCGGCCACATCCACGA
This sequence comes from uncultured Planctomycetaceae bacterium, assembly GCA_963934735.1. Lineage (GTDB taxonomy): Bacteria > Planctomycetota > Planctomycetia > Pirellulales > Pirellulaceae > UBA721. The sequence goes on from CAWVZW010000045.1 coordinate 29,357, forward strand.
CGCCAAGCGAACAGGAATATTACGTTGTGAATCGATGTCAACTTCAACGATATGAAAAATGAAATGTTCACGTTCAATTGGATGGACGACTCGAATTCGTTGACAAGCAACACCTGCCGACTGTACTTCGGACAACTGTACTTCGCATTCATCATATGTTCGGTCGTGCAAAGCATGCAGAATCAACGTTGCCATCAATCGCTGAATGCCCGTTTCCGCAATCGAATAGCGGCTACCCATCATCGCAATAAATCCATCATGCGGCTGCACGACTCGGAATAAATTTAACAACCCTCCTTCGTGCGCTGTAATCTTATTTTCATTTTCTCCAGCCACCCAAATTACCTCTCGTCCGCGGACGGCGGACGGCTCGCTGAAACGAACATACACCGACAAGGGTTGATTTTCAAACTCATTGCGGATTTTGGCGTAGATTGTGTTCTTCGCGGTCAGAACTTCGCCGATTCGTTCTTGGCGGGTTAAGGTAGCTGTGTAATCCGTAATGGTTTCGGTTATATGTTTCAATGAATCGCGGGCAATCAATAACACCGAATCCATGGGATGTTCGTTCTTCGTTAATTCCATATCACTTATTGGCTTAACATTTTTGGTATGTTGATCGGGTTTACGCTCATCGGCTTTACGTTGTGCCTGTCGATTGCGTTCAATACGGAGATTGTTAGCAAACCATCCGCCGGAAATTACAACAACAACCAGCACTAGTACAACAACAACCAGCACTAGCAAACTAATTTTCTTTGCGCGTGACATCTTAAGT
>CAWVZW010000046.1:0-30069 GCA_963934735.1 uncultured Planctomycetaceae bacterium
CGTGAAAAGGGCATTCAATCAACGCATCGCTGTAAGTCAGAATAACATCGCCAACAGATAATTTAACCTTTTCAGAGGAATAGCACGTTGAAGGTAGGATTCCAAGAGGGATGTCGTCCATTTCCTCTTGCTTATCCCTTGGTTGATAGATAAACGACCATGATCCCTTCGTACTCGAGTAATAAAGCGGAGGCGGATGACCAGCGTTGCTCAACTGTAGGATTCGAGTCGGTTGAAAATAAGTCATCACCACGGCCGTTGCAAAATGTTCATCGGTTTGCAACACATTAAATTTGTGATTCATTGATTCCACAAATTTTGATTGTTGAATGTAGTTAATGTACTTTCGCATTAAATCGCGTAAGTCATTGGCCGTTTTAGAAGCTAATTGCCCATGCCCTGAAACATCAGCCAGAACAATTCTCGTTATCCTTCCTGAAGCACATTGGCTGGTATAAATAACGTCACCACCAGCTTTCGCATTGGAACAAGGTTGACTGAAAATAGAGAATTCAAGACCCGGCGTCTGAAAATCTTTGTCGATAGACTTGTTTCCACCCCAAATTTCCATGCAGCTGAATTTATCGTCTGTAGACATAGCTCACTCCAACTTTTCGTTTCAGTACATCAGCGAAACATATAAGGTTTGAAAATATTTGTTTACGTTTACGATTCGGCAGATGCCAACAGAACGGTGACGCCAATTGAGACGACAGCTACAATGCAGCCAAAAATGAATATGACAATATCATCCATGGCTCTGTCTCCCATTGGTACGTAGCATGAGGCTACCTAAAGCTAAAATAGATGGTACCCAAAGGCCGACGAAGAGCCCCTGCTCGCGGGAACCAGAGAACCATAGCGAAACCGAAAGGATGAAAGAGAGTAAAGCTGCGACTAGGTAAATACGCCGTGCACCGGTTTCCTGAATCATTGTCAGTCTTTCTGTTGAATATTAAAGCTTCTTCAAGCAAGGCTGCTTGTGTTGATGAAAAAGTATTGCGAGCCCCCGCGATAAAACAATAAATAAAATTGCGCTTCGTCTGGTTTAATCACGTCTTTAATCAAGTTTTTTCCGCAACTGTGTACGATGTTAGATTTCAGAAATGCGACGGTTTACAAAAGTAAGCCGATCGTGGATTCCTCAGCACAAAGTTTGCTGCTGCCGTTTCCATTGGGTGATTTTCTTGAACAACTCATGAGGTTGGGATTCGATTTCATAGATTCGACCCATGAGTAAATCGGATAAAGTACTGACTTGATCAGGATGATCCGCAAAGAAGGATCCGAATTGAAAATCACCATCGTAGAAAAGATCAACCAGTTGTTGTAACCAGTTTACCCGGCGCTCGTAATCAGGAATCCAGGTAGCAAGCATCTCTGCAGAAGTGTCGTCAACTTGTAATGCATGGCAGATCGCATCACCGGCCAGTTCACCTGAGCGAAGTGCCAAAAACACTCCCGTTGAATAGACGGGATCAATAAAACCCTTTGCATCACCCACCAGAACCCAGCCATCACCAGACGAACGCTTGGATTGATAGGAGAAATCTCGGGCGACAATATAATCCTGAGCAATATTCGCTTTGGCCACCGCCAGCCGATCTTTAATTGCAGGGCATTGCCCGAACCCCCATTCAAAGGCCTGTTTAATATCTCGACCAGAAGGGAATAAATGATCTCGTTCACCAACTAACCCAACACTCACCTGCCGTCGACTTAGCGGGATGTACCAAAACCAGCCCGCATTTTTTTCCAATTTCGCAATGATAGTCACCGCATTTAGATCGAATTGATCCGTTTTTGATTCGTAGTAGGTCCAGACTGCAGCATTACGTCTGGCGGTGTCAAATTCCCTTAACCCCAATTGGTTGGCAATCACTGCTTGCTGTCCCGTGGCATCAACTACGACGCGACCTGTTTTCGAGAACGTTTCTGTTCCAGATGTAATCGAAACGCCATTGGCTCGCCCGGAGCTATCAAATTCGACACGGTGAACTCGGGCCTGTTCCATTACCGTGACGTTGGCGGCCCGTGCATTGTCGAGTAAAAGGTTGTCAAATACATCGCGTTGAATGTGCCAAATATCAGATGTATCTCGATCGTCGTGCTCTCGAAATAAAAACGGGCGGGATTCGTTTCCATCTGCCGACACAAACTGAACCCCAATTTTTTTGGGGAAACCCATGTCCTGCAATTGTGCGCTGAGACCAAGTCGCTCGAGAATTGAATTACAGGAAGGCATCAGTGACTCGCCAACATGGTCTCGCGGCATCTTTTCTCGTTCGACCAAAAGCACCGAAAATCCGGCCCGTGAAACAATCGTTGCTACAGTTGAGCCCGCGGGGCCCCCGCCGATCACAATACAATCAAAATCCGACGGCGATTCTACTTTTTCGGGCATGCTCATCTATGGTCCGTTCAACAAGTTATGAAGTTTCTCAATGACAATGATCTGGGAAATGGTTGCAAGTAGGATTGCGTGGCCAGATATTGATTGTTCAGATCGTGTATAAGTCCATGCAATACAGCAATAACAACCGACAGGGGAATCAATTGGTCGCGAAAATCAGTGAGCGTGCTGTGAAAGAATGATTTTACAGAAGCACTCATATCTTTTTTGAGAAACCCATACATGTGGTGCAAAGTGTTGACATGGCGTTTAACGCTAAAACGATTTTCAAAAGATGTTAAATATAAACGCATATAACTGTCTTTAAAGTTAGCTCTGGGAAATTGAGAAATATTCGCTACCAATGTTCCAAGCTTTCGGTAAGTGCTTTCATTTTGTGAAAGTAAGAGAAATTTTTCCCTGCGGTGGAACTCTACTACGTCACCACGCCGCCACGCCTTCTGGAATAGTTGTTTTACACGCCGGCGGGCATAAACTCTGAGAAAGAAGTTCTCTCGAAGAACCGGATCATTCAACCTTCCTTCTTCTTCTACCGGAAGATCGGGAGCTAGGGCTCGTAACGTTGCAGTAAAAATCCCGGCCGCTCTTTTAGCGGGATGACCGTTTTCCAAATAGACTTTAACGCGTTCCATGCCACATGACGGAGATTTACTCTTAACGATACAAGCATCAAGATCCATCGCTATCAGTGTTTTCACTTTCGCATGAGAAAACTCACGCATCTGACTAGTGTAATCTTGTAATGAACGGCTGCCTCTCAAAACAACTTCATCATTTTCATTTACTAACCTTATGGGTTCTCGTGGAATGGACATCCCCATTTCCACTTCTGGGCAAAAACTAACAAATTCGGCATGCTCCTCTGCTAAGCAACGAACAAAGTTGCTTTGTGCGTGTTGTCCGTCAAATCTGACCATCTTCCCAAGCAGGCAGCCAGAGACTCCTATCCTGAGCTTTCCCTTCGCATCATTTATCGGTAAGACCATAGTTTTTTCCCCAATCGTTTTTTATTGCGAAACAATACATTGCTATTCCAACCCAATCAGTTCCGAAGTGAGAAGACTGTCCTGCGATTTCAAAATTGAACGTTTGATTTCCGAGAGTGTCTTTTTCTCGATCTGACGGATTCGTTCTTTTGATATCAAAAGTTCATCGGCAAGCTCGCGTAATGTTGCCCTGGGGGCATTGTCCAACCCAAATCGTCTTTGCAGAATATAGAAAGCTCGGCCATCAATCATGCCAAGCCGTTCCTGTAATTCTTCGGACATTTCTGGGGTAATTGGTTTATCGTGGTTTTGTTCCGCAACAGCGAACTCCCCGTCATCGAGGCCCGTGACAAATCGAGAAGATGACTTAAAAAAATTCTCGCGATATCTTGCGCATTTTCTATTTAGAACCGTACACATATAAGTGCTAAATCGATATCCAAGGAGCACGTTAAATTTATCGATCGTTTCAACGAGCGCTTCGATCCCGGCGCTAAGCAGATCATCAAAAGTAATAGCTTTGGTGGTGTACCGTTTAGCCACCGAAATCACCAGACGAGTATTTGATTGAATCAGGACGCTTCGAATTTTATGGTACGTGCTTTCAAGGGCTTCCACCGTTTCGACCTGCTCTATCGACGGAGCAAACGTATCCACCGCTTGTAAGACCTGACGAATATGAAACTTACATGCATTCAGCTTGGTGAAAAGGTGTTGCTCCATTTCCGCTGACAACAACTTATATTCACAAAGTCGTTTCATATGGCTTGGAATTGATGAAAGGAAAGCAGGTGATTTATAAGGACAACCAATGTCTTCCGTGATCGCATCGTTGACCAGACTCTGGCAACTGTATTCCCCAACGCTTTGCGCCGAATTAAAAAAAATCGTGTCGAGAACGACGGACGATTTGATTGGTGGAATACGGGTTTCGACGACGGGATTTTCCGTAACTTGCCGTTGCTGTAAGTCAGCTTCCTCAAAATGGGAATCCTGCAAAGAAACGGTACCGTTGTAAACTGACATGGCGATTTATTCCCTAACTTGATTGATTTAAAACATCCAAAACGTTCATTTATATTAAACTATAGCTGTTATATCGGATTAATCAAGCACCTAAACGTCCAAAACGGTTTTTTTATCAAAAATAACTGAAAATTGACATTTTATCGGTACCAATAGGGTTGGAAAACAGTCACTCGGCGTTAATCTTATTTATATCGGTGTATTAATATCCTCAAAATAAAATACCAAGTTTCATGGCTAAATCGGTTTCACCAAAACAACTCGCTAAGGCAATCGGGGTCAGTGAATCATCTGTGAAAAGATGGTGTGATGACGGTGTGATACACACGACGTATACACCAGGTGGACATCGCAAAATAGAAATCGATGAGGTTCTTCAATTCCTCCGCAATTCTAAACATGCCATTGCTGATCCTGAAATACTTGGACTGCCTTCAATGTTGGGGAAGCAAACTTGGTCCACCCAACAAGCAATCGCTCAATTACAAGATTCGTTGGTTAGCAACAACGAGGAACTTTCCTTGGCGATTATTATGGGATTGTTTCTTTCTAAGTTGCCTCTTCCAGTCTTGTTCGATGATATTATCAGTGTCGTTTTCAAAAACATTGGTGACGAGTGGAACTGTGGAAGTATCGATATCTATCAGGAACGGCAAGCTTGTCAGATTTGTCGTCGAGCAATCGAGAGGTTTAGGACCTTAACGAAAAACAACCATCCGCGATTTTTAGCCTTAGGTGGAACTCTCAGTGGCGATCATTATGAATTACCAACGCTTATGGTTGAAATCGCTTTAAATTCAATGGGCTGGAACGCATGTTCACTTGGCACCAATATTCCAGCCTCATCCATTCTCACCTCAGCCTTAGATAAAAAGGCGGATCTTCTTTGGGTCAGTGTTAACCACATCGAAAATCGCGATCGATTTATCGCAGAAATGCATGAGTTGTGGATTAAGCGGCCAAATCAGATCCCGTTGGTTATCGGCGGAGGAGCATTTACACCGGATCTGCGTCGAGAAGTTAGGCATTCGATTTATTGCGATTCAATTCTTCAGCTGCAAAATTTTATGGAGTCATATCCTAGGCTGGCGTCTGTTAGTCTAGCAACACCATCGGAAAATTAGCTGACGCTGTATTTCGCTAAATAATTGGACATTTTCAATTTTCTACGCGTGTTTTCTGAGGTCATATACCGGACTTTCCCAAAGATGGGTCGCTCCGGTCCCCAGGCTCGATCATACCGACCGAGTACCCAGAAAATACCGGCATAAGAATTCGGATTACGTCCATCGAGTGCATATTTATTGTTTAAATGGATCATGCGAAACAGGGCTTCACGCGGACTGGGTGACCACTGAAGTATTTTTTTGCCCCACAGCATTCTCAAATAATTATGCATGACACCCTCTTTTAACAACTGAAACTGCGCAGCATTCCAGAGCGAATCTGCTGTATCAGCATGTTCTAACTGCTCCAAAGTATATATCTCCGGACGATTATCACTAGAATGTGCTTCAAGTGTTTTTAATGCCCAGTCCGGCAAAGATTCGTACTGTGCATAATTTGATTCCCGCGAACACATGTTAAAACCAAGTTCACGCCACGTAATAAGCTGGTCCAGAAATCCTTCCACTTCTGCGGATAGATTCCACCAACCTTGACGCTGTCCTGTTGCTTTTTCAGATAACTGCAACACATTAAAAGATACCTTTTCCAACACGCGGTAAAGAATTTCATGTGCTGATATATGGCCAAAATGAAGATAGGGCGAAAGATGACTCTGAACGTCTTTATCCGGTTGACTTCTTTCGCCGTAAGAAGTCAATTTTGTTTCCAGAAATTGTGACAACAACTCCACAGCTACGGATGTGCCCCCATTACACGTAACTGGATTCACTATCGACGGGTAAGCAATCTGATCTAGAACTGGCAGCGAGCAGGTATTAGCAAGCAGGCTCGTTGCCGGAAAATCGGATAATGTCTTTTCATCGACTAGGTCTTCGAGAAAACATCGGCAAACTAATTGCTCCAACCCGTTTTCAATTGGATAGGTTAGTAAATGAGGTCTCAATTCCTTATGCAAAAATCGCCGAAATGAATAGGCTGTGGTAAATGTTTTGGGTCCACTGGTCATTGGTAATATTCCGTTGGAATCTATTGCCACGGAACGCGTATTGAATCGGCGAGCAAAATGCTTTAATTCCGATAGTACACAACACGGAAAATCATCAGTAACAATCAAGCAGGCATTTTCGGCAAGACGATCAAGTAGATTGGTTGCAGCTCCACTTTCAGACTCGATATACGGATAATAGGCGACGGTCGCATTGCGACATACTTCGGAATGCTCTTTCATGCCATCGACAATAAACTCATGAAAACGCCGACTGGACCAACGGGAATTTACTCTCAGCGGTTCCATAATCAACAGTGGTTTTCGGAGGCGATTGGCCTCAGCTACTGCGAAATCAAGCGCAAAATTCCATGTCACGCGACGAGACGAAGTCATCCAGTACAGCACATACCGTCCGTCAGAATTGATTCCCCCATGATTCAGGATCGTCGACCGTTGTTTATCCATTGAACCACAATTGGATTCTGACGAGTATTTAGTATCGGTGGTATTCGTTGTCATTCAACGCTCGCTGACTTGGGGGGAGGGTTGAAAAAGATAATGAGCGATACGCCATTGCTTTCCTTGATCGAATTTGAAAAGCTCGGAAACCGCCAAGAAAAACATTCGCCAGCGTCCCCACCATACTTTTGCTTTGTTACCATAATGTTCACGAAAAATTCGCATGATATTCAACTTCTCGTCATCCATATTCTTGAGCCATTGATCTGATGTTCGCTGATAATGGATTCCATTCCAAATCCAAGATTGTTCGAGCTCAAAACCGATAGCAGCATTGGGAAGTGTCATTTCTGACGGCATGACACCACCCGTAAAAAAATGTCTTGCCATCCAGTCCGCACTCCCTTCAACTTCAAAACGATAAGAATATTTTTCATGACAAAAAACATGAACGAAAATCTTACCGGTGGGAGAGAGCCATTTGCCAATCCGATCAAAGAGTGCTTGATGATTTGAAACATGCTCGAACATTTCTACCGAAACAACACGGTCAAATGTCTCTGTCGACTGAAAGTCATTAATGTCCGATGTCTTTACATCGCAGCGATCCTTCCAACCGTTATTGACGAGTCGTTCCGTGATGAATTCACGCTGCAAACTTGAATTGGAGACAGCAACTACTCGACATTTGGGATAGTGACGCAGCACGTAACACGTTAACGAGCCCCAACCGCAGCCGAGCTCCAAAATCGTCATTCCGTCTTTGATACCCGCATGTTCACACGTCAGTTGTAGTGCGCGTTCTTCTGCTTCATTTAGATTCGTTATGTCACCATCCCAATACGCACTGCTGTATTTAAGATTGTCTCCAAGGACAAGTCGAAAGAATTCTGCGGGCAATTTATAATGCTGTTCATTTGCTTTATCAGTCTCTACCGCGATAGGCTTTTCCCCATTGTGTTCCACCCACAACCTTGAATCATCCTGGCCAATAAGTGAATCCAATCTTTCTTGACACAACTGACGGATTTTATACCGTACTAGTTTGTCCGGAATACGTCCATTTTCGGCTAACTGCATTCCAATCGATTCCAAATTTCTCATTTATTCTATTCCTTTATCCTGTAAGACTATGCGGGGAGGCAATGGAACAAACGAAGATGTTTCCAACTGATATTGCCGATACGCCTCCCCACGCGACGCAATCGCTTGTTTTTCTGATGTTGGTATTCCAGTCACTCGAAGCAGTAAATACAACATCACAAGAGGTGTCATCATTAATAAGAATCCAAGAGGTGCTGTCCAACCCATGAAAACATAGCTACACCAATGTATCCATTCAAAGAAATAGTTTGGATGTCTGCTGTAACGCCACAATCCCTGCTTGCAAACAACACCCTGATTTTTTTTATCCAATCGAAACCGTGTGAGCTGTTTGTCAGCGATGAGGCCTCCGATAATCCCAATCAACCAAACTCCAATACCTATGTAATCCAACATGTTCAGTGGATCCACTGCCTGCGCAATCATTGCAAACGGAAGCACAAAAAGCATACAGCCAAAAGCTTGGAACTGAAAAAACCAAAACATTTTCTTATGGAAAGAGGATTTCCATTGTTGTTGCAGATTTCTATAGCGCCCATCTTCTGGCAGTTTCATGATGCGGATTAAAAGTGTTATCCCGAGTCGCCCTCCCCAAATCCCAATCATCAGGGCTACCAACCAATGCCGAGCAACAAGATCCGTCGGGACTAGGAGAAGCTGTAATATTGACAAACCGGCAACACCAAAACTCCAAGCGACATCCACAACACTTGGACGGAGGGATCTTTGCTGCCACCACCACAATAAAATCATGGCCAACGAAATAGCTATGTAACTAATTAGTAATGAAACAATAACGAGTCTCATGATACATTCTCGCGCTGAAGCTTCATTTGTACCGTCGTACAGTGCCTTTCCATAAAGCCAGCTTCGCAATAGCACAAATAATAATCCCAAATCCTTAAGAAACGTTCGTCAAATCCTAGGTCCAGAATTTCACCCTTCCTGGCGATTAACGAATCATGCCAACAGCGTAAAGTCTTTGCGTATTGCGCCGTGATGTCCGTAGAATGGACAATTGACAGTTCCGTTTTTTGAACAAGAATATCGTCGATCACTCGTTTACACGGTAAACATGCACCAGGGAAAATGAACTCCCGAATAAAGTCGGTAGATTTCACATAGGAATCAAAATGTAAATCATTCATCAGAATTGCCTGAAGCGACATCTTTCCGTCAGGTCTAAGTAACGAGTTACATTTCTGAAAGAAAATCGGAAGATACTCGTATCCCACGGCCTCGATCATCTCAACGGAAACGAGTTTATCATATACACCTTCGAGGTCTCGATAATCGTCATTCAGAACCGTTATCCGATTTTGCAGACCGAGATCCTGAACCTTTTTAATGACAAAACGATACTGCGAATCAGAAATGGTCGTCGTCGTGACCCGACAGCCATATTGTGTCGCGGCGTGAATAGCGAATGCCCCCCAGCCAGTACCAATTTCTACAAGATGATCTTCTGGCACCAATTCCAAGTCCCGGCACAATTGATCCATCTTGTTAATCGATGCAGCATGAAGGCTCTGAGAAGGATGATCAAAAACGGCTGATGAATAATTCAATGACTCGTCAAGAAACACTTGAAAGAAATCATTGCCGAGATCGTAATGGGCGTGAATGTTACGACGGCTACGTTTACGGTTATTGCCTTGAAACCAACGGCGAACGTTTCTGCATCGGCCCCGGAGTCTCGAGGCATAGCCAGTCAATGATTTACTGGTTGGCCGGTTTCGGATAAACATCTGAAACAATTGAGTCAGATGATCACACTCCCAGTCGCCGTCACCATATGCATCTGCTGCTCCAAGTTCACCCTGCAAAACAACATGCCGATAGAAATCCGGATTTGTGACTTTTAAGACGGCCGTTAAATCGTTCGTTTCTTGACCGTCACCACAGGGAAGACAATCCCACTGGTCTGCAAGTGTCAAATTACATCCTTGCAACTTTGATAGGATAGCAACAACCATACTACGACTTATGGGAGCTCGCGGTAACCGCTTGGATTGCCTCAAATTGTGAAGTGTGTTACTCAATGAAATATTCCTTAAACCATATCAAATATAAATATTCGTTTGTCTTCAATTCAGACAATCTCTTTGTTAGCTCGAACTCATCCTGCGGTCTTTTCTTTCTTGGCCGGATGCGGATAGAAGGGGGTCTTTTTCATCCATAATCGGAAAGCCTGAAAATAGATCCCCACAAGAATGCACGCCGTCATCCACGGAAATCGGGCGGCCATCCATGCAAGATTAAGTGTCGAAATTTGCATTCGTTTCATATGTAGCGCAACCTGAAAGCACTTCCCTGTCACACCTTCGACGTTCATCTTGATACTTAGAGTCTGACTGGGGTTACAAATCTCCCATCGATACGTCTGCTCCATCGGCATAAATGGCGAAATGTGGAATTGTTTGTCCGTACGTAAGCGATCTGCATTGTCGGTATTCCACATCTCTGGAGTCACCAGATAACAATGTTCTTCGTTCCAGGGGGTATTATGAATCTCTACCACAATCGCCTGAAGATTCTCAGTCTCGTCTGTATCGTATATATAATAAAATGAAACTGGATTCATTTGAAAACCGTACTGCCGAAGATTTGTCAGTAGACGAATTGAACCTATGGGATACCGACCAGTTTCCTCCTCTACAAAACGGCGAACAGATTCATCCAGAGGCTGCTTAGCGGGCCCCATATGATCCTTGCGACGAAACCAATGGAAAGTTGGAAATCGATGTGACCAGAACACTCGTGTACGAAAAACGTCGTTCAATTCATCCAAATTAAGGAACAACATGTAAAGCGGATATCTGAAATGATGCTTGTTGGGACTACGTCGATGGTGACTCACCATGCCACGATATATACAGCTATCCATCGTGACCTCCATATACATCCTGTATTTGTTTTACAACTTTCAATCCACTGCGGACTCCGTCTTCATGAAATCCATTTCCCCAATAAGCACCACAAAAAGAAAGCGACCTCGCATTGATTATTTCATCATGTCTTGCTTGCATACGGTCTCGATCTTCATTAAAAATCGGGTGATGATAAACAATCTTGCGGATTATTTGATTAGGATCAATCAACTCCTCCGCATTCAAGGTTACACAATAAGTCGTGTCTGATTGGATGCCCTGAAGTATATTCATATTATAAGTCACCACGGCATGCTCAGAACACTTCTGGTCAACTAGATAATTCCAACTCGCCCAGGCACGTCGATTGGACGGTAGAATCGACGTATCCGTATGAAGAATGGCATTGTTCTTTTGGTAGGAAAAACTTTCAAGTATCTCTTTTTCTGTTTCGGTAGCTTCATCTCCAAGTAAGGCTAGACTCTGATCCGCATGCGTGGCAACGATTACATGGTCAAAATTCAAAGTAGGCCCTTCCGCCGTTAGTAATTGAACTTTGCTTTCACGTCGCTGGATCCCTATAACTTTGGAATCCGTATGATATTGAAATCGATTCGCTGAAAGCATCGCCTCCACATAACTTCGTGATCCGTTGTTAATAACAAACCATTGGGGTCGGTTATGAAGTGTCAACAAACCGTGATTCCGAAAAAATTCAACCACAAAACGCATTGGAAAATTCATGAATTGTTTGAACGGGCATGACCATATCGCTGCACCCATCGGTACCAGATACTTCCAGACAAACCGCTCTGGAAATTTATTTTGACGGAAGAAATCTTTCACGCTAAGCCCCGTCAATTGTAGATCCGTCATATCGCTTGCTACGCGATTAAATCGAATGATAGATTTCAACAACCCATAATGCTTCCATGAAAAGAGATTCTTTCGTTGAGCAAAGAATCCATTCAAGCCGTTACCACTGTATTCCAGACCGTCATCAGGGCACTTAACTCCAAAGCTCATATCCGTTGGTTGGTAAGTAATTTTTAATTCAGCTAATAGATGACGAAACAGGGGATAATTTCGATCATTCAACACAATAAAACCAGTGTCTACGGGAATCTTAGTGCCCAAATCATCAACCATGATTGTGTTGGTATGGCCACCAACATAATCATTCTTCTCGTACAACGTAACGCGATGAGAATTACCTAGGTAATAGGCAGCCGAGAGACCGGATATCCCACCGCCAATTACTGCAATATCCATTTTGGCTGTGCCTCTCATTTAATAAAAATAGTCAGTATTTTTTAGCGGGTTCCTCAGTGATTCCAACGAAAAAAAATTGGAATCGGTCAAATTTTATTTTTTTTGATTGAAACAACCTTTTTTGCGTAATTCTGTATTGTATTAATTTTCGCGTCAAAAACCAACAATTACACTCGATCTTACGGAACTCAACGTATGTTCTTAAACAAGTTATCATTATTGATGTTTTTACAAGCCTCACTCATTTATACATCCGTATCCGTTGCACAAGAATCTTGGACACAATGGCGAGGTCCTCAAAGAACGGGCATCATTCAAAACAGCAGCTGGCCAAATTCATTCGACAAAAAGAACCTTGACCCCGCTTGGTCTTCTAATTTTGGCCCGAGTTACTCGGGACCTCTAGCCATTGATGGTCTTGTTTACACAACTGAAACACAAGGCAACAAATGGGAGGTTGTTACAGCGCTTGATTTAAATACAGGAGCTAAACGCTGGGAAAAAAAGTGGGAAGGTGCAATGACCGTACCGTTTTATGCAAAAGCCAACGGTGATTGGATTCGAGCAACACCAGCGATTCATAAAGGTCGTCTATATGTTGCCGGCATGAAAGATCTACTAGTTTGCCTCGATGCAAAGACGGGAAAAGATTTATGGGTAAAAGATTTTGTCAAGGAATTTAAAACACCGATTCCGTCATTCGGTTATGTATCGTCGCCACTGCCGGACGGCGATTTCCTGTATGTACAGGCGGGGGCCGGGTTAGTCAAACTCAATGCTGAAACAGGAGAAATTCTATGGCGCAGCCTTAGCGATAAAGGCGGAACATATGGATCCGCCTTTTCTTCACCGATCATCGAAACACTACACGGAGAACGCCAACTGATCGTTCAAACGAGACAGTACCTGGCGGGCTTGGATCTTGACTCTGGTTCCATACTATGGAAACAGGAAGTGCCTGCATTTCGGGGTATGAATATTATTACGCCCTGTCGCTATAAATCCGGTTTTTTCATATCGGCTTATGGTGGTGGTACTTCCTACTTAGAGATTCAAAAAACGGAAAACGGGTATCGCACGCAAGAAAAATGGAAGACAACCGTACAGGGTTATATGTCAACGCCCATTATTGTTGGAAAATATGCCTACATGCATCTACGAAACCAAAGAGTGACCTGTATTGATATTGAAACCGGAAAAACTCAGTGGACTAGTACCCCCTTTGGAAAATACTGGAGTATGGTTTCTGATGGTAATCGCATTCTAGGTCTAGACGAAGCGGGAACCTTGTATCTGTTAAATGCCAATCCAGAGAAACTTGAGATTCTGGATAGTTACAAGCTGGATACTTCAAATACGTGGGCACATATAGGAATTGTCAACGGACATATTTTAATTCGAGATCTCCGGCAATTAATCTGCCTGAAATGGAAAGAAAATATTTCAATCACACCCAGCAACACGACAAATTAAGAAGCTTTGTAAAGAATCGTTCTAGTCTCACTGGATGCAGTCGATCCAGTGGATTTTGTCACTCAATACACGATTCATTCGGATAGATTGCGACCAAAACTGATTCAGATAAGGATTATCCTTATCCCAGCGCAAGCTTGATGCTGTAACAAATTACTACTTTCCATAGTTTGAGCCGTCAGCTAAAAGGCTCGTGCTGCTCATATAAATCGCGGCTAACTGACGGATGGCCACTTCTCGATGGGTGTTGTTTCACAACTGGAGATTATCAATCTCGACATCCGATCTATGTCAACGTCTACCATCAAAAAATAAGTCTCGCAAATGTTTTTATCAAAAATGTCATTCTAATTTGTTGACTTTTATCGGACTTGTGTAATTGTATTGCGTTACGAAAAACACAATTTAACAAAGGGAAAAACGATGAACATAATTAAATACTCTTTCGCTCTTCTAGTCCTCGCTTCGGGTATCGCCTTAGGGGCAAACAATAATGCACCTTCCAACAAAAATATTGTTGAAACGGCAGTCGAAGCAGGAAGTTTCAAAACATTAGCCGCGGCGTTGCAAGCCGGAGACCTTATCGACGCATTGAGCGGTGATACTGAGTTCACCGTTTTCGCTCCTACAGATGAGGCCTTTGCAAAGCTTCCCAAAGGAACACTTGAAAGTCTTCTCAAGCCTGAGAATAAGGATAAGCTAGTAGCGATTCTTAAATACCATGTAGTCAAAGGACGTGTAACATCTAAAAAAGTTGTTAAACTAAACGAGGCTACGACGATTGGTGGTAAAACTGTCAAAATCAGTACCTCTAAGGGTGTAATGGTTAACAACGCAAAGGTTGTTAAAGTCGATATCAACTGTAAGAATGGCGTTATTCATGTCATCGATACAGTCCTGATCCCATAAGATTTCCGAACTAATCGGATTAACAAGTAACAGAAACACTCCGCGTTTTTTAAACGCGGAGTGTTTCTGTTTGTTTGGGGAACTCCCAAGCGAATGATGAAACCGAAGCTAGTCCAGTCGGCGGTAATCACTATTGGAAAACGGACTAGTAAAAAGATTGCGGTGATTGCTAGAATACTTTTGAGCGGAGGGCGTTTTATTCTGGTAAAATTAGTAAAAGTACTAATCGGTAAGAGTTGATACATTCATGCCATCCTCGACCCACGACACAGACAAACGTCTTACGACCCGCCGCGATTTCCTGTCCGTTGGTGCGTTGACACCGCTGGGTATTTCCCTCTCCGGTCTGCTAGCAAGTCAATTGCAGGCGGGGTCGGCACGTAAAAACGTCAATTGCATTCTGCTGTGGATGCTTGGCGGTCCGAGCCATATCGATATGTATGATTTGAAACCGGATGCTCCAGCAGAGATCCGTGGTGAGTTGAGCCCAATTCAGACGCGGATATCCGGCGTTGAATTAAGCGAATTGATGCCACGGCTCGCTGCTTGCAACGACAAGTTTTCACTAATTCGGTCCATGCATTCCTATTCGGCTACTCATGGGATGGGGGACCATCATCTTCTCAGTGGCCGACGGTATACCAAAGATTTTATACCTCCCAGTTTTGGATCTGTTTTACAGTGGCAGCAGACCCATGGAACCCAAGGAGGTGTCCCGCCGTTTGTTCAGTTGGGTGATATGAAAAGCACGAACTTCGGCCGGCAGGGACAAGCAGGAGCATTGGGGCATCAGTATGATCCATTTCTGGTCGATCGTGATCCCAACAGCAGCAGCTTTAACGTGGAAGCGTTTAGTACGCCCGATACGGTCGGAGTGCGACGTTTTGCCGATCGTCAGACGCTATTAAAATCCATTGATCAGTTTCAGGCGGACACGGACAAGAAGATGCGATTTGCTAAAACACATGATGCATTCCACACTCAGGCGTTCGATCTTCTAACCTCCCAACGCGCTAAAAAAGCATTTGATATTGAACAGGAGTCGGACCGAGTTCGCGATGCCTATGGGCGTAATCGAGTGGGACAGGGGTTATTACTGGCTCGACGGTTGATTGAGTCTGGAGTCAGGTTTGTCACGGTCAAAGGCTATGTCAAATATGGGTGGGATCATCACCCAGAAGTATTCCCGCGATTACGTACGGAAGTTCCGGTTTATGATCAGGGATATGCAGCCTTACTTAACGATCTGGATGAACGTGGGATGCTAGAGAATACGCTGGTAATTACGGCGGGTGAATTTGGCCGAACGCCGCGATTAAATTCGGATGCCCGTGGACCGGGTCGGGATCATTGGAGCAGAGCATTCAGCCTGACGATGGGTGGAGGCGGAATTAAAACTGGACAGGTTATCGGAGCAACCGACAAGCACGCTGCGGAAATTACACAACGACCTGTTTCCGTGGAGGATTATGCCGCAACGGTCTATCACGCGTTGGGAATGAACCCGCAAGCCATTTACCATACGCTCGATGGAAGGCCGACTGAAGCATTACCTCAAGGCGAACCCATTGCTGAATTACTTGGGTGATTCGCTCCACTTTTTCTGCCTGTTTTCCAGCTTCCATTCTATTGGGGCAAACCTAACAGTATCTAAACCATGAATGCAACAATCCAAAAACTCACCGCGTATCCGATCAAATCGTTCGATGGTGTGGATGTCGAACAAGTGACCATCCTTCCCTCCGGTGGTATCAAACACGATCGCCGATTCGCATTTACTGACGCGGATGGCAATTACGTTAACGGCAAAAACTATCCACAAATCCACCGCTTTGAAACGCATTTCATCAATACTTGGCACAACATCGTACTACTAGACAAGCATGACGACCAACGCGAGTATTTTGACTTACAAACAGATCAACAACCTATACTGAAGTGGCTGCAACAAAGAGAATCCGCGATATGCAACCTCGAAGAATCCACCGATTACGGAATAACGGATGATCGTGATGCACCTGGCCCGACAATTATTTCCACAGCCACTCTAGAAACCGTCGCCTCGTGGTTTGACGATATCACTGCCGACAGCGTCCGTCGCCGATTGCGATGTAACATTGAAATCGACGGCGTGCCAGCATTTTGGGAAGACAGGTTTGTCAACGGAAAACAAATCTTGCATATCGGCGACGTACAGTTTTTAGGCACCACTTCATCCCAGCGGTGTGTGGTCCCCACACGAGATCCCGATAGCGGCAAACCCACTACGGATTTCTTAAAGACCGTCGGTACACTCCGCGAACAAACCCTACCTGCTTGGTCCGATCGCTCGCAGTTCGATCATTTTTTTCGCCTAGCAACCAACACGATACTTGCCACTGATTGCCACGGCGGAACGATCAAGGTCGGCGACGAAGTCACCTAGGGAGGTGAAACTAAAATCCGCCGTACCACCTACCAAGGTAGTTCCATTTGGGAAACGATTTGCGAGGCTAGTTTACGAATAACTTCTTGCTGAGCCGTCACTAGAGACTGACCGCTCTCCGGCACAAAATTCGCTGCCTGGCTAATGTAAATGCCCTCATCCAACGGAATCTCGCTCCGCTGAATCAATTGCTGCCCCCGTCGATCTATCCAAGAAACTTCAACAACCATTTGAACTTCAATATCGCGGGCCTCATCAAATGTATTCTCGGCGATCACTCGCTTACCTTCATCGACAATCTGAGCACGAAACACACTGTCTGCCGTCTCCCGCGAGACCACTTTGTATGGTGTGCGGACTTCGATCTCCTTAACGACCGCTTCGGTCAACCGTTCCCCTAACCCTTGACGGAAACTCTCGGATTCAATAATCGGTACGTGCACCGTACGCACATCCGGTCGGAATAGATTCTGATTGCCAAGCTTATACCCCGCACAACCAGATAACCACGAACAAATGCCTATCAGTAAGGCGCGGCGGCAAACGAAGTTCATCTGTGCTAATGTCATCACATACCCTAGAGCTAACGAATCACGCTATCAGGACTCGTGGCAATCAATGGTTTCACGGGATCGTCGTCCGGAAACAAATCAACAAGCCACTGAATCGGTTGAGTTGGTTTCGCTGGGCGATGCTTAAGTTCGTTCAGCCGTGCGAACGCTCGATCGGCAAATGGTGTATCGTAATAATTCTGAGCGATCTCGCGATAGTACACTCGAGCCGCGCCTACCTCTTCTTGTCGTTCATAAAATTTCGCCACCCACCATTCGCGTTCCGCCTTTAAATACCGAATCTCTTTGGCGAATTTATCCCAGTTGCCTGACTCTTGTGGAGCCTTGTCGGGAAATTGTCGACGTATCGCACGTATCAACTTCTCGCCCTCGTCCAAGTACACACCGGAATATTCCGGACCGCGATACAAAACAATCTTGGTCTGCAACAATAACGTGTGGGCTATGAATTGGTGCTCGCTGCTCGGAAATAACTTCACCAAATCCGTTAACGCTTCATGAGCCTTATCCGGTTTATTGATCTGCAAATAGGAATGTGCCATTAACATCGTCGCGTCATCAGCAATGTCACTCGTGGGATCATCATCTCGGATGCTACGTAGAATCGCCATCGCCTTGTCAAACCGATTGTTAAACGGCATCGATTCGTCCGTTAAATTAAACGCCCAAAATCCCTGTTCTCGCTGCTTGTCCGCTTGCAACCACATCTGGGCGATTGCAAATCGATTACGCTGAATCGTGACAAGATGACGCGTGTGCTCGTGATTTTTGAGCAACTTTCGATACAACTCGGAAACTCGAGCATAATATTCAACAGCATAATACCCTTCCGATGCCATAAACAACGCATCTTCCTCGAGTGCCGAATCTTCCCAATGGCCGGCCGCTTCTAGATACTGTTTGCTCGCTTTGACAAACAAGTTTCCCGCCCGTCGTAGTTCTTTTTCATCGTGTCCAGCTGCCTCGCGTACTCCTTGAGCGTCTTGGTACATTCGTTCTGCAGCAGCAAATATCTTACGCGCCTCCTCGGTTTGCTCACCCACACCGATCGCTCGTGCAATCACAGTCTCTACCGTCTCTGGTGATTGTTCCGGCGGTGCCTCAGAAGCTACGGTATCTGGTGGCACATGTCGAACTCGAGCGTATTGTGCGACGGGAGATTCCCACGTCGCTCCATATTCGCTGCTCGGAATCAACAAGGTATTCGCATTACGGGTCATCAGAGAACTGCAACCTGTACCACTGCACAAAACGACTGCTGCGCATAAACCCAAACGCCATGAATAAGGCGTTAATCTAACAAATCTATTCCACAATCGTTCGTTGGTCATTTTGGACTTCCTTGTCCAGCAACTGTATGTACCCAATGGATACATACAAGTCATTCGCAATATGTAATTTATTTATGTTTTACGAGCATACACTCGGTTGAACTAACATACCTAAAAAGGGAATCATCCGCGGAGCCTTACCAAGTAAATGTGACATGTAGTTATTCATTAACCCTCGTAATTCACCGTTAACCGTTTTTGAAATCTCTGGTAAATCAGTACTCACGTCAACGTCCGCTGCCGCCAATTGTCGCATGACAACAATCACGGGCCACGACACACTAACTACCTGTGCCTGACCTCGGCGACAACTTTGACAAAGTATGCCACCAGTTATCTGTCCAAACGGTATCCGTCGATTCGCTGACACCTCTAATCCACAACTGCTGCAGTTGTCCAGCGTTGGCAATAGTCCAAGAAAACGCAAGGCGTTCAGCTCGAACCGAGCAATCACTGTGGCCGGGTTTTGCATGTCATCTAATCGCCAGATCGTGTCTTGAGCTAGATTATAAAGATCCGGATGAGGATCCCCTAAATCAGTCAACGATGCTAACAATTCGGCAACATAATACCCTGCATAAAGGTGAGGTAAACTGCGATCCGACGCCCGAAAACGCCGCTGCACTTTGGCCTCAGTCAGTAAATCCAACGAATCGGAGGACTTGTGAAGAAAGAGTATGCGAGATGTCGTTAACAGGTCAATAGCAGACTCAAATGCACTTTTTGGACGCCGTGCACCTTTGGCCATCGCAGCAATTTTTCCGAAATCACGCGTAAACAGAGTAACTACGCAACTCGATTCGCTAAATTCGACCACGCGAATCACAATTGCATCTGTTTTTTCAATTGCCATGTCTAACAGAACCCTCTTCAAGCCCAAAGAGCCAACCACATACTACACTCTAATGAGCACCTATAAATCTCCAGCGGGCGGGCGGACTTTACAGAAATCAAGACGTGTTATCACCAAATTCCAATCGCAATCGTTCAATACGACGTTTAGTAGCGGCAACCACTGTGATACGGATCTGATCTAACGTAATTTGTTCATTCACACTTGGAATATACCCTAAATGATGTACCACTAAGCCCCCCACCGTATCGACTTCATCCGGTTCCGGCAACTGCACCGACAAAGCAACATTCACCTCATCAATATGAGCGCGACCTAAAACCTCAGCAACTGAGTTGGTTATCCTGAAGATTTCCTGCGGTTCAACGTCATCTTCATCAATAATCTCACCCACAATTTCTTCAATCGCATCTTCCATCGTGACCAAACCAATGACTGTATTGTATTCATCAATGACCATCGCCAAGTGCGTGTGCGTCTTTTGAAAATCACGCAACAAATCATCGACTGCTTTGGTGCTCGGTACAAATTCCATCGGCCTCAGAATATCTCTTAATTCCGGCCGCTCTTTCTCTGAGCTATCCGCTAAAAATGTTAGCAGGTCCTTTACATACAATGTACCAATTACGTTATCAAGATTTTTTTCATAAACCGGCAAGCGAGTGCGTCTCACTTGGTTAAAAAACTTCAAAACTTCGTCCCATGACGTATCGACTTGCAATGCATCAATCTGCGACCTCGAAGTCATAACATCCTTGACGTCAACGTCACCCAGTTCCATTATACCTTCAATCATATCCCATTCGTCTTCTTCCACGAGTCCGTCTCGGACACCCGCTGTTACAATCGAGCGAATCTCATCTTCTAGTGCTTCTTCGTCGTCTACTGCGGGCTGCTCGCGACCCGACAACCGCCACGCCAGTGCCGCCACAGCATGCACACCCAACGTAAACGGACTCATCGACCAGGTTAGCCCCTTCCAGAAAGTCCATGTGTAATAGATGATCGGTGACGACCACACGGACACCAGCGCTCGTGGGATCCACACTCCGATCGTCAACAATACTAACGCGATGGATACCACTGACACCCACCATTGGCTGAATGCCACCGCACCATTCTCGTCTGCCACGGGAATTTGTAGCATCCTTAGCAATCCAAACGGACTCTGTTGAACAACGCTACTTGGGGAAACTGCAGCACTCGAGGCCGGGGCAACGATTACAGCCAAAGCTAAACAAATAAACACCACGGACCCAGCTAAGGCGCACAATGTTTCCGACGCTAATGAAATAGCCTGATAGCGATCGCGAACGGTATTAAAGAAAGTAATATTGCCTCGGCGACGGCAATAGCTTTTCAGATCCGAGCGCGAGAAATCATCAAACATTTTAGTGCCGATTGCTCCGATCGCCAACAGAATGGCGCCGAGAATCGCACATGTTATTAAGGTGCCCTGAGACAGCACTATAATTTCACCTCATAAAACATTGAAAGAAATACATTATACCATTTTACGACAATTATACGAATCCGTGTTAGTTAGTGGCTCTATTTACGTTCGATGCTCAATCGAAAACCGCTGTAAATGCCGCCGCTCTGCCGCCTGCATTTCGATTTTTTTCTGGGGATCTTTATCATCATACCCCACCAAATGCAACATCCCATGAATAACGTACAACAACAATTCATGTGAGGCTGGCCAACCATACTCGTGGGCAACCGTCGCTGCCATATCAGCACTCACGATCACTTCCCCTTCCAAATGTCCAGCAGCTTGCTCGAGCACAAAACTAATCACATCCGTCGGGTAATCATGCTGCAAATGGCGAACATTCAGCGCATGTATTGTTTCATCATCGACGATCGCTAGGCTAACTTCCCCTTCACCGATCTCCGCCTCATCAACAACGCCCAACACCGCTGCCCGCAACTGCTCACAGTCAACCTCATGCTGTGACTGGTCATTGGTAATAAGTACTTTGATCATGGTTCGCTATTAATAGCCGCTTTTCACTTTCCGTTTTTGGATCCGGTCACGCAGTAGCCTGATCTGGGTACTTCACTCGATTGTGCAGCAAGGCTGTTTCGGTCTTAATCAAACTCGTTTGAATAATGTTCAATTCTCTCAGCGTCAAACCACATTCGTCAAACTGACCGTCTAACAATCGATTCATCGCCAATTCACGCACGAGGTGCTCGATCCGAGCCGGTGCAGGGTCATCAAGCGAGCGACACGCACTTTCAACTACATCCGCTAACATCATGACAGCCGCCTCGCGCGTCTGCGGCCGCGGTCCATCGTATCTGTAATCCGCTTCATCGACTTCTTCATCTTCCCCATTTTCCAATACTTTGGCCTGATGATAAAAATACTCAACCAACGTTGTCCCATGGTGTTGCATAATAAAGTCAATAATTGACGCCGGCAAACGATGCTTGCGTCCTAATTCAGCACCATCTTTGACATGTGATATAATCACCAACCGACTCATCGATGGCAATAACGATTCGTGACGATTACCTGCATCGCCACCTTGGTTTTCAGCAAAATACTCAGGCTTGATCATCTTGCCAATGTCGTGAAAATAAGCCCCCACCCGGCACAACAAGCCGTTAGCGCCAATCGCCTCCGCGGCAGGTTCACTGAGCGTTGCCACGTTTAACGAATGCATAAATGTTCCCGGAGCGCGATGCTGCAACTCCGTTAACAAGGGGTGCGCCGGATCACCCAATTCCATTAAACTGATGTCGGTCTGTACTCCAAAAGCCCACTCAATAATGGGCAACAATCCGGTCATAAAGAATCCGGCCAAGCAGACGCAGAAGCCATACCAAGCCGCACCTTGGAACAGATTTGTAATGTAATTCGCTTCGGCAGCTGAACCGCCAAGTAGTTGATCCCAAAAATCCAATCCTGTTGAGCCAAACGTCTGCCCTGCGAGAATACTCACACCGAGCGTCGTAGCCAGTGTAATTAAGCCTCCGCCAAAACCAATCACGATCAGTCGTAATCGCGATCGCAAACGACCCAACAACAATGTAGTAGAAGCGATGGCTGATATTACGATGATATACTCTGCTAATGTGCTCCCAGTCGCCACCGCAACAATCAAGGCTACTGTGCTTGACAGTAACAAGGCGGAATCGCGACGGTAACAAATGGTCATCACCATCGTAAACATGACCAACGGTATCAGCTCGGCTCGCCAAGTATCATTGGAAGTCGCCGTTGCCAATAATACAACAACGATGACCAATGCCAACAATCGAACCAACCGTTTGGTTTGGTTGACCAATGACGATTCATACACGGCAAGGTAGACACCGCACAATGCAAACAAAGCCAAATACATTCCGAAATTTGCTAAGCCGTAGCCCAACGCCTGATCATAGCGAGCAAAACGGCCGCTGATAATCTGATCGTACTCCTGCCGTAATAGTTGAATATCTCCTACCCCAAGTGATTCTGTTGCCGGTGCAAGCATCTGACCTGGATGAAAGCGTTTGAACTGAGTCGGAATTTGCGATCGTTGTGATTCTCGCTGTTGCATGGAAAAAGGAGCGTTGTACGTTAACGTCACCAAAATTCCATTTCCGTGAATCCAAGTGAGTAGCATTTCTTGAACAGCCGGAGTATCTGCTTGATCAAACATGCCTGTTTCAAGGGCCTTAGCAATGTGTCCCGACAAGCCCGCTAAAATCGAATCTCGGTGTAACATCGCTACGCTATGCAACTCAACATTCGGCTGCTCGCCTGCTTGAGCCAGCGTTAACACTTGAATCATATGCTGACTACCCTCGTCGATTCCATGCTCAAGTTCGAGCAATACTCCATTGGCAATCCAGGGTTCAAATATAAGTGCAAGCACCGTATTAAAACTGTCCTGTCCTTGTTCGCTCGACAACAACAGCTTCAATTGATCATAGGCCTGCTGCTCCTGCTTCTCGCTCATCGTCGCAACTTGCGAACGATCCATATCGGCATCGGTTTCGGTCTCGCCTTGAGTCTCGTCGCCTTGCTCATTTGGAACTAACTCATGATACAACGATCGCCATACCGCTTGATCTAGATCCTCAAAGGAAGCACTGCGACCGACATCGGCTATCGCGTGTTGCAACAACTGCAGCTGATCAGTCAACGCGTGTGGGTCATGATCATAAACACAGACAGCATCAGCCACAGCACGTCGCTGACGTGTTTCGGTCTCGACCGGATCCTCGATTTGAAAGTCAATCGCAGCAACAATATCTCGCTCCGGAATCATGCCAATACGATACTTAAACGGTGGCATCCAACCTAACGTCATTCCCCACATGATCGCCGCCGCTGCTAGGCACAGCATCAAACGCCCCCACGTTTTGCCGCTACTCAGCGCTGTCGTAAACTTTTTGCGCAGCGATTTATTGGACACTTCAATCGTGAGCGTGCGATGTCGTTTTTTATTAGAGCCGGTGATTTTCATAGTTTCGTAATCAATGAACTCAATTCATAATCTATCAATAAGTGTTTAATCAAGATCGTGCCTAAGTCCGGTTAAGGCGATTGTTGGTTGATTTTTCGGGGCGGGCATCATAGGCATTCACAATTTGCTGTACCAATTGGTGACGCACAATATCAGCAGCTGTTAATTCCAAACTAGCCACACCTTGAATTTGAGCTAAGCGTCTCGTTGCATCAATGAGACCACTCGGCGTGTTTAACGGTAGATCGATTTGAGTGGCATCTCCGGAAACGACAATTTTTGAATCTGTACCCATGCGCGTCAAAAACATTTTCATTTGTGAAACCGTCGCATTTTGTGCTTCATCTAAAATGATAAACGCGTCGTCCAACGTCCGCCCACGCATGTAAGCCAGAGGAACCACCTCGATAATATCCTGTTCCATAAACTGCTTCATCGTGTCAAATCCGACCAACGACTGCAGTGCATCGAATAGTGGCCGTAAATACGGATTGATCTTGGCATGCAAGTCACCCGGTAAATATCCTAAACTCTCACCCGCCTCAACCGCAGGACGGACAAGCACAATGCGGCGTACATCCTGATGCTTCAGCGCTTCCACTGCCATGGCAACCGCTAAAAACGTTTTTCCCGTTCCAGCTGGTCCGACTGCAAATACCAAATCACTATCGCGTATCGCTTGAACATACAATGCCTGACCTGCGGTTCGTGGCGCTATACGACGAGATGAATCCATCACATCAATCTCAATGTCCATCAGCTTTGTCTGATCTCCCAAGACCGCTGACATGACCTGACGCGTGCACTCAAGAGTCAATACACCTCGATGTTGCAATATGTCTTTCATCCGTTCGAGGACCTTCGTCGCATCTGCTACGATCACCTCATCACCTGTAACATGTAACAAGCCGTCGCGCAGCGATATCGCTACATCCAATTGCTCACGCATTAATCGGAGGTTCTGATCTTGAACACCAAACAACGCAATTGCGTCAAATTGGCGAGAGAATGGAAGAGTTGCTTCGAACATAAACAGCGAAGAACATTAAATCTAAGATAAGAAAATGAATTTGCTACCAAACGTAACTATAGTTTAAACCTAATTGGAATGTCAGTTTGTGTTCAGCACAACTTTGCAATTGAGTGACATTCACAATTTCAATACGCGCTATTATACCTACTGTAGCTATTATAAGTAGTATTCGTACTAATTACAGGGAGTTTGCCCGTTCCGTCGCCGCGTGCGCGTAGTAATAAATGGCCCTATTGCGGCCCAATCAAGCCTGATGCCCAAAACAGATAGGCTGGTACGGCAGACAAAGTAATTGAATCAAGAATATCTAGCACGCCGCCCAAGCCTGGCAACCAACTACTAGAATCTTTTTGTTGCATGTCACGCTTGATCAATGACTCTGCCAGATCACCAAACATTCCTGTTGCAGTTACCAATGCACCGTAGATTGCCCAAGCCCAAATTGGCCCTGTCGCAACCACTATGTCACCCTGACCCATTTGTACAAGTGCCGGCGCTATCCAATTCCCGACAACTACCGCCGCGGCCATGCCTGCTAAAAATGCACCACACGCGCCTTCCATGGTTTTCCCTGGGCTCAATCGAGGAGCCATCTTGTGCTTACCAAATGTCTTACCCATAAAATATGCGCCGCTATCACCACACTTAGTCACAATCACAATCGATAGCAGCGCCACCATCCCCCAAGCACTGCTAGCTTCTCCAGGTAATGGCAACGTCCGTAGACTAGTCAGAAAACTCAAGGCAACACCGGTATAAAGAATGACCAACGAACTCGCACCCAATCGAGTAACGACTCCGCCGCCTGGCTCTTCATAGTGTTTCATCTCGACAACCCATAACCAACTAATCCCTAAGACGGCACCGATCGGAGCCCATCCTAATCGCCCCACCGCACAATCAGCAGGATAGCCACCGCCAAACGCATCGAGCAATGCAGGAACGAAAGTGAGTACGTGCACGAGTGCCACGGCCAACATAACGTGACGTTTACGGATCGACATGCTGTCCACGTTGAGCATGTCCACTAACTCAGCAGTGGCAAGCAGCGCCAATCCCAGCAACAACGGCATCAACCACAGACCGCCGACCCCCATCAGCGGATGATGCATATCTAAATGCAAAACACCGGCCAACAGACTTATAATCACAGCCGAGGAAAGTAAACGTTGCTTGATCATTTCTTTTAATCCCAATTTTTAAAACATAGTTTCGAAAAGGACTCGCTGCTGTAACACCCATCACCGCTTGGTCAGGACAGGCCACCAAATCGCCGTTCTCGTTTTGAAAACACTTCCATCGCCTCATGTAAATCAGATTCGACGAATTCCGGCCAGCATTTAGCAGTGACCCAAATTTCTGAATAACTAATCTGCCATAACAAATAATTACTCAATCGCATTTCACCACTAGTCCTAATCAACAAATCCGGGTCCGGCATTCCCGCCGTGTATAAATGGTCTGCGATTAATTGCTCGTCAATTTCCTCGGCCTTGAAGGTCCCCGTAGCGATCTCAGCAGTTATATTCTTAACCGCATCTACAATCTCACCTCGTGATCCATAATTAATCGCCAAACACAAACAGGTGCCGGTGTTGGACGCCGTCAATTCAATCGTCTTGTCAATCTCGTCCAGCACTCGCTCAGGAATACCATCACGGCGGCCAATCACTTGCACGCGTATGTCCTGTTCCATCAACAAACTGCGTTCCTCGATCATGTACTGCTCAAGCAAATGCATCAAAAAATCCAGCTCATGCGAGGGTCGTTTCCAATTTTCACTCGACAGGCAATACAGAGTCAGTTGGCCAATGCCTAATCGCGCACATTCCTCAACCGTGCGGCGGACACTAGCCACACCCTGACGGTGCCCCTCAATCCGCGGTAGATTCTGAGCCGTTGCCCAGCGTCCATTGCCATCCATAATGATCGCAATATGTTTGGGTACGGTAGGCTCATCGGGCAAAGGTTGTTCGGCATCTATCATCATGTTTGTTAGTATAGCAAGCTGACTAGATTAAGATGCGTGGATTACACCGACGGCCGCTCTTACAATGAAGGACCGTTACACTAAAAGAACAAGAACATTTAACTAACTATTTAGCCCAGCCAGCGATTTAACACCATCGGCCAGCACAATAGTTTGTGCTCGGTCTGGTCCAACCGATACAACTTCTACCGGCACGCCAATCAACTCAGCAATTCTCGCAACATAGTCTTTAGCTGCTTGTGGGAATTCATCGTAGCTCGTCGCATTTGTTAAATCCGTGTCCCAACCGGCATAGGTTTCATAGATCGGTTTGATGCGACGTAAATCGTCAGCATCACAAGGAAAATTTGTGATCCGTTCGCCGTCTAATTCATATGCGATGCAAATCTTGACCTCAGGAATCTTGGAAATCACATCCATCATCATTAACGATAAAGCAGTCGCGCCACTTAACCGTGAAGTGTATCGCACGGCGACAGCATCAAACCAGCCACAGCGACGAGGCCGACCCGTTGTCGTTCCGTACTCGTTGCCAAGCTCACGCAAACGCTGACCATCTTCGTTATCCTGCTCCGTCGGAAACGGACCTCCGCCGACTCGAGTGCTGTAAGCTTTGATGACACCAATGACTTTATTGATGTGTCGAGCGGGAATACCAGAACCGCCGGAGACGCCAACTCCAGAACTGTTGCTACTTGTTACAAATGGAAACGTACCATGGTCGATATCCAACAACGCTCCCTGAGCACCTTCGAACAAAATGCTGCGACCATCATCCACCGCGTCAAGCATGAAGTGAGTCGTGTCATGAACATAACTCTTTAGCGTTTCAGCGTATCCGCTGTACTCAGCGATAATTGCTTCGGCTTCAAGAGGTTCGGAATTGTCGCCTCCGATGCCAATCAAAATCGCGTTTTTCGCTTCGACTATAGATCGTACTCTGTCTGCAAAATCATCACGGTACATATCACCTAGACGGATAGCAAAAGAACGACCCACTTTATCGCGATAACACGGGCCAATCCCCCGTAGCGTCGTACCAATCGACTCGCCTTTAATCTTCTTAGCATTTAATAGCTTATCTTCAGCTATGTGCCACGGAAAAACAACGTGGACTCGCTCGCTGATCAGTAGGTTGTCAGTAGTCAAACCCTGAGCATTAAGACCGTTGAGTTCTTCAATTATTGTTCCAGGATTTAGTACAACACCCGGTGCAATGACATTGGTCGTCTCTGCGTTCAAAATTCCGCTGGGAATTAAGTGTAGTTTATATGTTGTGTCGCCAGTAACCACTGTGTGCCCCGCATTGGACCCACCTAGAAATCGGCAAACAATATCAAAATTGGGAGTTAGTAAATCGACTAATTTACCCTTCGCTTCATCTCCCCACTGTAATCCTATAACACATGTGCCTGGCACAATGCGCTCCTTTCAATCAAATTCACGATTTTGCACAAACATGTAATTTTGAATGTCTTTGAACGTCAGGTCAAGTATCCTGACGCAAATGAAATCACACCTTTTGTCAACTCACTGGTCACATACAATCCATACCCGCCGCTGGAGTTTAAAACCCCCCAAATATAAAAACTAATATCTAAGAATATCTCATGACAAATAAATAGTTCGGCGATTGACCATAAATGTCTATCTAGGTAGATTGAGTAGTTCTATGGTAGTTGTTTTTCCACGCTAGTTGGCAAATCTATCACAGATAAAATTTATGACCTCCATTTAACTGCCTAGGCAAAGGGATCCCCTGTAACGTACAGCGTTAAATATCGAATCTGATTCGTTTTAATCGCAAAAATAGTGAATAAGCCAATTCACTCTATACGTTATCGCCAACGAGTTTTGCGAGGGAAAGGATCGAATAATGGCTGATATTGTAAAAGAACTTATCGAATCTGGAGTCCATTTTGGTCACCGCGCAAGTCGCTGGAACCCAAAAATGGCTCCGTATATCTACGCTCGAAAAAACCAAGTGCATATCGTGGACATCCGCGAAACTGTCCGTGGTTTGCTGCGAGCTAAAAAATACTTGAAGCAGGTCGCCGAAGGTGGCAGCCTCATCTTATTCGTCGGAACAAAACGACAAGCAAGTGGTATCGTTGAACGTGAAGCCTTACGTGCAGGTATGTCTTTCATTACCGAACGCTGGCTCGGTGGGACGCTCACAAACTTCCGTACGATCCGCGATCGGCTTACTCGACTTGAAGAACTAGAAGCATTGCGTAGTAGCGACGAAATTAATTCCTACTCTAAAAAAATGCAGTCGTCGCTGAATCGTGAATACCGAAAAATGTATCGTAACCTTAATGGTATCCGCAATATGAACCGACTTCCTGAATGTGTCGTGGTTGTTGATCCCAACAAAGAACGCAATGCAATCCGAGAAGCAACCAAGATGGGGATCGCCACGATCGCACTAACCGATACCGATTGTGATCCTGATATCGTCGATTTACCAATTCCAGGTAATGATGATGGCCTTCGTAGCATCGAAGCGATCATTAGCCACTTAGCAGACGCTGTTATCGAAGGAAAAACAGGACAACCTGTCGACCGCGAAGCTGTAATTGCTGCTCGAGTTGCTGCTCAGGCCGCCGCTGCAGAACAAGCGTCTGAAGAAGCCGCCGCACTAGCTGCTGCTAAAGAAGCTGAAGCTGCTCCGGTTGTCGTTGCTGAAGAAGCACCTGCTGAAGAAGCACCTGCCGAAGAAGCACCTGCCGAAGAAGCACCTGCCGAAGAAGCACCTGCCGAAGAAGCAC
>CAWVZW010000047.1:0-29369 GCA_963934735.1 uncultured Planctomycetaceae bacterium
GAAGAAGCACCTGCCGAAGAAGCACCTGCTGAAGAAGCACCTGCTGAAGAAGCACCTGCCGAAGAAGCACCTGCTGAAGAAGTTAGTGAAGAAGACGAGTAGTTGCTGGACGGGCAACGGTTATCACTATTCGCCGCAGAAGTGGATTGCGGCGACGAATAGCCGACTTTTTAACTAGTTCAGTTTCGTTTTATAAAACGAAATTCACTCAATAAATCTATAGCCCCACAAACGATAGCGAATTTTTCATGCGTTGGC
Organism: uncultured Planctomycetaceae bacterium; assembly: GCA_963934735.1. Taxonomy (GTDB): domain Bacteria; phylum Planctomycetota; class Planctomycetia; order Pirellulales; family Pirellulaceae; genus UBA721. Next base: position 259 of record CAWVZW010000047.1, read on the forward strand.
ACTGGATCGATCGATTTGAGGAGTTTGTCAGCGGCGTCCGCGCCGTCTCCATCAAAAACGTTACGATGGCCGAAGAGCACTTGCATGGGTATTGGCCTGGTTTTCCAGTGATGCCTAATTCGCTGATCATTGAAGGGTTGGCACAAACCGGCGGTTTACTCGTCGGCGAACACAATCAATTTGTTGAGAGCGTGGTACTCGCCAAAATCAGCAAGGCAATCTTTCACGACATTGTTCGTCCCGGAGATAGTTTGCGAATTACGGCAAATGCTGCCGATATCCGTGAGGACGGCGGCATCATTATTGGCGAAGTACATTGTGACGGAAATCTGGTCGCCGAGATAAATTTGATATTTGCATGTCTACGTGGCGAAATGGCGGAAATCGACCAGTTCTACCCCATCGACTTCATCAGCTTATTGCGAGCTTTAGACATGTACAAAATCGGTGTCACTGCCACAGGTGATCCGCTGACCCCGCCACAATTCATGCTTGATGCGGAAAAAGCCCTCGAGCAGAGCGTGTAATTGATTCTTCTAACGACTGTTTTGCGGAATTCTATCGCAAAACGTTAAATCGTGGTATTCAAGGTTCACATTCCTAAGTTAAAATCCAGATTCGATGCTAAGGCGTTATTTTTTTAATTATCCTCTGGATTGATAGAAATCAGATTTTAATTTTTATGTTAAATCGTTTACTGAACAGAACCTAGAACAAGGATCTCTCTACATGGTTCGTCGCGTGGTCGTCACAGGCATAGGCATGATCAATCCTCTGGGAAATGATCTAGATACTGTATGGAACGGTATCAAAGAGGGCAAATCCGGTGTGGGTTACAACACTGTATTTGACGCCAGTAAATTTCCGACTAAGATCTGCGCCGAGGTCAAAAATTGGTGCATTTCCTCAATCGGCGAAGATCCAGCTGAGTGGTTTGACCGCGGCCGGCATACTCGATTCGGCGCTGGTGCTGCCCACCAAGCAATCACTGATTCTGGCATCCTCGATGCCAATGTCGATCCCACTCGCTTCGGGATTTACTTAGGTTCAGGCGAGGGGTTTCAGGAATTCGAGGCCTTTACCAATAGCGTCGTCGGCGGACTGACTGAGGACGGCCTAGACATCGATGCATTTACCGCTCGCGGATATAACTCCTTTAATCCAACCCGCGAACTTGAAAACGAACCAAATTTACCTCCCGCACATATTTCAGCGATGTTCGATCTCCAGGGACCTTCGACGAATACACTGACTGCATGCGCTGCTAGCAACCAAGCGGTGGGTGAAGCGACTGCACAAATAATTCGCGGCGACGCCGATGTAATGGTTGCCGGTGGTACCCACAGCATGATTCACCCATTTGGCGTCACCGGTTTCAATTTACTAACGGCATTATCCAAGAATAATGACGATCCCACCGGTGCCTCCCGACCGTTTGATCGTCTGCGGGACGGATTTGTGTTGGGCGAAGGAGCATCAATGCTAATCCTTGAAGAGCTTGAACATGCCACAGCACGGGGAGCTCAAATCTATGGTGAAGTTTTAGGTTATGGTTCCACCGCAGATGCTTTCCGAGTAACGGACCAACATCCAGATGGACGTGGTGCGATCGGCTGCATGAGCCGCGCGATTGCCAGTGCCGGAATTGATCCTTCCCAAATCGACTACGTCAATGCTCATGGCACGAGTACGTCAGTTAATGATCGAGTGGAGACGAAGGCTTGCAAAGAAGTATTTGGTGAAACACCTCCACCAATTTCCAGCACCAAAAGCATGATCGGTCACTTGATCACGGCAGCCGGTGCAACCGAGTTGATTTTCTGTTTGATGGCGATTCGCGATAATGTATTGCCACCAACAATCAACTATCAAAATCCTGATCCGGATTGTGACCTTGATTACGTACCTAACGAATCTCGCGAACAGCAATGCAACATTGCCCTCAATAATAGTTTTGGATTTGGCGGCCAAAACGTTTCTTTGGTTGTCGGACAGTTTAGTGCGTAATATGGTGTCGGCGTGTCTTACCCGCCAGCGCACAACAAGCCTGTGACTACCCACAGTTTAATCAGAAAACGAAATCCACATTTGTGGGTTGAATACTACCGGCCGATCGTCGGTGGGTTTTTCATTAAGAAGTCACGTGGTGCGCGAGTGGTGTAGTATGGATAGGCATAGCTGCCAACCGGTGCGCCCGTCGGAGCAAGACCAGCGTGAGGCATCTGATTGCCCGGGTATTGCTGCTGAGCGGCAGCTGGCATTTGCATATTGACATGAGCCGCTGCGGGTTGGGGTAATTGAGCCTGTTGGGATTGACGGAGGTTTTCACGGGCACATCCCAAACTGGCAAGCACCATCACTGCGATACCTAGGACCATTATCCGTTTCATACTATCTCTCCCTGCTATCTCGACTGCAATATTGGCACTGTACGTACAAATGCCACGTATAGTTGTTTTCGACCGCTATAACCCTCAAAGTTCAACAAATCGTTAAATCTATTACAACCAAACTCATTTATTAGCACCGCTATTTACCATCGATATTGGTTAAATACGCAATATCTGCTACAAAACACCGCTGTTTATGGATTAAGGGGGCATCAGAAACACAACATGCAGAATTTCTTTCGAACGGTGAAAATCGGTCTCCAATACCGATTAACGATCATCGGCATCATTGCCTGTAGCCTATTTGTGGCTCTGTTCTGGAGTGCCAACATTGGAACGATCTATCCAATGGTAGAAGTCGTTTTCCAAGGGAAGTCAATCCCTGCCTATCTCGATAGCGAAATCATTGTACTTAACGATGCAATCGCTGAAAAAACTGCGACCGTTACTCAATGGGAATCTGAGCAACGTCCGATTGCGGAAATTCAATTCGTAGAATCACAAATCCGCGACGCCATCAGATCTCGCGACTTAAAACAGTCGTTTATTCCATTCGCTCGCAAATGGTTACCCAGCACACCTTTTGAAACTCTGGTATTAGTCATTGTCGCACTGTTGGTCGGCACGTTAATCAAATGCTCTTTGCTCATGGCGAATATTATCTTGGTTGAGCGGTTTTCACAACGGTCCATGCTTTCCTTAAGAAACGAGTTTTACGCGCGAACACTTAATATGTCTGTCGGCAGTTTCAGTAATGATCGTACTGGTGAACTGATGAGCCGCTTTACCAATGACACTGAAGCATTGACGATGGGCCTAAAAATGCTCATCGGTAAAACGGTACGTGAACCGCTAAAGATGATCGCCTGCCTCGGTGGCGCAGCATTTATTTCATGGCGACTACTTCTGGTGTGTCTGATCGTGACGCCTATTGCCGGATTGATGATTGGCATCTTGTCTAAAGCTTTGAAACGCTCCAACAAAACCGCTATGCAAAGTATGGCCGCGATGTATGAACTGATAGGTGACACGTTTAAATCAATTATTGCAGTTAAAGCATTCAACGGCGAGGAACATGAGCAACATCGCTTTCGCGCTGCAACCTCTCGCTATTATCAACACGTGATGGGTATTGCAAAATTCAACTCAATGACCAGGCCAACAACGGAAATGGCCGGAATGGGCATTGTTGCCTTAGCCGTGATTTGCGGTGGCTATCTCGTGCTTAATCAACAAACACATTTACTTGGCATCCAAATGTCGATCAATCCCATGAGTCATGGAGAGATGATGACATTCTTTGCATTTCTCATAGGCGCAAGTGATCCTATGAGAAAAATGGCCGATGTATTTAATCTAGTTCAACGCAGTGCCGCAGCGGCTGACCGTATTTATGAAATGCTCGATCGTCTCCCTGATGTTCCCGACCCGCAACATTCCGTAATACCGCCACAGAAAATCGAACGTCTAGTTTTTGATAAAGTACGCTTTGCGTACGACGATTCAAATCTAGTTCTCTCTGATGTTTCACTCGTGATACCCGCTGGCCAAGTCGTTGCTATTATTGGACCCAATGGTTGTGGCAAAAGTACACTCGCAAAACTCATCCCTCGATTTTATGACCCGCAGAGTGGAACTGTTACATTTAATGACAGTGATTTGACAACTCTTAAAAAACATGATGTCCGAGCACGCGTGGGTTTAGTAACTCAAAATGCTATTCTGTTTGATGACACAGTCATGAACAATCTCCGATATGGAAATCGACAAGCGACGGATGATCAGATTTATGCAGCGGCGAAACAAGCCAAAGCACATGCATTTATCACGCAAGAACTAGACGATGGTTATGAAACAATTGTGGGTGAATCTGGTGGAAAACTATCCGGGGGGCAACGGCAACGTATCGCGTTGGCTCGGGCTATATTGTGCGACCCAGAAATCATGGTATTAGATGAAGCAACCAGTCAAATCGACTTGGAAAGCGAACAGATCATCCATCGGGTGCTGCGGGAGTTTTTCGCAAACCGCACTGCCATCTTGATCACACACCAGATGTCAACTTTAGAACTAGCAGACCGCGTTATTGTTATGGACAAGGGCCAAATCGTCGACGACGGCACCGCCGAACAACTTTTCAATCGCTGTCCCTTCTTTCAGCGGATGGCACACGGTGATCTCAAAGAATCTGCCTAAAGTTATTTTAAGCGGAAGTCTACCAGCTCGAGCCACTCGATTTGACACTCTAATACGCTAATTTGTGTGTCATAACGCCGATATTAGCTGTTTCCATATCCTTTGGCACGCCGATTGCATTATTAGTTAGGTAGTCAGTAGCTCATTGGCTTATGACGCATGTCCCTAGGACAGCGATTCATTAATGGGGCCGCAACAGAGAAGAGGCGGAATTGGGGCCGGAACAGCCACAATTAAAGGCATTGAGCTACGATACAGGCGTAGTCATTGGAACAGACTATATTTGTGACAGGTGGACTATTGACTGTTCTTGGAACAGATCGTCAATAGCCGCCTGTTGCAAAAAGCCTGTCTTATTTTGCTACACTTGTTGTAAAATGCTGCATAAAACACTGCACTATCTATCAGCCATATATCAATATCCACGGCCGTAGCAACTTCTGAATTATATTAATAAGTTATATTTCTATCAAATAACAACATTACAACGATTCGTCACTCTTTTTAACGCCAAACTACCACTAAATGCAGTTGTGTCGGTTCACCACGAGCCAAGAATCAAGTTATAATAGAGTATCGTCAAAAACGGTATTTTTAGCATTACAGAGAATTCTGTATAATTCTGAGTACACAAGGCGTTATCAATTTGTTTATAGATTAGTGGGCAAGACCTTCCATTGGGTAAAAGCACGCAAAGGATTCCAACTCCATGAAAAACAAAATTCTCATCTTCAGCTCGATCATTCTCAGCACCCTTGTGCCGTTATCAGCATATGCTCAAGATTCCCAGGACTATGGAATTCCAGAAGTTAGTATTATCAACGAGCAGATTCGGCAGGGTTGGGATGACTACGAAATTCGTCCATCAATTCTAGCAACCGATGGCGAATGGTGTCGCCGAGTATTCCTCGACATCATTGGCCGCGTTCCGAGTGTCACGGAGTTGCGTGAATATGTCAAAGACAAAGATCCTCTTAAGAAAAAGAAACTCGTCACACAACTACTCAACGACGAAACCTACACAGAAGATTACGCCAAAAACTGGACCACTCTCTGGACCAACGTGTTAATTGGCCGCAGTGGCGGAACTGAACGTAATAGCTTGACCAATCGTGCTGGATTACAAAAATACCTGCGGGATTCACTGGCTCGCAACAAGTACTACAACGAAATTGTGCAAGAACTCGTTACAGCAACCGGCAGTAATACACCTGGCACAGATAACTATAATGGCGCCGTAAATTTCCTAACAATGAAACTCGCCGAAAACGCCACACTAGCAACCGCCGAAACATCCCGCGTCTTCTTAGGACTGCAAGTCCAATGCACACAGTGCCACAACCATCCCTTCAATGAATGGAAGCAGCAAAAGTTCTGGGAAATGAACGCCTTTTTCCGCCAAACTCGATCATTGCGTCGCTTCACTACCGGCACGCGAAACGTCTCGCATGTCGAACTGGTAAACGAATCGTTCACCGGCGAAGGACTTACCAAAGATCCAGACAAAGCAGATATCTATTACGAGTTGCGAAACGGTATCACCAAAGTTGCCTATCCAGTTTTTGTTGACGGAACGAAAATCGATCCTAGCGGCTATGTCGAAGACGTCATTCGTCGCGACGAATTAGGCAAATTGATTGTTAACTCAACTTACCTGGACAAGATGGCTGTCAACCGTATTTGGGCTCATTTCATGGGCTATGGATTCACCAAACCAATCGACGACATGGGTCCACACAACCCCTCATCGCATCCAGAACTTGTTGACTACTTGGGCCAACAGTTTCGCAAGAAAAGCTTCGACCTAAAGCAACTTATCACTTGGGTCGTGTTAAGCGAACCGTACGCTCTATCAAGTCGCACAAATTCCAGCAATGAAAGCGCCGACGATCCGCTACTGGGCGAAAAACCTAAATTTAGCCACTTTTACATTCGTCAAATGCGAGCCGAAGAGTTGTACGAATCACTTATTACGGCAACCTCCGCTGACAAAGGACGTGGCTCCTATGAAGAACAAGAATCACGAAAAAGCCAATGGCTGAGTCAATTTATCGTTGCATTTGGAAACGACGAAGGTGGTGAGCAAACTAGCTTCAATGGTACGATCCCACAGGCGTTGATGATGTTCAACGGCGACCTAGTCAAGCAAGCCACTAAAAAAGACGGTGGCAGTTTCTTGGATCAATTAGCCAAAAGTAAATTGAGCGACACACAAAAAATCAACTACCTTTTTGAAGCAGCCTTCGCACGACGTCCTGCGAAAATGGAAATCGAAGTCGCCAATAAGCTGTTAGCTGCTCGCAAGGGAGATGTAGTTGCTGCACTCCAAGATATCTGGTGGGCAGTCCTCAACAGTAACGAATTTATTTTAAATCACTAATCACAACACAACAATTTTGAAATACGCCTTTGGTCAGCGGCGGTCACAAGCCACTTCTACCAACGGTTACTATAGTCCGGAGAAAATAAGATGAGTAATACCAATCCCATGAATATGTCTCGCCGTCACTTTATGTCCCACATGGCTGGCGCATCAGCAATGACAATGCCTGCCTTAGCAATGGGCGAAACGCTTTACGCCAATGCAGATGACCTTAAACGTCGTCGCAAATCGGCAATTTTACTCTGGATGAGTGGCGGTCCTTCAACCATGGATATCTGGGATCTTAAACCAGGCGCTTCCACAGGTGGTCCTTTCCAGCCTATCGCCACTTCCGGAAATGCTCAAATTAGCGAGCACATGCCATTGATGGCCAAGCAGATGCACAACATGGCTATTATTCGGTCGATGAGTACTCGCGAAGCAGACCACAGTCGCGGACGTTACTACATGCACACTGGTTACGTTCCCAACCCAAACGTAGAACACCCAAGCTATGGTGCTGTCCTATCTAATCAACTGATCGACCAACGACCTGAACTGGAAATCCCTCCGTTCGTCACCGTTGGTGGAGGAAGCGTTGGACCAGGATTTCTCGGTATGGCTTGGGCACCGTTCTCGGTCAGCAGTACCGGACAAGTCCGAAATCTTGACATGGGTCTTGGCGATGATCGACTCTATCAACGTATGTATGCTCTCGACCTGATCGAAAATGGTTTCATCAACCAACGACGCGGTTCAGCCGCTTCGGATCACCAAAAGATCTTGAAGAAGACTTTGAATCTGATGACTAGTGAACAAATGAAATCGTTCAAGGTTGCCAGCGAACCGGATTCCGTTAAAGAACGATACGGTAACACTGGCTTTGGACGTGGTTGCCTAATGGCTCGCCGCTTAGTCGAAGAAGGAGTTCCCTTTATCGAAGTTGATCTAGGTGGTTGGGATATGCATTCGAATATCCACCAAACACTGAGCGGCACCAAGTTGCCAGAACTTGACCAAGCGATGAGTGCACTTACTGAAGATCTTGAACAACGTGGACTGCTTGACGACACCGCCATTATTTGGATGGGTGAATTCAGCCGTACTCCTCGCATCAACGGAAACGCTGGTCGCGATCACTGGGCTCGTAGTTGGAGCGTCGTGGTTGGTGGTGCCGGCATGAACGGTGGTATCGCGATAGGCGAGACCTCGGCCGATGGAACACGCGTGGAAACAGATCCTTATTCATCTCAAGATGTTATGGCTTCCGTTTGTAACGCACTCGGCATTTCATTGCAAACAACGTTTACCAGTAACAGTGGCCGTCCTATGAAGATCGCCAACAGTGGTAAAGTTATCAAGGAATTGTTTAGCTAAAGCCCCCTCGGATTCGAAAATATTCACCACAAAAGGGCGCGTACCGCATTGGTACCGTCCTTTTTTGGGCTAGATAGACAATTCCAATCGTTGAAGAGTTTTAAACTCGAAAAAACTGTTCACAATTTAAATATTTTAACGACAATTACGAGTATCTTACCGTTTACCCAAGCGTTACTTATATAGTCGCCGGTAACGCAATCTACGAAACTTTGAGATTACCTGTCCGGCAATGGCATGACCGAAAACGAACAGCACAAACCGTTAACGCCCACCGAGCTGATTGAGAAATATCAGATCGGGATTTGGCGTTACCTGCGTGTACTCGGTTGTGAAGCCTCGTTGGCTGAAGACATTACACAAGAAACCTTCCTGAAAATACTCCGCAAGGGCTTTGATCAATACAACGACGCTGCTACAGCTGGGTTCTTACGCAAGGTTGCCTATAACTTATTTATTTCAATGCAGCGCCGATCCGGGCGAGTCGTATTAGTTGAGGATGTTGATCAACTCGATGCTGTCTGGGACCGCTGGGCTGGGTCGGACAACGGCGATGACATTATAGACAAACTACGAGATTGCATGGACGGCTTAAGTGATCGAGCAAGGGATGCATTGGAGATGCGATTTCGAGAACAACAAACTCGAATCATGATTGCCGATTTCTTAGACATCACGGAACACGGTGCCAAAAATCTAATGCAACGAGCAAAAAAACAATTACGCGATTGCGTTGAAAACAAAATTCAAGCGGAGGCCATTTAATATGAGCCTAGAAAACGACAACCCTCGGGAAACCGAGAATGATGCCGATACGCGACTGCCCAATGATCCTTTGATCGATGCGCTGCTCGAAGAGATCATCGGCGGACAATCGCCTCCCGATCTCGCCACGCAAATCCTCTCGCAATTGCACGATTCGCTTCCAACAACAACACAACCTCCCGTCAACGACCTCGACTCGATACCGACTCCAAAATCCACGGTCGTTGCTCGACACCGTGCAAGACGTCGCTCGTTTGCTGTTCCGATTTCCATAGCACTGTCTGTGACAGCCATCACCTTGGCACTTGTCGCCATTGTATTGAATTCTCCTTCTAACTCTACAAATAGTCACGGTGTCGCCAACAATCAAACTCAACCCTCAGAAAAACCAAGTCTTCCGATTCAACAGTCCAACGACAATTCAACAGATTCGGAAACCCTCAAACAGGAAACTCCAAACAGTCCGCAAATCGCCACTTCGGATAACCCGCATTCAACAAGACCAATCGGCCCGTCCGACGTTAACACACAAGCAGGTGGAATCGACGCACTGCCACCGGTTCAGCAACGCTGGCAACACCCTTTAGCATTAGCCGATACCAATACTGTGGTACCTGTTGAAACGGACATAATCTTAAGTCGCATCCGCCGAGAACTCGAGAAGAAATGGAATGAAAACGGGGTCTCCCCTTCAGAAGTTGCCGTTAACTTGGAATGGGCGCGGCGTGTATACTTGCGACTAATTGGACGAGTGCCCACGACCGACGAACTAGAACGATTTAACCGCAAGTCCAAGCAACCAGCTGAACTGGCGGACGCTCGGCAACAACTCGTTGATACTTTGCTTTATGGCGATATTTATCAAACAGAATTTACACAGCATTGGTCGACATTCTGGACAAATGCACTCATTGGTCGCCAAGGTGGTCTCGACGGTGACAATGCCAACCGCGGTGGCTTGCAGCAATACCTACGTGATAGTTTTGCGGCCAATAAACCTTATGACGAAATGGTCTTTGAGTTGATTTCAGCCATAGGTGCTGCTGACGCCGAATCAGAGCAATTTAATGGTGCTGTTAATTTCTTACTCGCTTCACTCACCAAGAATGACACCACTTTGGCGACGAGCCGTATTTCAAGTATTTTCTTGGGGCAAAAACTACAGTGTGCTCAGTGCCATCACCACCCGACATCGGACATTGCTCAAGATCATTTCTGGGAACTCGATGCCTTTCTCAGTGGAGTACAAGCGACCAAAGTAAACGGACAAACCATCTTAACGAATGTGGATTCCAATGGCGTTAAAACCCCTGACGGCCGCGTTGGGGTTTTCTTTGAACGCCCCACTGGTATTGCCCAAATGGTTTTTCCTGCGTTCCTAGGACATCCACCGAACGCACTGAAAACCACCGCTGCAGCAGAGTCGTCTACCGGCGACCAGGCCATCCTGCGAGAACAACTCGCTCAACTCACGAGCGAGTCACCGTTGCTCGCTCGAACGCTCGTCAATCGATTGTGGAGTCATTTTCTAGGATTTGGCTTCACTCCATCAGTCGATGATATGGGACCTCACCTAGCGGTTTCTCATCCACAACTGTTACTGATTCTATCGGAACAAACAGAATCCTCAAATTATGATTTAAAATCACTCATGAAATGGATTGTGCTCAGCGATCCGTTTACTCGCTCGAGCAAGTACTCTGCCTCAAACGACATCGACAGTCCGGAACTCGGCGATCAGCCGTTATTCAGCCGGTATTATTCGCGTCAATTGGAACCCGAAGAAGTTTATCAGTCGTTGCTAGTATTGAGCGGTAAGACACGCTCGGCGACGACGATTGGCCAACAACAACTTGCACAACGTACGTGGTTAGGACAATTCACCAAACCTATGGGAACAGACGAAGGTGACGAGACCAATTCATTTGATGGGAATGTCCATCAATCCCTAGTGCTCATGAACGGGGATTTAATGAAGCAGGCCACGAGCATTACCAGTACTTCGGTGTTAGGAAAAATCATCAAAAGCCCGATGCCGGTCAACAACAAAATTGATCATTTGTTCCTCGCCGCGGTCGCCCGCTATCCCTCAGCGAATGAGAAGAAACTAATCCTCGCCCTGTTTGCCAAACCAGATGTCTCTCCTGAACAAATCTATCAGGATATCTGGTGGGCCCTGCTCAACAGTAATGAGTTCATCCTCGATCACTAAAAACGGTCTGCGGATAACACGGTGGTCTGAGTATGCAAGTAACTCAAATTCCACGTTGTTGGTTGGAATTTACCCGCAAAGTCTTCACTTTACTTAAGCGACTTGAGGGTCGTTGACTCAGGGACTCAACAGGTGGATACTTACGAATTACACTAGTTTTCGGTGCCCCATCGCTTCGCTCTGCAGCCTTCTTTTTACTTAAATCAAAGCATACCTCTCTTGGCAACCGCATCACGCATCATTGATTCCAAAACGAACTTCAAACCGATGCTATGGCTAGCGGTCCCTGTTGTCATTGAGCAATTTCTCGTATTGTTAGTCACTTGGACCGACCACTGGTTAACTGCCGAATATTTATACACGAAGCACTTAGCCGCCATTAATCTCACGGCTTACATTCTGTGGGTTATCCCCTGTATGTTCGGCATCATTGGCGTAGGAGCCACGGCTTTAGTCGCACGTTACTTCGGGTCAGGAAAATACCGCGAGGCCTCGTTCGTGACAAACCAAGCCATCTCGTTAGCACTGATGATGCTTACAGTAATTACAACCATCGCCTGGTTTTATGCCGACTCATTGATCGTCATCATGCAATTACCAGACGATGCGACGCAGGCTGCGATTGTCTATTTTCGAATTGTCATCCCAGCAATACCATTTGCCATGTTACACATGATCGGTAATGCTTGCCTGCGCGGTGCCGGAGACATCATGAGCGGCTTCATCACCATGTTTATTGTGAATGTGGTCAATGTGATTGTGAGCTTGTGCCTAGTCACTGGTTACGGACCCTTTCCAGAGTTGGGCTGGGAAGGTATCGCCTATGGAACTGCCATTGGCTATATGGTTGGAGGCACCATCATTATCGGCTTTCTAGTTAAGGGCCGATTTCATTTAAAATTACACCTCTCCAAGATGAAGCCCAATAGGGAAGTTCTCTCGCGTTTACTTAAAATTGGTGTGCCCGGTGGCATCGACATGATGTGTATGGTCATGTTTCAAATGTGGTTTCTAACTATCATCAACAGCCTCGGATCGGTCCAAGCTGCTGCTCATGGAACGGCCATCCGCATCGAAGCCATGGCCTATTTACCTGGGCACGCGTTTTCAATCGCAGCTACCACTCTCGTGGGCCAATTCCTTGGCGCTAATAGACCGGATCGCGCCACCCGCAGCATTTTGCTAGCGTGCGCGTGGGGCGGCACGTTAATGATTGGCGCTGGAGCAGCGTTTTATTTCGGTGCTGAAACACTAACCGGACTTTTTATCGGTGACAACACACGTGAAGCTGTCACATTAGCCACCCCACTGATCCGGATCGTCGCTATCAGTATGCCCTCGTTGGCAATCGTCATCATCATGACCGGTTCGCTGCGGGGTGCTGGTGACACCAAATGGCCATTGCTATTTTCAATTATCGGCTTACTGGGAATCCGAATTCCATTAGCGTATTACTTATGCTGGGAAACAATCAACATTCCCTTTACTGATATAGTTTTGGAAGGAATGAATCTAGGCGTACGCGGAGCATGGTACGCTATGGTCGTTGACATTTTCGTTCGCAGCGTGATGGTCTTCGGTAGGTTCCTGCATGGCGGCTGGAAAACTATTCGCATTTGATCCTACGTTACTGCGGGACGTCGACTAATCACTTTCACCAATGCAGCACGTAATTCTCGCACTTTGACTGGCTGATGCAATAACGAGTGCAAGTCACTTAATCGGGCCTGACTAGCAAAACTTGTTTGATTTTTTTCAACAATAATCAACGCTGGTAATTTGCTGGTTACATGGTCATCGTCGAGTTGATTAAACACGTTTAACGCCGATTCTCCCAATTCACCCGTACAAAACACTGCACAATCAAATTCACCCGGCGAATCCTTTAAACGCTGAATTGCCCGTTCAGCATTGGACACGAATAGCACTCTGTATCCGCGCTTACTCAACTGTGCCCGCAGCAAATTTTGCATCGTTTGCCGCGAATCGACAACCAAGATTGTCATGTCTTCGCCCTCTTGCTGAATCACTCCGCCTCTAACATTGTCATCTGTTGATTCATCTTCCTCATTTGTCTCCACCGTCCGCTGCAACAAAACACTATCCGCATTTTGAACCTTAGCGAGATCGGCAATAAGCGGATCGTAATTTGAATATCTCAGGGCTGGGTCAAATGCCAAGGATTTCTTGATGATATTCAGCATCACTTGCGGCAGACCCTTCACAAATTTTCCCAACGGTGGAATATCACGATATCGACCGATATACAACCGCTGCATACGATCTCGTGTTTCTGCCAGCGGAGGCCTTCCCGAGAGCATGTGGTACAACATACAACCAACAAAGAAGATATCGCTGCGAACATCATTACGCGGCACATTGGTCGCACGCTCTAAGCCAGCGTAGTCAATCGAGCGGGGGTTCGGAGCGTTCGCGAATTCTTTATCGTCTTTCGGGTCAATCATTGAAGCCAACCCAAAGTCGGCCAACTGGGCACGCCCCTTACTGGAAATCAAAACATTCGATAGCTTTAAGTCGCGATGGGTCAAGCCGTTTTGTAATGCATAATTTAATCCTTGGCAGATATCGTTGGTCAGATTAATGGATTCATTGAGTTCCATATGCTTGCGGAGCTTCACGAAATCTCGCAGATTTTGGCCTTCGATAAAATCCATCACCATGTAATATCGGCCACGCCACGAATCGACATCGTGAACTCGAACAATGTTTGGATGTGTTAGCGGCATCACCAGCCGAGCTTCACGCATAAATTGTTCAGTTGCGCCTAGATCATCGCTATAACGCATCCGCAAAACCTTGACCGCACAAACTCGATCATTCTCAGTATTGACCGCTCGATACACTCTAGCGAATGTCCCTGTTCCCACTAGATACAGAATTTTATACTTGCCGTAAAAGTAACCCTCTCGTTTATTGGTCACTAATCGCTCTAGCTGCCAGTTGGTAATCAACTCTTTTCGCAGTAAGACACTCGTAAAATTATTTAATTCCGTGTCTGCGCCGCCAGCCTCATTGAGGGCTGCGTCAAGTTGAGGTATTTCCACAACTCCTGCTTCGGTGCAGCGGCGTACAAGTTTTTGAGGGCTTATATCCGACATTAAGAAGTCTCTAGAGAACGATGATTATACTAGTGCGACCCTAATTCATCTCTACCCTATTATCAGTCATCCGATTGTGAAAGTCACGCTTGAAAATACAACTTGAAACTAATAACAAACGGGTAGATTATTGGTGGGTAAAAAATGTCCAGCGAAACTACTGGCGTGCTAAATCATCTCTTTCGCGGCGGGTTGCCTCTAAATCTAGCAATACGTACTGCAAATCAACTCTTAATTGATCTAACGTATCACGTAACTCGGTAATAATCCATTTACGTCCCTCAGCCTGAATCTTCAAGGCGGTCACGACAGCTGAAAGTCGATCCGCAAATTCGCTGGGCACGTCGTTAGATATCTCGTCTAACCGCTCAATTAAGGCATTTGGACTTTCGAGCTTCAACAATAAATCAAAATCAGGAATCTCTCGCATTGCCAATTCTTCATACTCTCTCTGTTATTTCATCTCAAACCACGTCAATAAACAGCCTATACAAGCCACACACTTCAAAAATGAGCATATGTACTTTAATTCATGCTAAATATAGACCTATCCATCAACCAAACAACTTACATGCTTAAACTTCGACTTAAGCTGCTCGTTGTCTGTTTTGGGCTAGATGAAAAATTAAATCAATCATAAAATCCGTGATACGTAAATCGCAAGGATGCGATTAAAACTATTGTAAAAACCGATAGTTTTCGACAATTACGTGGTATTAATAAGAAAACAGCTATGGATAGCGCCGAGGTCGTGCAGATTTCACGAAATCAAGACCAACTCACCCACCGTGGGTACCATGATCAACAAGCGGAAATTGTTTCTGGTGTTCGTTTAGGGCTACTTTGCGCACTGTTAATATGCTGTCTGTGCAGTCCGGTAGTCGCACAGTTTTCCGACTCATTTGAAACACCTCAAACCAAATGGTCATTGCTCAAAACCGATGGTCGGGTAGTCACCACATCACACGGTAAAGACACCCGTGTATATCATCATGGATCGCAAAGCGAACACATCCAATTAGTGAGTGGGCTAGCAACTTTCATTCACTATCGGTACGTCACGCCCCGCGTGAAACTCATCGATGAAATAAACCCATCTCTGTGGGTTCGAGCAAACCGCAGCCCCATCCAATTGATTGCTCAAGTCGTTCTACCGAGATCCATCGATCCACAGACTGGGCAACCACTTGAAATTATGATCCGCGGTGACAGCTATAACACTCCTTTACGTTGGCAAAAACTGGCCATCACACGTATCCGCACTCGACTGCAAAACCAAATTCCCAGTTTACGATCACAATTTGGTTCGCAAGTTGACGGTCGGCAAGCCTATATCAAAGCGGTCATACTAAACACATACAGCACGCAAGGTTCATTGGATTTGTGGATCGACTCGTTCCACATGCAAACGCCCTACGTCGGTCCCACTAATCCCGTTGAGCAAGAAACCGTATTGGCGGATTTTCAAAGTCCTCAAGCGGGTCCTGCATCCAATACACCATCCCATTCCAACCGAGTCGAAATCAAAGATTCGGTATTACTCGTAAACGGAGTCCCGTTTATGCCTCGTATCATCGAGCATAATGGCGAATCATTGGAATACTTGTATCAATTAGGATTTAACACAGTCGCCCTCAAACATTTCCCAACACACCAACAACTCGAAGATGCTCATCGACTTGATCTAAAATTGATTGTCCCTCCTAACCTCAACGCGGAATTGAGCCCAACCGCCAGCACCGAACCAATTCTCAACTGGGATCTCGGACAGCATCACCGAGAATCGACACTTGAAACACTTCAAGCCGCTAGTGAATTAATTGAAACGCTACCAACGGAACTCCGCCGACCGACGGTTGTCACAGCCGCTCACCAATTCAAGCAAGTCAGTCGTTATGCCGACCTCGTCATCCTCAACTGGCAACCGCTTCATAGTAGCCTTACGCTTGAGCAGTCATCAAATCAAATCACCCAAGCCATGAATGAGCTGAGACGTGGCACGCCCTATTGGATTTCCATTGCCACACAAATTTCCCCAGTTCTATTGCAACAACAATATTCCATGATGCAATCTCAGTCTTGGAAACAACCTACTGAGCCGATTTCATTTCAAGGCCAAACCACAATCGATTACGACCAACTGGCTATGGTCACGCATCGCTCGTTGGCTATGGGCGCCCGCGGCATTCATTTCCAATCATTTTCGCGACTCGACCGAACCGACAAGGAAACGATATTACGAATACGAATCCTAGAGCGTCTTAATCGTGAATTGCAACTTATTGAACCATGGGTATCCGGTGGCACATCCACCGGTGTCGTCAACACGCCGCTGGAACACCATAGTGTCTACATGACCAAAACTGGGCGAACTCGATTGGTCTGGCTATTTAATCGCGATGACCATGAGCAAATCGTACCGCGACCAAACAATGATGAGCTGATCAGCTTTGATGTACCGGGGGTTCCCTTAACGTACTTGCCCTATCATGTTAACTACTCGGCCATTCATCGCATTCGTACTAATCGCGGGTCCAATAATCGCATCGCTGTGACTCCGACAGCTCCGTATTCACTGGTCGTCATGACGGCAGACCCACTTGTTAGGGATTACATCCAACGACGAATCTATGCAAATCGACAGCGGATACTGCAACTAACTTATGACATCCTACAGTTGGAGCTGTCACGCGTACAATCCTTACGCACATTTGACTCCCTTACCGCAGTGTCACTTACCGACACGTTCAATCAAGCGACTGCTTCCCATCGCAGTTCCCGAAATGTCGTCGCCTCGAATCAATGGGATGTTGCCTATCAGTATTTGACGAGCGTGGAGAATAGCCTGCGAAAAATTCGCTTCCAGGCATGGCAAGCTGTTAATAATCATGATCACAATCTCGTCTCCAACCCGCTGAGTCTACATACAAGTACATTTGTGGAATCCATATCGACAACCCGCAGGTTACAACAATCAACATGGTCACCCAATCTGCTTCCAGGAAGTAGCATGGAAGACTTGAATCAAATGCAACGGGGAGGTTGGAAACATCACCGAGACCCCAATCACTCTGTCAAATCGCTCGTCGAAATCACTTCTCACAATCCACGCGAAGGTAATCGCTGCCTACGAATCCAAGCCTGGCAAGACCCTAATCTCGCCGCGAGCTCGCTGTTATCTGCTCCCGTTTGGGTTAGCAGCCCTAGTGTTGCCGTACAAACTGGTGACGTATTACGAATTCATGGCTGGGTAAATATACCAGCGGCATTGAAACACCAAGGAGATGGCCTCGTCATTTATGATTCCATTACGGGTACAGTCTTAGCCGATCGATTTCATCATACCGCCGGCTGGCAATCCTTTACTTTGTATCGCGTAGCGGACAGTGATGGAGAAGCTACGGTTTCATTTGCGCTGATGGGATTAGGAGCCGTAAATATTGATAATGTCAGTATTCAAAAACAAATCTCCAAACGCACGCCAACACCCCCTAATCCCCAAAACACCTTACAAACCACCGCCACACCCTAAAGCGCTCTAAAATATTCAGCAAGCCAATCTGAAACAGTTTCTCGTCACGCGCAAAACCAGTCACCCGGACTGCCAGTCATCAACGAAATCGAGGAAAACATCTTTCGATGAATAACGATCCTCTACATGATCACGCTCTACATATCTGGGATACAGCTCTCGCAGCGGTAGATAGTGCCACCTTGGTACGTCAAGCCATTCACGTTGACAAGCAACAGGTTCAAGTAGGCTCCACTACGGTCGCATTGGACAACATCGAGCGAATAGTAGTTGTCGGAGCGGGTAAGGCAGCAACTGCGATGGCTCGGGGAGTCATCCAAGCGTTTGAGAATTCTCCATTGCAGTCGCGGATCACAGGCTGGGTCAATGTACCAGAGGATTGCTTAGCCGAATTACCCCAAATTACAACGCATCCAGCTCGCCCAGCCCATTACAACGAGCCCACAGCCGAGGGCCTACACGGTACTGAACAAATCCTGGATTTGGTCACCTCAGCCACTCCGCAAGATCTCTGTATTTGCTTGATATCCGGCGGCGGCTCCGCATTACTGCCAGCGCCAACCACAGGAATAACACTCGAGGACAAACAACAAATCACCCAGCTATTGAGCAGTCATGGCGCCAATATCCAACAATTAAATTCTGTGCGGAAGAAACTCAGTGACGTCAAAGGTGGCCGTTTGGCCGCTCGATGCGGTAGCCGTCATTTCGCCAGCCTGATTATTTCCGACGTCCTAGGAGATCCGCTGGATCTAATTGCTTCTGGGCCAACCGTCATGGACACTGAACCTGTTGAATCAGCAATCGACGTGCTGCACCATTTCCTCGACGTCCAGAAGCCCGTAGTGCAGCGTTGCCTCACCGCCATCGAGAATCACGTGCCAGTAGCGACTCTACCGTCAACCTTTACTTTAGATGTAATTGGCAACAACCGTACTGCTGTCGAAGCTGCCGCTCAAGCCGCGTCGCACCTCGGTTATGAAACAACACATATCGCGAACATAGCGCTAGAAGGACTAGCTGAACATGTTGGATTCGAACTTGCCGAGTGTTCTCGTAAAATGAGTTCCGCCGGTGGAAAACGCGCGTATATTTCAGGTGGCGAACCCGTCGTCCAACTTGCCGACGCCAGCATCCGCGGCCAAGGTGGTCGCAATCAACAGCTCGTGCTAGCCGCATTGGCGAGGAAACTTGTAAATACCACAGCGCCACATCAATGCATGCAGCGGCAGTTCATCATGTCTGCCGGCACCGATGGCGAAGACGGCCCGACGGATGCCGCCGGAGCTTTCATCAATTCCCATGTCGTTAAGCAGTTTCTAGCATCCTCACTCGATCTAAAAAGCACAATGCACCGCAACGATGCGTATACGTTTTTTGATGAACTCCAAGCTCTCATCAAAACCGGCCCTACGCACACTAACGTCTGTGACCTACGAATTGTCTTGAGCGAGTAGTTGTTATCAACCACCAAGCATTAAAAAAGGCCTGTTCAAAACAGGCCTTTTTCATTTGAATGAGAAATTTTTCAACTTGGCATCAGTCCCACCACCATTGGCCAGGAACGAGGTGCGTCAATACCGTATCGGCATGAACTTTTTGTACAGCGCCATCGCTGTCTTGCAACAAGTTCTGTGAGGACAGAGCATTCAGAGGTTGGATATCAACACCACCCCCGATTGGAGTCATCAATGATGAGCCTTTCCAAACGGCATTCACGGCAGTTTCGACTTGCTTTGGTTCCGAATAAACTTCGACCGACAAAATGTTTTCATCGCCAAGAATTCCTAGATCCCAACTTGCTTTCCCGTAGAAATCTTGCTGCTGAATATAGGCCGATGCAATCAGCATATCGACAAGGTTTCGCATTTGAGCGTAAACAGGAACCTTTTTCGCAAGACTTGGATATTTAGTTGTAAAGGAATGTTGAAATGCTTTGCTAGCACGATCAACCAGACCATTGCCAACACGTGTTCCATCGGCTTGGACTAATTCATCCGCACCAACCAATTTAACACCTTCACCGATTAACTGCATTGCCAACTGATCTTCGCTCACACGTACGCATTCGTAGTCCGGCACAAAATACCAACGAGCCATAGCGTTACGGTTCACAGATGTGGGACTAGCAGCTTGAATATAGCTATTAATCTTGACGGGTGGTTTCTCTAATCCAATTCCGATCAATTTCATGCGATAATCTGCTTCGACAAGTACTTGAGCGAAATGCGTCTTAGGTGAAATCCCTTCAACGGTCACAACCTGTTGCCCCAGACTACGTCGTAATCCTTCAACAAATGGTCGCGTATTTCGCGGATTCAACGAAGGTCCAGCTTGCACCAAATACTGTTGCATTCGCTGTAGGCCTGCTTGTGTTGGGTCAATCGATACACCGACAGTTCGAGCTTGATCACCGGCTGGACCAAAGCTACGTAAGGCAACGATCAAGTCTTGCAATTCCATGACCGCTTTACCTGATTGGATTCCGACGGGGCGTCCCGCGGGGTCAACCGCATAGCCTTCGGCAGGGCCAGCGATAACAATATCGCCTGTTTCTGGATAATAGAAAACATAATCAATTGAAGTTAACCCAGCCAAATAACGCATGTCACCGGAAACTCCTTCGCCAGCTTCCATACGGCGAGCAATTTCTGCTTCCAATCGGTTCAGCGAAATCTTACGGATAGGGCTGACTTGGGCAACAACGGGATCAAGCTGTTGGCGTGCTGCTTGGATTCGTTGCATTGTTAGACGGTTATCAAAACGTCTAACCTGCAAGACACCCTGAGGTGTTATCACAACACCGGCACCACCTTGACCGCCTCCACCTTGACCGCCGCCACCTTGACCGCCGCCTTGACCGCCGCCTTGACCGCCGCCTTGACCGCCGCCTTGACCACCACCGCCAAATTGGCCGTGAAGTGCAGGGGTAAACGTCATCAATGCAGCAACGATAATCAACGACATCATTCTTTGTATTCGATTTGTCGGTAACATGCTTTTGTTCCTTGCCTCTGTATCCAAGCTCAAGTTAGATAATCAAAAAGTTTTCTCTGCGTTAAACGTCCACCAGTAAATAGTTCCCGAAAGTGGAGCGTTAGAGTATTTTCATTCAAAATGGCGCACTAGCCGCCACTTATTACATCGAAATTCCTCTTACTTGATATTAGTTCGGCAGCCCCTAGAAGGCAATAAAAGAAAGATAAATAGCTGGTCACAACCGTGCAATTGCACTAATAGGCAATGTTGCCATTACAACCACTATAACCATTACAGTTTATAATCATGAAACCCTAGACTCAAACACGTTTCAATGGCGCTTATTGGAGCTAAGATGCGACAAATCGTTGTCACTAATTACTGCTTCAATAGCGTTAATGGATTACGGCGCTCAACTAACGGCATAGCAACCTGACCGCGCAGGCGATGCGATTCAAACGTTGCTGCAATCATTTCAATCGTGTGCCGAGCTTCATAGACATTACATTCTGGTAAACGATCTTGCTCAATCGCCTGTAAGAGATCTTGGCAGGCAACCACATTTCCTGCGTGCAATGACAAATCCTTCAGCGGTTCCGATTTACCCACACCAGCAGAACTAATCGGAGTCCAAGTTTTCCCTGAACGACCGGGACACCATGTCGGATCATCTAAATAATAAGCCTCTGGCAAGAACCCCGTCTTAATCTCTACCACCCCGCGACTACCATAAATCTGTAACGCAAACCTAGCGCCATTCCCTGCTTCGCGATTCGAAGCAAAATAACCCGTAATATTATCTTGCATGCCATACATCGCCGTGATGGAATCGGCAGCCAACGGGCCAATGCCCTCTTTACCCGGTCCAACGTGTTCTTTAGTAATACGCTCACCTTGCTGAGTCGCTTCTGCCATGCACCAGTGACTCTCACCACCGAAATATTGCATTAGATTAAAAACATGCGATCCGAGCACCCATAAATCTTCGCCACCACCACGCCGGTCCTCTTTACCACGACCTCGCAATTCTAATACGGTACCAATACCGCCATCCTCGATTAGATTTCTAATCACTGCAAGTTTTGGGCTATATCGAGTCTGATGTGCAATCGCCAATTTTATGTCATTTGACTCGCAGGCTTTCACCATTTTATCGGCTTCTTGCAAGTCTCGACAAAATGGTTTTTCCATGTAGATATGAAGTTTACGTTCCGCACACGCTAGCACCATTTCGTGATGGCGGTCCACCCAGCGTGGACAAATACTCACAATATCCAATTGCTCATTGGCTAGCATTTGCCGGTAATCGGAATACCCCTGCGATGCATTCAGTCGCTTTTTGGCTTGTTGTAGTCCAGCCGGATCTGGGTCGGCAACGGCGACCACTGTGCACCCTTGTATATGTCCCCATACCGTATCAACTCCATGACCATAATTACCTTGGCCAGTGTGCCCGATGACTCCAATTCGATATTCAGCCATAACGATACCCAAATGTCCCTTCTAGGTTTGATTTCGTGCACGGTTAGTGCAACATTCTATATAGGTTATGATACACATAAACAAACAGGTGCAGTTAACTCGTTAAACAAATCATGTCTTCAGATTCAAGCACACCAACGGGCAATGCCACGTCCGCTTCCCTTCCACAGGGATCATCTATCGCGATCGTCGGTGCTGGGATTACCGGATTGTCCGCTGCTTATTATCTGCAACAACAACGATCTGATCTAAATATCACCCTGTTGGAATCAAGCGACAAGCCAGGTGGAATCTTACAGACGGTGGAGCGAGATGGATTTTTGGTCGAACTTGGACCAGATATGTTTACGACTCGAGACAACGAGGCGTATGAATTATGCTGTCAACTCGGAATTGAAGATCAATTAATTAGTACCAACAAGGATCACCGTGGTGCTTATATCATCTGCCGAGGCAAACTATGCAAAATGCCTGTGGGCTGGACAATGCTGACGCCTACTCGCATAGCCGCGGTTCTAAAAACGCCTTTGCTTAGTTGGAAAGGCAAACTGCGTGTGATCGCGGAGTTAATCATTCCTCGGAAA
This sequence comes from uncultured Planctomycetaceae bacterium, assembly GCA_963934735.1. GTDB lineage: Bacteria > Planctomycetota > Planctomycetia > Pirellulales > Pirellulaceae > UBA721. The sequence goes on from CAWVZW010000047.1 coordinate 23,257, forward strand.
AAAGATACCGGTGATGAAAGTCTGGCCAGCTTTACGAGACGGCGATTAGGCTCGGAAGCTCTCGACCGTATCATTCAACCGTTGATATCTGGGATCTACACCGCCGATCCCGAAAAACTCAGTATGCAAGCAACACTTGCAGATTTCCTTGCCATGGAACGAACTGGAAAAGGGCTCATTCGCGAAGGAATCCGTCAACAGCGTAGTCAGTCGGCAGAGGAAACCTCAACCGGAGCGCGATACGGCGCATTTGTCGCTCCTAAGTACGGCATGCAGTCGATCATTAAGGCTCTGACCAATCAGCTCCAACCCACTACGCTCGAACTTGGAAAGCGAGTCACGCAGTTGGAATTCCAGAACGAGGCATGGCAATTAACAATCCAACACGAATCTCAGGGAACGACAACCCGTCAATTCGATCGTTTATTATTGACGACTAGTTCTCAAATCACGAGCAGACTTTTACACGACAACTACCCTGAGCTAAGCAACCTGATAGCCGATATCCCACTCGCTAGCGCCGCCGTTGTAACCATGGGCTATCGTTTTTGCGACATTGATCATCCACTTGATGCTTTTGGTGTAGTGGTTCCCCAAGCGGAGAATCGACCGTTAATCGCAATTAGCATGGCGAGCCAAAAATTTGCAGGCCGCGCTCCCCAAGATTCGGTCTTGTTCCGGATATTCGCTGGTGGCGCGTTACAACCTGATCTGATGCAATGGGACGAGGAGCAATTGGTTGAGTCTGCCCAACAACAACTTCGTGAATTACTCGGCGTCAACGGCAAGCCAATTTTTACCCAAGTCGCGCGTTGGGAAAACAAAATGCCACAATACCACGTCGGGCACGTCCAACTCGTTGACAAGATCGAACTAGAACTTAGCAAAACCCCTAACCTTGAAATTGCTGGCAATGCCTATCGTGGTGTGGGAATACCCCTTTGTATCCGTAACGCCAAATCTGCTGTCAAAAGCTTATTAGGTAATACCTAATCATTGGTATTAATTAGCTTTCATTGACAAGCATTCTCACTGATCAACGCCATCAGTGGATTGCTCTAATCCATTGATTTTAGCCGCGAGAATGAAATCATTGACACTAAGGCCGCCAATTGTATGGGTCCAAAGTTCAATCGACAAATTGCGATAGCCTACAAGATGCAGGTCCGGATGATGGTTTTCAACTTCGGCCAATATCGCGACCTCATCGAAGAATTTTAATCCATCGAGAAAATTTTTTGCGGTATAGTCTCGACGTATTCTTTGACCGTCGGACACCAAATACCAATCTTTCAAATGTGCCAATTGGGCCAGTGCTTGTTCCTCTGAATACAGTCCAGACTGCCCCTCAATTGGCCTGCATTGACCTTGAACCAACTGCTCTGCGGACTGGATTTCCATTTGCCATTTTCCTATATTGTCTGTAACTTAGGCTTCGGATTTTCTTTCCGTTCTTCTGCCTTATTCTCTCGCCAGGGTTTTTTCTTCTTGTAGAACTCTAACTCTTTCTGCAAGGTCTCTTTAATGTCCTCGGTGGCCAACTCAACCGCTTTTTGAGACCATTTTCGAGCATTGCTCCAGTCACGACTTTCAGCGTAAGCCGCTGCGAGTGTGCTCAGAATATGAGGTTTTTTATAATCTGACACTTCGCAAGCTTCCAGTGCTAACTTAACTGCTCGCTTACCATCACGTACCGATGCTTCTGTTGAAGTGGCCAGTGTCCAAGCAAAGTTGTTCAACAAATTAGGATACTCTTTGTTAATTTCATAGGCTCGTTCATAATCTTCGATTGCTTTGGCATGTTCACCCATCGACAAGTAAATATCAGCCCGTGAATAATAGGCGAGCCAACTTTCGTTATTCCCCTGAATCGCCACATTGACATGTTTGATCGCGTTTTCAAATTCTTCTGCCATCGAATAATCCATCGCAACACGCAATCGCATTTGCTCGTCATTAGGTGCAAACCTCAGAATAACTTCAAGTATTTTAGCAGCTTGCAAATAGTCTTCCCGTTGCTCAAACACTCCAGCCCGCAACAGATAAAGCTGGGGAATATTCGGATTGATTGCTTGAACGCGATCTAAATCTGCATTGGCTTCCTCTAACTTATCTTCGGTTAGATAAATTGTTGCTCGCAACAACAACGCCACGACACCCTTGGGATTAAGTTCAATCGCTTTTGACAAGTCAACCAATGCTTTTTCACCATCTTCTTGCATGATATAAATCCGCGCTCGCAGTTCATATCCCGCGCTTGAATCCGGTTCCGTCTTAATCGCTTCGTCCGCCAATTTGAGTGCTTCCTCAAAGCGATCCAACCTTGCAAGTGACTCCGCCAACGAGCCCAAGGCATCGATATTGTTATCATCAAGCTCAATCACTTTGCGTAAATCTTTTGTCGCCTCATCAAATTTTCCAGACCGTTGGTAAACACCGGCCCGTCGACGATAAATCATCGGATTCGTCGGAGCCAATTCAATCGCTTTATCTAGATCGGCAATTTTCTGTTCCGGTTTTTCTCGCAATCCCGATCTTGCCATGAAAGCTTGGGCCTGTTTCTCTTTGTCTTCAGTAAAAGACTTGATAGCAGAGTTAGCCGCATTCAATCCTTGTTCTCGATCACCTTGAGGGAGCGTCTGTAATTTTGCGGTCAGAAGATGAGCTTCACCGTTCGTCTTGTCGTAGGTCAAGAGTTTTGTCAGATCTTGTTGGGCTAGTTGCCGCATCTGCGGCCATTGCTGAGGAGGTTGACCAGACAGGATTCGTTGGGACAATGCTTGGGCACGTTGCATCAGCGCTGATGTGATCAGTTGCTGCGCAAATTCCGTATTGCCTTCCCCCAATCCTTTTTCAATTGCTTGTTCAGCCAAGGTGATGACCTTCTGCAATTGCTGAATATTCGCACCAATTTTTGCTTCAGTCGCTTGATCTAATAAACTCTGGCCTGCGTCGTCGGCATAAACGGGTACTATAAACGTCGCTGCCAATAGTACAAATGCAATGTTTGCTCCACACTTCATGGATTCTCTCCTGAGTCTAAATTAAAAATATTGTTATCCTCTACGGGATATTTACCTGCGTCCAATTACCGTCAATACACCGCCATAAATCACCATTAGGATTCTCATCCTGTAAGGATGCGGGTAACCGATCATGACGAACATTATCGTAACATTGTAGCATCGCAAATCGCAAAAGAGATCCGGGAATTCCGACTGCGGTAAACCCAGGATGCCCCGTCGCAGGGAATGGACCGCCATGGTTCATCGCCGCACTTACAGCTACGCCCGTGGGCATCTTGTCATTTAACATGCGACCGACTTTGGATTGAAGATTCGCAGCGATTTGGTCATAAGCTGCATCATCACTGCCGTCCGTAGCCGAATAAATGCAGCCAGTTAAATTACCTTCAAAGCAGGCAATGACAGCATTAACTTCATCCATAGACTCGGTGATGACTAATAATGAACTATTTCCAAAAGCTTCTGTTTGCATCGTATCCGGATCGGCGATAAATTGCTGTGCGGTTATTTGCAGTAACGTATTCGCATAGCAATACCGATCACTGTCGGCGGGCGTATTGCCCACGACAATCTCTGCGCCGGCGTCCACGAGAACTCTCAAGTTAGATTCCAAACTACTTTCCACACCCGACGACAACAATGTTCCCACGGGGGCTTCAGCAAATTGTTCACTAAGAGCAGTAATAAACGAATCCGTGGCATCGCTTTTCAGCACGACCACTAATCCGGGATTCGTACAAAATTGACCGGTTCCCATCAGGCAGCTACCTGTAAATTCCGTAGCGAGTTCCTCATGGCGCTGCTCCATAGCTTGCGGCAAAATCACAATTGGATTTACGCTCGAAAGCTCCAAATAAATCGGCTTGCCCGCCGCATCCGCCGCTGCTTTTAACTGCAACCCAGCGTGACGACTGCCGGTATAACCGGTGGCGCCGATGCGAGCATCTGCCACCAAACGCTCACCGTCTGTATGACTCGTGCGATAAATCAACTGGACCATGCCGGCTGGCATTCCCGTGCTTTGTGCGGCTTGATGTGCACATCGAGCAAACAACTCCGTGGTACCAGGATGAGATGAATTTGCTTTCGCAATGACGGGATTACCCGCAGCGATCGCGGAGGCAAAATCACCGCCAGAAATGCTGCCAAATGCCAAAGGGAAATTATTCGGGCCGAAAACTGCAACGGGGCCAATAGCACCATATTGGGATCGGATGCCGGCATTGGTATCAATCGTTGGCACAGACCAGTTACCGGTCCTCGCAGCGTTGGCTGCTTGACGCAGTTGATCTGTCGTACGAGGTAGTTCACCGCCGGCTAACCGAGTCGGTTTCGGATATGCAGTTTCCGCGTGAGCCATGTCTACAATGGCATCAGCGTTATTTTCAATCTCCGTTGCATAGGCTTCTAAGAACTCGGCTATCTGTGCCCCTGTAATGCTGCGCAGGCCAACAGTCGCCTCGGCAGCTGAGGTCAAGGCTGCGTCACAATCTTCCCAGGTACTTACAGGATATTCATTCGCGAGCGGCTCACGGGTCGCTGGATTGGAAGCTTGAAAAGACTCGGTGCTGTTTGCATCGCGCCATTGTCCGGCAATAAGTACTTGCTGCATTAAAATCTATCTCCTGTTGAATCTAATTCTGCGAGGTATCGCAGGTTGCTTGTATCGGTGTAAGGATAACTGTGTCTTTGTTGGTTAACTACAAACCAGTGCCTTGGACAATCGGATTGGTTAAGGTTCCAATGCCATCAATTTTGATATGCACAATGTCATCGGCCTGTAACGTAAAATCATTCGTGGGCACAACGCCTGTACCTGTCATTAACAATACGCCCGCCGGGAATTCTTGTTCACGGAATAAGAACCCAATAAGATCTTCAAAGCTTCTATGCATTTCGTCAACACCGGTGGAACCTTCAAACACATTCGAACCCGCACGCTCGATTGTCAAATGAATACCGGTCTCTTCTCGACTGGGCATATCTTCCACAAGCGTGATGACTGGACCTAGTCCAGCACATTGCCGATAAACTTTGGCTTGAGGTAAATACAAAGGGTTTGCACCTTCAATATCTCGGCTGCTCATGTCATTACCGATCGTAAAACCGACTAGGCGACCTCGACTAGACACGACACATGTAATTTCCGGTTCGGGAACGTTCCAAGAGGCATCATATCGAATACGCAGCGGCTGATTGGGCCCCGACACTCGATTCGGTGTCGCCTTCATGAATAATTCTGGACGATCTGCATCGTAAACCAAATCGTAACACGAGGCACTCGATTCCGACTCTTCCATCCGCGCCGTTTGGCTGCGCTTATAGGTAACACCTGCTGCCCACACCTCTTGCTGGTCGATGGGAGCTAAAAACTCAACTTCGTTGATTGCCAAAGATCTTTCACCGACTAAAGCCCTTGCCGTTTCAGCGGGATTATCGGCCTCTAGCACGTCAGCCAAGCAATTCAACGTTGAATCCGCAAAGCACAACGGCTGCACGGTATCATCGTCGACGATTACAACGAGCTGCTCAGAATCAGTAGTAACACATTTAGCTAACTTCATTTAATCTCTATTCCTATCCCGAAAAGATATTGATCCTACTAACTCCAAATATCGTTGAGTCGTCTAATCCAATTACCATGCATCATACCTTCAACATCGCTTTCGCTATATCCGCGTTTAGCAAGAAGATCGATCAACTTCCTCAAGTCCGCAATCGTTTCCATGTCGTAGGGGCATTGTTCCCGCCCATAACCACCATCAAGATCCGAACCAATACCGACATTTCTGGTATTACCCGCAAGTTGGCAAATGTGATCGACGTGTTCGATGATCCGTTCTACATTCACTCCGGCAGTGTACGGTTGCGTCACACCACGCTGCCAGTCGGGTGCCATCATCCATGCATCAAAAGCCATACCGATCACCGCGTCTCGCTCGATGATAGCTTTGAGTTGCTCATCACTAAACTGTCGTTGGTGTGGAACCAACGCTCGACAATTCTGGTGACTCGCCCAAATAGGTCCACTGTAAATATCAAGCGCTTCCCAAAAGCCTTCATCTGTCAGATGCGTAACATCCAAGA
>CAWVZW010000048.1:0-29350 GCA_963934735.1 uncultured Planctomycetaceae bacterium
CCGGCACCATTTGGACCTAATAAACCAATAATGCCCGGAGGAATCTCAACAGACACATCATCTAACGCAAGAAAACCGCCGTAGCGTTTCGTGACATTTTGTAGGGATATGATCGATTCCATGTAGCCAACGCTCACTAGTTGCTCTTAATACAAACAATTCGATGGACAACGATTTTTCTTTGTGGTTGTTTCAGTTCTATACGGGAGAGTGGACATATTATTGTATATATTCAATTGAAATATTACACAAATATTTATCGCAGCAACCTTTCAAGTTAAACGGATTCTGGCGGTTTTCTTTTACCACGAAAAAACGACCACGTCGAAGATATTAACAACAACACAACAATCGCTGCGGAAAGTATCGAAGACGTTTTCGAACCGCTCTGCAGAGCCACAAATAATCCGGCAATCGCTGGAAACAACAATGCGGTTGCAATTGCAAAAAGCACAATAAACACCCGCTCCGACTCACCTTCAACTTGAATCTCCGCATTGAGCTTTTCGATTTCAGTCAATCGGTCGATCACCGTATCCCTGTTCGGAGCGGATTTTTGTTCACTAAGTATCGTCCGCACCGAAACAGTAACATCACGATTACATTTTGGGCAACGACACGGCACTTGCATTACAGGGGCCGAACAATACGGGCATACGGTCTTGGCGACTTCGACTTCTAACGCTTCAAACAATCCGCCGACTGCCGCTGCATTTACCCACTGAGCGTCGTCTTTACGTATACGTGTTTCGGGTTCAATCACACCTTGCTCAACAAGTTGCAATAAATCGAAATTTGATATCGGACCAACTTCGTCCGTTCCAAGCTGATAAAACCAGTTTGCCATTATCTCATCTATGCCCTACGCCACTTTTCTGTTCCTGAACGACGATTGTCGCTCATGGATACTATCTTTGTAAAGTGCTGTCCCCAACCACTATACAATTACTTGCTTATTACCGCTCATTTGCAATCGTTTGGGTTGATTATCTAGAGACCGTGTCCCTCAAGTGCCAATTAAAACAAGCCAATTCGTTTGCAGGTTTTTGTATTCGTGTTAATAAAACAGACAAGTCCCGTGCCACAAACACTTTTAGATGACGATTTCAACAACGCAACAACCAATCGGTGTCGGCACTAACAAAGAACGGAATCTTTTTAGGAGGCGTCTTACTGTGGAAACCAATTGCCAACCGCTTGAACCGTGTTCGCTAACGGAGTCATTTTGTGAGAAAGTTTCAAGCCATTTAAAATACGTCGCGCGCAAACGATTGCACACGCTAGTGCGACCGCACCTCGACTCGATTGATGTAACTCAGATGGTTTGGAAATCGTTCTTGCAACATGATCAAACTCGTTTCACTGACTGGAATAAAAAGCGTTTGCGAGGATATCTGGAACAAGTACTCAATAACAAACTAAAAGAAATCCATCGTCAGTACCTGTCCTATCAAATCCGCAACGTCCGGCGTAACGAGACGGGGACGGAAGAAATACTTAAGAACCACCCCGTCCCTGAAGAACTGCCCCAGCTTCGATTAACCGACACCGATAATTGGCGGCGGATGTGTGCGGCGCTCACACCCATCGAACGCCGTGTATTACTGCTACGTATTCAAGGTCTAAAATTGAATCAGATATCCGACGATCTTGAATTACATAGGCGCTCGGTTCAAAAAATAATGCGCCGCGTACGCAAGAAATTTGTTGAAACGAGCGAGGGTTAGTAGAATAGGTGCTATGCAATACTGTACTATTCTCTCATCCATATCCTAATCCAAACGGTGCTTACAGCAATTTATGAAAATTCACTTCTTAGGCGCCAATCAACAAGTCACCGGTTCATGTTACTGTGTTGAAGCAGCGGGACACCGCTTGCTCGTTGATTGCGGGTTGTACCAAGAACGTTCCTACCAAAATCGCAATTGGGAAGACCTGCCGGTGGCACCCGCCTCAATCGATGCGATGGTTCTTACGCACGTGCATATCGATCACATTGGACTGCTACCGCGGCGAGTTGCTGAAGGACTCGACGTCCCAATCTATATGACCCAGCCTTCTGCTTCATTGGCCGAAATCATGCTCCGTGACTCCGCTAAGATTCAAGAAGAAGACGTCGCTCAAAAACGAAAACGTCATAAACGAGACAACCATAAATCGCCCCATGAAGTAAAACCTTTATACACCGAGCAAGATGTCGAGCGTACGCTGCCGATGATCCGCAGTGTTACCTACAACAAGACGACGTCCTTATGCGATGGCGTCTTTCAAGTCACGTTCAAAGAAGCGGGACATATTCTTGGTTCGGCCATGCTGGAAATCGTCGTCCGCGAAAACAATAAAACTCAAACCATTGTATTCTCGGGGGATATCGGGCAATGTGACAAACCGATTATCCGAGACCCCGCCACATTTGAATACGCTGATTTCGTGGTTATGGAATCTACCTATGGTGATCGCAACCATGCCTCGCACGGTGACGGCGAACAACAACTAGGGAATATCATTAAACAGACGGTGCGGCGAGGTGGAAATGTAATCATCCCGACATTCGCAGTCGAACGCGCCCAAGAACTAACCTATTATTTAAGTCGGCTCGTTCAATCGGGAAGCATCCCTCCGGTTCCGGTCTTTCTCGATAGCCCGATGGCGGTTGATGTGACGCGAGTATTTCAAAAGCATCGCGATTGCTTTGATCAAGATGCTTGGAACATGATCATCGACGGCAAATCGATTTTGGATTTTCCGGGAATGCATCTGTGCCGATCTCGCGATGAATCCATGCAGATTAACGCCTTCAAGGAACCTTGCGTCATCATGTCGACCTCCGGGATGTGTACTGCGGGGCGTATCAAATTTCATTTGAAGCGAAATATCACCAATGAAAAAGCCGCTATTGTTTTTGTCGGATATCAAGCCCATGGCACCCTCGGTCGTCATATTTCCCAAGGAGACGAGTCCGTCAGAATCCATGGTCGCCACTATGACGTGAGAGCAGAAGTCGTCCGTCTTTCAGGATTTTCCGGTCATACAGATCAAAATGGCTTGCTCGACTGGATTAGCCACTTTGGTGATAGTCCCCAACAGGTCTTTTTGACCCATGGCGATCTCGACGCGGCGGAAACTCTGTCCAAGCTAATAACTGAACGATGCGGGCTAGATGTGACCATTCCCGAATTCAATCAAACCGTTAATTTGGATGAATGATATTAATCCTAAGTGAATCAATTTGTATTTCAAATTGTGCTATAATTGAAGCTATTCAAGTCAATTCTAATACACAATATCCCACCGCAAAACCATGAGCCGTCTACACCTATTTCGATTCTCCGACTCCAAATGGATTTGTTCTCTGACACTGTTGCTGGGCGTAATGGCAATTACCGCACAAGCCGTTGATGAAACCGACAAAGCAACACCCACCGCTCGCAAAATCAGCTACTTTAAAGACATCCGCCCAATTTTTCAGACTCACTGTCAAGGCTGCCACCAACCTGCGAAAAAAGGTGGTGGTTATGTTATGACCGATTTCCCACTATTGTTCAAAGGTGGAGAATCTGAAGAAGTAGCGATCATTGCGCATAAACCCGACGACAGCAATCTAATCCGTCGTATCAGCAAGACTGACGGTGTTGCTGAAATGCCTCAAGGGAAAAAACCACTTGCCGATTCTGAAATCGACTTAATAAAACAATGGATCACTCAGGGTGCAGAAAATGATTCGCCGGCAACAACACGCCTGCGCTATTCAACTGAAAACCCACCAGTCTACGTTGCCGCGCCCATCATAACGTCCGTCGATTTCTCCAGTGATGGAAAGTACTTAGCCATCTCTGGATTTCACGAAGTATTGCTTTATCGAGCCGATGGCAGTGAATTAGTCGCCAGATTAATAGGGCTTTCCGAACGGATTGAATCCGCACGGTTCTCACCCGATGGATCCATGCTCGCGGTCGCCGGCGGTTCGCCAGGCCGCATGGGTGAACTACAAGTGTGGAAAGTCGCAGACGCAAAACTGCTGCTGGCACTCACCGCTGGCTACGACACCATTTATGGAGCCAACTGGTCACCCGATTCAACATTGGTCTCTTACGGTTGCCCAGATGCAACCACGCACGCGGTTAAAATTGAAGACGCAACGGAAGTACTATTCAACGGTGCACATAGCGATTGGGTTTTAGACACTGTCTTCAGCACAGCAGGCGATCACCTTGTCACCGTCAGTCGTGACCGTAGCATGAAATTGATTAATGTTAAAACGTCACAGTTTATCGATAATATCACCAGTATCACTCCGGGCGCACTTAAGGGTGGATTGCACGCCGTCGATCGACATCCAGATAAAGATGAACTACTCGCCGGAGGCGTCGATGGAGTGCCGAAAGTCTACAAAATGGTGCGTGACAAGGCTCGAAAAATCGGCGATGACTATAATTTGATTCGCGCGTTTCCTAAACTCAACGGCCGCATTTTCAGTACTCGCTTCAGTCATGACGGCAGTAAAATTGTCGCCGGTAGCAGCTTCAACGGTACCGGACAAATCAAAATTGCAAACTACGCCGATGGAAAAGAAATTGCCTCAATTGATATCGCCAGCGGTATTTTCACAGTAGCCTTTCATCCCGATGGTAAAACGATCGCTGCCGGTGGTTTCGATGGCTACATCTACTTAATAGATGCGGCCACAGGCGCAATCGTAAAACAATTCATTCCCGTTGAAATTCAAGTCGAAGTTGCAAAAACTAAATGATTCACCTCAACAAAAGTATGACGATGAAATCAATAAAATATACAATTCTCTTTTCATTACTGGCCTGCACCGCTGCGTTAACAGGTCAAGAGATCACGACCACCGAAACTCTGCCAGGCGAATTGCAAATCAATTCAATCACAGTCGAGCCCGCAGTGATGGAATTCAATTTCGGGCGTGATTACCGTCAATTGCGAGTGACCGGCCAACTCGAAAGTGGCCAGATCGCTGACCTGACACGTATGCTGTCCGTCCCCAATACGCCGCAACACGTACAAATCAGTGCTGACGGGATTGTCACACCGATTAGCATTGGTCAAGAAACCGTAACTCTGCAGTTCGGTAAATACTCGGCCACCCTCGCCATCACCGTCAAAGCCCTAGAACAAACCACTTCAAGTTTCATAAACGACGTCCAACCCATTCTCGCCAAAATGGGCTGCAACGCTGGAACTTGTCACGGTTCAAAAGACGGTAAAAACGGATTCAAGCTTTCGCTACGAGGTTACGATCCCCTGTACGACCATCGCGCGCTGACAGACGACATAGGTGCCAGACGATTTAACCGCGCTGCACCCGACCAAAGTCTGTTGTTACTTAAGGCAATAGGCGCCATACCTCATGTCGGAGGAGTACGAACAACCATTGATTCGCGATACTACTCAATCGTACGTGACTGGATAACCCAAGGGGGAGGACTCGACCTCGACACTCAAAAAGCGACATCGATTGAAATATTCCCCAAAAATCCGATCATTCCTCGTGCCGGAATGAAACAACAAATCTCCGTGCTTGCGACATACCCAGATGGCAGTATACGAGATGTTACGCGTGAAGCATTCATTGAAAGCGGCAATATCGAAGTCATCGACGCGGACGAACGTGGAGTTTTGACACTCCTTCGTCGTGGCGAAGGCCCCGTCCTTGTCCGTTACGACGGCAATTATGCCGCCACAACATTAACCGTTATGGGCGACCGCGCGGGTTTCAAATGGGAAAAACCAAAGACTCAAAATTACATCGATGATCTTGTCTACGACAAATTAGAACGCGTAAAAATTCTTCCCGCCGATATCTGCTCCGACGAAGATTTTGTGCGCCGAATTTATATCGACATTACAGGCTTGCCACCAACGGTCGCTCAAGTTCGCGAATTTCTGGAAAGCGAACAACCTACTGAGCAACGTCGTAATAATCTGATTGATGAACTTGTCGGTAGCAAAGAATACATTGAACACTGGACAAACCGCTGGGCTGACCTGCTGCAAGTGAACCGCAAATTTCTAGGTGAAGAAGGCGCCATCGCACTACGTAACTGGATCAAACAATCTGTCGCCGTCAATAAACCCTACAATCAATTCGCGCATGAAGTATTGACCGCAAATGGTTCTACGTTAGATAACCCGCCTGCCGCCTATTACAAAATCATTCGTGATCCAGAGACCTTGATGGAAAACACGACACACCTATTTTTGGCCGTGCGGTTTAACTGTAATAAATGCCATGACCATCCCTTTGAACGCTGGACACAAGACCAGTACTACAGCCTAGCCGCCTTCTTCTCTCAAATCGGACGAAAAGAAGACGCTCGCTTCACGGGAAAGAAAATCGGCGGGTCAGCCGTTGAAGGTGCTAAACCGTTGGTCGAAGTCATCTTTAATTCTGGCGCTGGCGAAGTTACTCATCTCCGCACAACTGAAGTTGCCCCTCCATCGTTTCCCTATGAACATCAAGATGCGGCCGGCGAAGAATTGCCACGACTGGAAAAACTTGCCCACTGGATCACATCCTCGGATAATCAATACTTTGCTTCAAGTTATGTAAATCGGTTGTGGGGTTACATGTTCGGTGTCGGCATCATCGAACCGATCGACGATATCCGCGCTGGGAATCCACCAACGAACCCAGAATTATTGGACGCCCTAACCAACGACTTTGTGAAGAGTGGATTTGATGTGCAACATATGCTGCGGACGATCTGTAAATCTCGAGTGTATCAACACACTGTGGCCACCAACCAATGGAATGCGGGGGATGAAATCAACTATTCTCACGCCATCGCTCGTCGCTTGCCAGCTGAAGTTTTGTTTGATGCTATTCATGTTGCTACAGGATCCACTCAGGGTATACCCGGCGTACCGAAGGGATTCCGTGCAGCCGAGCTACCTGACGTTGGGGTCAAAGTACCGTTTCTAGATGACTTTGGCAGACCTGTTCGGGAAAGCGCTTGTGAATGTGAACGCTCCACTGGACTCGTACTCGGACCCATTATGAAGCTCGTCAACGGGCCAACGATCGCCACCGCATTGGCGGATCCCAGCAATGCCCTGTTCCGCATGGCAGGGGAATTCAAGGACGACGAAAGCGGAGATGAAAAGTTGATTGAAGAGGTGTTCCTGCGTTTCCTCTCAAGATATCCCTCGGATCAGGAAATTCAGATTGGCAAACTAGCACTTAGCGAAGCCGGTTCGGACTACCTCGAATTGCGAACCGAACTAGATGAACTGGAAAAAGATATTCCTCGACGCCAGCAAGAATGGGAAGCCGGACTAAACCGAGTAAACAAATGGGGCCCCACAGAATTTGTTTCTGGCCAAACGGATCAGGAAACGAAACTGGAACTGAGAGATGACGGCATCATCTGGGCAACTGGGAAAAATCAAAAAAGTACATATACCATTCAGTTAAAAACGGAGTTGGCTAACCTAACCGCCATCCGATTGGAAGCCTTGTCTGATGACTCCCTGCCCGGTAAAGGTCCAGGCCGATCTCCCAGCAATGGGAATTTTGTCCTCAGCGAATTCAGTATCGGTATCCAACCGGCCAACGGCGAAGGAGAAGTTCAAGCGGTAAAATTAATGGCTCCTTCGGCTACATTTAATCAAGGCGGTTACGACGTTGCCAAGGCCATCGATGGCAATCCAGATACCGGTTGGGCTATTGCGCCGCAACAGGGGAAAAACCACACGGCTGTTTTCCAGACGGACGGAGAAGTTGGCTTTGAGGGTGGTTGCTTGATCACGCTAACGATCGTCAACAACTTTACAGACGACGCCCATCAGCTTGGAAAATTCCGGATTTCCGTTTCTGATTCAGATCGTCCGGTTACCCTGAAAACCTTCCCTGCTGATCTGACCGCATTATTGAATATTCCTGTAGCCGAGCGAAACGAGAAGCAGCAAGCGGATCTCCGCACAAAGTACCTTGCTACAGATAAACAGTATCAATCAATGTCCGCATCGGTGGCAGCGATAAAAATACAATATGACAACAAGAGAGTAACTGGCCTGCAGGATTTAGCGTGGGCTCTGATCAACAACCCAGCATTCTTGTTCAACCGCTAAAGCCGGTTATTGGGAATCCGTTAGATTCACCATATTTCCACTGTGTAGAAAGACACGCTGCATGCCACTTGTGGAGACGCAAAACCTGTCAAAACAATTCGGCGCGATCACAGCGCTCCGTGACTGTTCCATTGAAATCCCACGGGGAACAATCTTTGGTCTGCTAGGGCCAAATGGCGCAGGTAAGAGCACTTTCATACGTTTGTTAATGGGGATGATGAAACCTACCTCCGGCACCGCCACCATCGGTGGATTAAATTGTCACAGCAAATCGTTGCAAGTAAGAAAGCAAATATCCTATTTACCTGGTGATGTCCGTCTCGATCGACACTATAAAGGCCGCGACTTGCTACGTGTCATGACCTCCATACGCAAAGATGGCTCGTTTCAACAAGCCACCGACATCGCTGATTTTTTGGCACTCGACCTCTCGCGACGCGTCCGATCAATGTCGACTGGAATGCGGCAAAAATTAGCGTTAACTCTTGCGCTTTCCAATCAGGCCCCGTTGATTATTCTCGATGAGCCAACTTCTAATTTAGATCCGACCGTAAGACAACAGGTAATTGAGTTGTTGCAACGGCGGAAACAAACCGGACAGACTATTCTATTCTCCTCGCACATCCTCGACGAAGTCGAAACCGTTTGCGACCAAGTTGCTATTTTGAAAGACGGCCAACTGGCCCTGACGGAACAAATTTCCGCCATCCGGCAAACTCATCGCTTGCATGCCCAAATCCGACAACCACTGCCTCCTCCGCCAAAAGATCTTGAAAAACAAATTAGCGTTTCGTATCCCAAACTTGAAAGCAACGGCGATCAAGAGCAGATCATTATTGAAATCCGCGGCGATCTGCAACCCGCTTTTGAGTGGCTCAGTCAAGTTGCCTTCAAAAATGTAACCATCGAACCTAGTCGTTTGCGGAGCCTCTACGAACAAATCCATTCAAATCATGAGTTACCCAGAGCATGATTCATTTAGTACGACATTATTTGCTCAAATCGCGGTTATTATGCGTCGCCTGCAGTCTGGCTATTCTGTTTTTTGTCTACATGCGCATCTGGGCGATCACGTTTTTCGATGCAGAACGATTTAAACAGGTCATTGAGTTTTTCAAAGATTTTGAGAAATTTTCCGCCGTGCCATTTGCACAATTGATGACGTACACGGGCCGCGTCGCACAGGCATTCAATGAACCCATTCTAATTACCATCATTATCATTTGGGCCATTTCGCGAGGATCTGATTGCGTTGCAGGACAACTCAATCGCGGGACGCTCGAAATGTTATTAGGGAACCCTATTTCACGACGACGAGTCTATTGGGTACAGGCCCTAGTAAACACAACCGGAACTTGTCTACTTGCAAGTCTCGCATGGACTGCTATGGCACTGAGTGTTTATTCCAATACGGTCACTGAAACCATCGAGCCACCCGCGCTGGAGATTCCCGGAACTCCGTTTTCAATTCCACTCTCGTTCGCGGAACCTGAAACTATCGAGAAACCGATGTCCGAGTTTGTAGACATACATCAGTTTTGGCCGGCGATTACTATCTTATTTGCAATGGGTTTCTTTGTGACTGGGTTTGCAATGATGATTTCTAGTTTTGACCGCTACCGCTGGCGCACAGTTGGCATCTGTATCGCGTTCGTTGTGATTCAACAAATGATGCGGATCTTGGCGATGGCAAAGCCCGAGTATAACTTTTTGTTAAATTACACATTTTTCAACCCGTTTGACCCAGAAGGATTGGTACACATTTATGTAAACCAGCCCGAACTATACTGGGATTTTTGGTTGTATCGTGGCGATGAAATCCATCGACTCAGTGGTCTCGGCTGTCATCTGGTCTTAATAGGATTAGGTCTGTTGATGCACATCATTGGTGACCAAGTGTTCACTCGACGTGATTTACCTGCACCTGTGTAAGCCCCAATAATCTGGCCTGAGGCCACCATTTTGTTAGAAGTCTATGGTAAGGCAATCGATTATGCGAAGATGTTATTAGTAGGTAATAACCTACGGTTAGTCCCATAGAACAACTGGATTATTTTTAGCCCTAGCAGATTGTGTCCGCCTATGTTTTATTTCGGAAAGAAACCCACAGACGATGTCATTCGTAGTTACCTCAATCAATGCCAAGACATTGATTTCAACTATGCCTACGTCGGCTGCACTACAGATTTGATTGACCGTGGAAACGCTCCACCCGGTTTTCGGCTCGATCGCTATAGCATTGTTCTAGGCGAAGGTGAAGACATTTTCCATCTCGGGTCACAGGCTATTTGCAAATGGGAAATGTTTAACCACCCAATGGCCACATTGAAATGGCACGACACTCCAATTCAAAGCGGTAACATGGTCGCCGTTCTTTTTAAAGTCCTATCACAATGGACCGCTAACCCAGCACGTATCGTATATACATTAAACGCCGAACGCGAAGGCGGAAAATATCGACAATTTGGTTTCGCTTACGGTACGGTTCCAGGACATATCGAAAAAGGAGAAGAGTGTTTTCAGGTTGACTGGGATCAGGAGTCAGATATTGTGCGATTTCGCATTACTGTGATTTCTCGCCCCGGATCATTGTTATCACTAGTGGGAAAACCGATTGTGAATTTTCAACAGAAGCGCTTTCGAAAATTAGCGGGCCAAGCGATGGTGGCCGCCATTACGGCAGCAAGCTTAGAGGCTTAATCACATAGATGATCACACCACTGCCATTGATGATACTCATGCTAGCCATCGTGCTAGTCGTTCCGTTAGGAATCCATGTCAGTTTTAGGGCGGAGTTACTGACTGTTAATCAACGAATTCGACGAATTACGTGGAAGCTTTGGATTTGCTGCTCACTACCCGCTGTGATTGCCATCAGCAGCATGCTTTTGTTTTATCCTGTAAATCAAGAGGATCTTGCATTCCGAGCGGTGTCCTGGATCGGTGGTGCTTCGTGGTTTGTGTTTACATTGTGGATATTCGTCATTGGGGCAGCGACTCTATGGCACTTTATCACAACCCTCGTCAAATCTTTAACCACTAAGCAAAAGGTGCCGTGGGATCGTTTACCCGTTGCCGGCGGATGGTTACTGCTCTCGATCGGCGGACTGTGGTTTACTAGCTTGATCGTCGGAAACTCGCCAGCGGGCTATGATTTGCAATTCACGATGTTGACTGCTCTGCATTTTCATTTTGCTGGCTTTGCATTACCCGTCTTGACCGGTCAATTAATTCACTTTTCCCAAAAAAACAAACTCGCGGTAACAAACGTGCTCATAATCACCTGCCCGATTTTGTTAGTCAGCATTCCGTCTGTAGGACTCGGTATTGCCTACTCGCCGACTCTTGAGGTCGTCGCGTCGATTTCATTGTTAACTTGTTGTATTCTGATGGCATTTTGCCAAATTTATTGTGCCGGATTCATAAAATCGCACGGCGGTTGGTTACTCTCAGTATCTGCAACGGCGTTGATTGCAAGTTCCACCATGGCGATCATCTATTCGATAGGAGAATATACTGGCAAGCAATCGCTCGCAATTCCAGTCATGATTGTGTCCCATGGCGTGCTCAATTCCCTTGGTTTTTCCCTGTTAGGGCTCATCGGCTGGACAATTAATAAGAAAAAGTCGAAATAACATGTTATCGAGGCTACAACGGTTACAGTTATAGGTACCTAGTATTTGTTATAACTATGGTGTTGGGAGTTCAACTATGTGGCCAACAAGTGAAAAAACGATAACGTTATTAGCCCAAAAACAAGCAGGCGACGATGATGCTTGGAATCAACTGCTTGATCGTCATCGAAAATCGTTGCATCGCATGGTGCAACTACGACTCGATCGACGTATCCGCCAGCGAGTCGACGTCAGCGACGTGTTGCAAGACGTGATGATCGAAGCGAATCGGCGTATCGATCGCTATCTAGACAACCCGATCATGGATTTTCATCTGTGGATTCGGCAGATTGCTAAAGACCGAATAATTGATGCTCATCGGCGTCATCGAGTTACCAAGCGTCGTAGCGTGGACCGTGAACAAGCACCTGTCGTTCGTGGCCGCATCGACCATTCCACCGTAAACCTCGCCGCCCAACTGCCGGATTCAGATATCACTCCTGCAGCCCAAGCCATACGTCATGAAATGGCACTGCAAACAGAAGCGGCTTTGGAATTGCTACCCGAGAATGACAAGAACATCATCTTGATGCGACACCATGAACAGTTGTCTAATGGGGAGGCAGCGGTGGCATTGGATATCTCCGAAGCTGCTGCGAGCATGCGGTATTTACGCGCACTAAAAAAACTACGTAGCCTGATGATCCCTGACAAAGATAATCAAGAAAGCCACTCAGACAACTGTGACTCCAGATCCTGAAAATCCGAGTGATTCTATTCACTCTTCTGATGTTGATCTACGTTTAGCTACCCTGGTCGAAGAACTGCAACAGAGTCTCCGGCAAGGAGACATTCAACACGTTGAAGCGCTGTGCCAAGAACATCCGGACCTAGAAACCGATTTAAGAGAACTATGGGCTGCCATGGTGGCCGCAACGGTTGCCGGAGTTCAATTTCGGATGCAGGATGAAGATTTAGAGCATCAATCTCCCGTTAGTTCGGCAACGACACTGTCCTGGCAATTCAATTTGCCGGTGAGACAGGGTGACTTCGAGTTAACTGAGGAACTTGGACGAGGGGGCATGGGCGTCGTTTATCGGGCACATCAAATCAGTTTAGATCGAGAAGTCGCTCTGAAGATGATTCTGCCTGGGCGACTCAGCGAACCAGAACACGTTGAGCGGTTTCAACAAGAAGCCGAAGCAGCTGCGCAGCTAGATCACCCTGGAATTATTTCGATTTACGAAGTGGGGAAGTTTGCGGAGCAACCTTTTTTCTGCATGCAACTTGTTGCCGGCCAGACAATTGGTGAATTGGGACAGAAACAAGCCTTTGAGCAACGGCAATCAGCTGCCATGTTATTAGAAGTCAGCGAGGCGATACAATATGCTCATCGGCGCGGGGTTCTGCATCGTGATCTCAAACCATCCAACATTATGGTCGACGCGGATGGAAAAACGCATGTTACCGATTTCGGCCTCGCAAAACGCTTTACGCACGACCATGATATCACTCAAACTGGTGCAATATTGGGTACACCAGCATACATGGCTCCAGAACAAGCTAGCGGCGGCCGCGGATCTACAGGAGTGCACACCGATATTTATGCGTTGGGTGCTATCCTATACTTCATGGTTACGGGGCGGCCACCATTTTCAGCCGCGACGCCCGTGGATACCGTTTTGCTTGTGTTAGACCAAGAGGTTACTCCACCACGTGTGCTCAATGCACGAATCGATCGTGATTTAGAGATGATCATTCTTAAGTGCTTACAAAAACCTGTTGACTTGCGGTACCGATCGGCACAGCAGTTAGCCGATGACCTACGTGCATACCTCAACAATGAGCCAGTCAGTGCAAACCAAGGGCGGTTCTCGAGTATCATCGCTGCGTGGTTCAGTGAAACACCACATACTGCGGTGCTACAAAAATGGGGAATGCTGTGGATGTGGCACAGCGTTGTATTGCTCATCGCCTGTATTATGACAAATGCAATGTTTCTTAATGGATTTGATAATCGCCTATACTATTCAACCACTTGGACATTGGGTTTAGGAACATGGGCAATAGTCTTCTGGAAGATCCGTCACCTGCAGGGGTCCGTCCTGTTTGTCGAACGTCAAATTGCACATGCTTGGGCGGCCAGCATGATCGCAATTGCTTTGTTATTTCCGATCGAATCACTGTTGGGATTGAAGTCTCTGCAAACCGCTCCCGTTCTTGGCCTCATCAGTGGAATGGTCTTCTTATTCAAGGCGGGGATATTGACCGGGAAATTCTATCTGCAAGCTGCTGCGCTGTTTCTCACCTCACTCATCATGGCCGCTTTTCCAAAATATGCCCTGATTCTATTTGGTTGCGTTTCCGCGTTGTGCTTCTTCATTCCCGGTTGGCACTATCATCGCCATAAGAACTAGAATTCCTACTATCAAATCTCATTCATTCGTCGTTGGATTTTTTCATTTACTGTTCTCTCTAATAGCAATGCACCTATTTGTCATCTAAAATATGGATTGTGGTATATCTGTGGATCACCCTCGTAACACACGCTACCCAAAAAACAATTCAACCAATCATTTAAGAATCACCGATAGATTCACATCAATTTATCCCGAAAGGATGACCTTTATTATGCGTTTCGCAAAACACTTTCTCATCGTAATCCTCATTGGCACAACCATCTGTACCAATGCTCAAGACACACCCAATGCTGAGCTCAAGGAAGAGTCTATTGCCAAACGCGGTAGCTATGCTTTTGGAGTTTCCTTCATGAAGAACATGAAGTCTGACAAGATCCCACTAGACATCAACGCGTTTTTAAAAGGTATGCAGGACGTATCTAATGACAAAGTGACGATGAGCGAAGAACAACTGGAAGCCACATTTAAAACGTTTCAACAAGTGATACAACAAGCTGCACAAAAGGAGGCATCAATGGAAGGCGAAAATAATTTAAAAGCAGGTACAGAATTTCTAGCTGCAAACGCGAAAAAGGAAGGCGTAAAAACCACTGAAAGTGGGCTGCAATATAAAGTCTTGAAATCAGGGAACGGCAAAACGCCAGGACCAACATCTCAAGTAACAACGCACTATGAAGGTAAGTTAATCGACGGCACTATCTTTGACAGTTCAGTCAAACGCAAAACGCCCGCAACCTTTGGTGTAAACCAAGTCATCAAAGGCTGGACAGAAGCGCTACAACTGATGAAAGAAGGCGATGAATGGGAACTTTACATTCCCTCAACCTTGGCTTACGGACCACGAGGACCAGCAAGCATCGGTCCAAATTCAACACTTATCTTCTACATCCAATTAATCAAAGTCGACTAACGCAGTAATCGTTTAGATCGAAATTTATCAATACTCTCAATTGAACAACTGGCCTACGAGCACTCCCTGTTCACGGGCCAGTTTTATTAAGACTAACTTTCTGAGATGAAAACCATGAAAACACTAGTACTTCTGATTTCCTGTTTGTTGCTAACAACCACTACCCAATTACTACCGGCTCAGAGCCTCAACGTTGGAATTGAACCCGCTTTTCCAAATCTGCGAATCGCTCGGCCTATCGTAGTCACACACGCCGGTGATCAATCCGGAAGAATCTTCGTGGCTTCGCAACTCGGTACAATTTACACATTTGACAATTCAAGTGATGTGGAAGAAGCAACCGTCTTTTTTGATCACTCTGCTAAAGTTATGTACAAAGACAAAGAGAATGAAGAAGGGTTGCTAGGATTTGCTTTTCACCCACATTACGCCAAAACAGGCGAGTTCTTTTTGTTTTATACAGCCAAAGAGGATGATCACGTTTCAGTAATTAGTCGATTCCGAGTCAGCAAGGATGATGCTGGCAAAGCCGATGTAACGTTTGAGCAAGAGTTGCTACGGGTACCTCAACCGTTCTGGAATCACAATGGAGGAACTATCGAGTTTGGTCCTGATGGGTATCTATACATTGCCCTCGGTGACGGTGGCAAAGGTGGAGATCCTTTTAAGAATGGGCAAAACCTCGCCACGCTTAACGGGACGATATTACGAATTGATGTTGATAACCGTAGCGGAGACAGGAACTATGCCATCCCGCAGGATAACCCCTTCATCGATGTTGCCAAAGCTCGACCCGAAATCTACGCTTACGGTTTTCGTAATATTTGGAGATTCAGTTTCGATCGCAAAACTGGAACACTATACGCTGCTGACGTCGGGCAGAAACTGTGGGAGGAAATCAATATCGTCGTTAAGGGTGGCAACTATGGCTGGAATCTTCGCGAAGGGAAGCATGCCTATGAAGACGGTTCTGGACCCAAACCAGAGCTTATCGAACCTATTTTCGAATACCACCATGACATTGGAAAATCGATCACGGGCGGAGTTATTTATCGAGGTAAATCGGTGCCTGCTTTGAATGGCATGTATATCTACGCGGACTATGTAAGTGGCAACATTTGGGCATTGGAACACAAAGCCGCGGGGAAAGTGATTGCCAACCACACAATATCCAATCTCAATGATTCCGGTGAAAACCTACCGATCATTACTTTCGGTGAGGATGAAGAAGGCGAAGTTTATCTCACGACACAGATGGGTGGCGGACAAATATTTAAGTTCAAATCTGGGGTGAAAAAGTAATTTACTCAATCGTCATCCAGAGCATCAATCACAGCACAGCCGCACGAATCGCTCCATACATTCACACTCGTTCGGCACATGTCTAAGATGCGATCCACGGCGATGATCAAGCCCTGTTTTTCGACCGGCAAGTCAACCGCTTGCAGTACAATCACCATCATGACTAACCCGGCATGCGGAATACCAGCCGCGCCGATGCTGGCCAACAATGCTGTCAGCGCCACAACCACTTGATCGCCAAGTGTTAGATCTATACCGACAAGCTGAGCGATAAACAGTACAGCCACAACTTCGTACAGCGCCGTTCCGTCCATGTTGATCGTCGCTCCGAGGGGCAACACAAACGAACTTGTTTGGTTACGCACTCCCGCTCGCTGTTCAATACTGGCCATCGTTAACGGTAACGTACCGTTACTCGATGCTGAACTAAATGCCGTCAGCAACGCCGGACTCATCGCCTTAGCAAACTCCCACGGATTTCGCCGAGCTATGAATTTCAAGATCAACGGTAACGTGATACAGGCATGCACAACCAATGCTAAGAACACAGCCAACATATACCAAGCCAGCGAGCTGAATACGGCACTACCGTGAGTCGCAGTCACATAGAGCATTAACAGCATTACACCCAATGGGGCTAACGCAATAACGGCCATCGTCATTTTCATCATGACATCAAACCCTGCTTGCGCAAAGTTCGAAATCGTTGTGGCGGTCTTGCCACCGATTATCAAGGCAAAAATCGCGAAAGCAATTGTAAAACTGATGATAGATAGAAAATCACCCTCAGCCAAAGAGCGGATGGGATTGGTGGGTATCAGTGTTTCCAATTGGCCTAGTAGTACTTCCGAAAGTGAACTAGACGCCGCTGCATAGGCTGGTGGACTGTGAGACGATAAATCTGTTCCCACGCCAGGTTGAATTACGTTGACCATGATCAGGCCAGTCACAATTGCCAAGAAACTCGTACAGATATAATACGACATCGTGCGTCTAAACATGCGACCCAAACGTTCGGCTTTCCCGAGCCCCATCACGCCCACGGTTAGCGACGTCACAATTAATGGTACAGCGACCATTTGCAACATCCGCAAAAACAGACCACCTAATCGTTTGCACAAATTTCCAATCTGACGAGCCCAGCTTTGTCCGTGACTCTCGAAAACAGCATGCAGACTCGGTTGGTCGGCTTTAAAACTCTGTAGATCCGCATACTTCGCATCGAATTTTCCACCGATTTCGTAGACGGTTTTGACATTATCGTGAGTAAATGTCGTGATCGTAATGGTGTTTGTACTATCGCGCAGCTCAACCGTCGACAAATGTTCCGGAATCGCTTCGCTAATAGTCACCGCGGTAGTGCTGAGACTAAGATTCAACAGTAAACCAATAGCAGCTCCGACGATCATACCAATGAGTATTTGCCAATGGAGTGCAAGTCGCGGAGTTCGTTCTGCGGAGATGGATTGTTGTTCATTCATAAATAGTGTTTATACCAAAAAACAGTGCTGTAGTGGGCAGGAGAATGGCTGCGAGTCAACACAAATGATGCCTGCGACGTTGTCGTTTGGCATTCGGAGGTTACAAAGAAACAAAATACCCGATATAGGACATCTCACAATTCAACCCTCTGAGAGCCTATTCTGTAATGAGGTCTTCGACGCTTCCGCCAGAAGGAATCATCGGCAATACATGCGACTGATAGGGCACTTGCACATCGAGTAGATAGGGACCATCGTAGGCAATCATTTCTTGAATTGCTGCGTCTAAGTCACCCTTCGCTTTGACCTCTGCTGCACCACATCCATAGCCTTTGGCAATTTGGACGAAATCTGGATAACGCTCCTCGACAAATGGGCCACTGCCTTGCCCGAGTGCTTCTTCGTCGCCGATAGGACCTAAGTACGTGTGTGCGCGGCGACCATCCATAAATCGATCTTCCCATTGCACGACCATACCTAAGTGCTGATTATTGAGCAGCAGAACTTTCACGGGTAGATTTTCACACTTACACGTTGCTAGTTCTTGGATATTCATCTGAAAACTGCCATCTCCATCAATGTCGATCACAAGTTTATCTGGATTCGCGGCTTGAACGCCCATCGCTGCAGGCAAACCAAAACCCATTGTGCCTAATCCAGAACTTGATAACCATCGGCGGGGATTTTGAAAATGAAAGAACTGAGCGGACCACATTTGATGTTGGCCAACTCCAACAGTAATAAACGGATCCAATTCCGACGTTAAACGCGACAACTGCGTTATCGCATGTTGCTGTAGAATCCCGTCAAATTCCTGATCGTATGCCAGCGGATTTTCTTGTTTCCATTGCTGGCATTGTGCCCGCCATTCATCAATTTCCTCTTTATATTCCACTAGCGGCAATAATTGCTGCAATGCATCTTTGACATCACACACGATCGGAATATGCGCTGGCTTGTTTTTGTTGATCTCCGAAGGATCAATATCGATATGTACAATCTTCGCATCCGGCGCAAAACGTTCGAGGTTACCGGTCACTCGATCATCAAAACGGACGCCCAAGGCAATCAATAAATCACATGCGCTTACCGCCTTGTTGGCATAAACCGTACCGTGCATTCCCAACATATCCAAACATAGTTCGTTACTCGGAGGGAGAATTCCTAGTCCCATCAGCGTCAAAGTTGCCGGAATACCGGTCGTGGCGACGAGCTTGCGTAGTTCCTCAGTCGCTTCACCATGCACAATTCCACCGCCAGCATAAACTAAAGGGCGACGCGCATGCTTAATAGCTGCAGCAACTTGTTTGATTTGTTCGACTGGAGTTTCCGGGTTAACAGTCGCTCGATACCCCGGCAAATTCATCTCTTCGTCCCAATCAACCGCACATTGATCGATCTGAACATCCTTTGGAATATCAATTAGCACGGGACCAGGACGACCTGTAGTGGCAACATAAAATGCCTCTTTCACGACTCGAGCTAGCTCTTCGACTCGCGTAACCAAATAATGATGCTTGGTAATCCCACGGCAGATCTCTACCATCGGCGTCTCTTGAAAAGCATCCGTTCCGATGACAGCCGTTGGTACCTGTGCAGTCAAAGCAACCATTGGAATACTATCAAGCTTGGCATCAGCAATTGCAGTTACTAGATTTGTAGCACCTGGACCACTGGTAGCTATACAGACTCCAGCGCGACCGGTTGTACGAGCAACACCTTGGGCAGCGAATCCGCCGCCTTGTTCGTGACGAGGCAATATCGTGCGTAAGACATCTTTCTTTGCCAACAGCGCCTGATGCAATGGCATGCTACAGCCACCAGGATAGGCAAACACGACCTGCGTACCATTTCTAATGAGAGCTTCAACAATAATGCTCGCACCGGTCATGATTTCAGTATTAGTCGTTTTATCGGCCGTTGCCATCGTATCTTTCTCCTGTCACTAATGATTCCACTAATGACGACCCAAATTCAATTTTCCTACCATATCTAGGTAATTATGAGCTAATATCCGCGTGCGGCGTTAGGTTTTTGCAGAATAAATGCATAAGAAGCAACTTGTTTTCCGCAAATTATACTAACTGTAACACCAATAAAGCCCATTGTAGCTTTTAGGCTATGGCAGACAGTCATTCTCGACAAGCGGGTAAAAGCCGATTCGTGGTCACAAGCCTAGGAGATTACTTCCGGCGCAAAATGTTGTCCGATTAAATAGCCGCCATAAACTGCAACTAGGCTAACAATAACATTGAGTCCGATGTTAACTAAGGCAACGCCGACTTTACCATTTTGCATTAATTCCAGCGACTCCCACCCGAACGCAGAAAAAGTGGTCAACGCTCCTAACATACCTGTAATCAGTAGTAATTTAGTCGGGTCTAACATGTCTGGAATAGCCCCTCCTAAAATTCCAATTACAAGGCAGCCGATGACATTGACTAATAGAGTTCCATAGGGAAACCCATCACCGAATGCCCGCAGGGTCGCTTCGGACAATAAATATCGCGCGACCGCGCCGACAACCGCACCAAGCGAAACGAACAATAATGGTTTGAGCATAATATATAGACCTCGTTCTAGTTGTTTTCTTTAAGTAAAGGCCGCAAACTAACTCCTGTAAAACTCGCGTCACACTGGGCCACCATTTCAGGCGTTCCTGTAGAAATGATTTCACCTCCAAGTTGTCCGCCCTCGGGTCCTAAATCGATCAACCAATCAGCTGACTTTGCGACATCAAGGTTATGTTCAATCACCACGACTGTATTACCTCGATCAACCAACCGCCCCAACACATCGAGTAATTTCCGAATATCATCAGAATGCAAACCTGTAGTCGGTTCGTCAAGCAGGTACAGAGTTTGCCCAGTATCGACTTTCGCCAAATGAGTTGCTAGCTTCACCCGTTGCGCTTCACCCCCGGATAACGTCGTCGATGGCTGTCCAAGTTTTAGATAACCTAAACCTACATCATTCAGGCAAGTCAAGGTTCGGTAAATGACTTGGAAGTTCTCAAAGAATTCCAACGCTTCACGCACAGACAATGCTAACACATCAGCAATGTTCAGTCCTTTGTATCGAACTTGCAAAGTGGTCCGGTTGAACCGAGCACCATGGCAATGATCACACATCACGAGCATGTCGGGTAAGAAGTTCATCTCGATTTTCTGCACACCCTGGCCGTCACAATGACTACACCGACCAACTTTCACATTAAAACTAAATCGATTGGCTTTATAACCTCGTTGTCGTGCATCACGAGTATTTGCAAACGCTTTGCGAATTTCATCAAACACGCCAGAGTACGTTGCAGCATTACTGCGAGGAGTGCGGCCAATTGGCGACTGAGTAATACGAACTATTTTGTCAATTTGCTCAGCACCGTTCAGCGATTTGTGCGGGCCCGGTTTTGGCGCCACTTGCCCCAACTGCCTAGTCACGACACGGGCCAGGGTTTCATTAATAAGTGAACTTTTTCCGGATCCAGATACGCCGGTAATGCAAACAAATACGCCCAGCGGGATTTCGACATTCACATTTTTTAGATTATTTGTCGAAACACCTCTCAATTCCAATTGTCTTGTTTTATAGATGCGGCGCCGTTTCGATGGAATTGGGATACTTTGTACCCCGGCAAGGTACTGGCCGGTTAACGAGGATTCTTGTGATTCAACCTCATGTGGCGTACCAATGGCGACGATTTCGCCACCGTGTTCACCGGCTAGAGGTCCCATATCGATCAGTAAATCTGCGGCACGCATCATCGCTTCATCATGTTCAACAACAATGACCGAATTACCTAATTGCTGCAAATCACGTAATGCATCGATCAACCTTTGATTGTCTCGTTGATGCAGTCCAATCGAGGGTTCGTCCAGCACATAACAAACACCGACAAGACCTGACCCAATGCTGCTGGCCAACCGCACCCGTTGCATTTCACCACCACTGAGTGTGTCAGCGGACCGATCTAATGTTAAATAATCTAACCCGACTTTTGACAAAAACTCTAATCGCAAAACTAACTCGTCAATTATCGGTTTAGCTATCAACATGTCATTCTCGCTGATCTTCAATTCCGAAAACCATTCCAGTGCCTCGCTGATCGACATTTTCACAAATTGATGAACATTGAGATCATGATACAAAACACTCAGCGCTTCTTTGCGTAACCGCGAACCGTCACACTGTGTGCAAACAACGATATCACGATAAGATGCCAATTGTTCTAGTCGCGTTTTGCTAGTGGTGGTCGCATACTCTTTTTCAAGTAGATTCAAAATACCAACAAACTTCTTTTTAAATCCAAGGAAGAAATGCTGGCGTTGCAGAGCAGACCATTTGTCGAGCGGTACATCCCATGCTAGTTTTTTAGAATCGAGGAATGCGGTAATTTCTTCCTGATACATTTTTTCACGTTTAGCGGTGACACCCTCAAGCACAACTAATGCGCCCGCTTCGAGGCTAAGAGACAAATCGGGGCAAATCAATTCACAATCAAATTGCTGAGACTGTCCAAGTCCCGTACAGTCGCTGCACGCACCGTAGGGACTATTAAAGCTGAACGTACGCGGCTCTATTTCTTCGTAGCTAATCCCACAACTCGGGCAAGCATAGAGTGAGCTGAAGAGAGTGTCTATCCATTCACCTTCAGATTCATCGGCGCCAGCAGGAACGTGGCGTCTACACAACATCAATAGACCTTCGCCATGTTGTAACGCGAGTTGGACCGACTCACTGATTCGAGATTGAACATTGGGTCGAATAATCACGCGGTCAACAATCGCATCGATTTGATGTATTTTCCTCGGCTCCAACTCCGGAAAAGACTCCACGTCAAATACGCGACCATTTATTCGAGCTCGCACGAAACCAAGCTTGCGAATTTTTTCCAATACCTCACGGTGTTGCCCTCGTTTTCCTCGCACCATTGGCGCCATGATCATCGCCTTCGTACCTTCGGGCATGCTCATTAATGCCTCGTGGATTTCCTCTTTGGATTGCTGCCGAATTGCCTCTCCGCATCCAAAACACATCGGCGTACCAAGCCGCGCTAAGAGCAGTCGTAAGTGATCGTAGATTTCGGTTACGGTTGCCACGGTACTACGAGGGTTCTGGATTCCAACCCGCTGATCAATACAGATTGTTGGTTGCAAGCCGGAAATAGTATCGACGTCGGGACGGGACATCTGATGAAGAAATTGCCTAGCGTAGACGGACAGACTCTCGATGTATTGCCGCTGCCCTTCGGCATACAAGGTATCAAAGGCTAGCGAGCTTTTCCCAGAACCGCTCGGACCAGTAATAACAACCAGTTGTCCGCGTGGAATGACGACACTCACGTCTTTAAGATTGTGAACTCGCGCACCTTCAATACAAATACTGTTAGGGTCACCAGTATTCAGCGGGGTCGCATATTGAAGATCGTCGATCGTCGCCATCTCAATGATTTTGCTGCTGAGGAGTTATGCTTGATCCATATCTTCACAAGTCGTAAAAATTAATCGACCGGCACTCGTTTGCAAGACGCTTGTTACCGAAACCGCTACTGTCTCATTCAGGTGCTGTCGTCCACCTTCAACAACAATCATCGTACCATCGTCTAAATAACCAACGCCTTGGGATTCGCTTTCTCCCTCTTTGACAATTTTGATGTTGAATTGTTCGCCCGGAAGAAATACGGGCTTCAATGCATTTACTACGTCGTTGAGATTAATGACGGTAACATCTTGCAGCGTGGCTACTTTATTTAAGTTGTAATCACCCGTGACGAGTTTGCCGTTGAGTTCTTTTGCCAACAGCACTAGTTTCATGTCCACCGGTTGCCCGTGCATGTCTTCCGACTCGGACTCATGAATAATCATTTCAATATCCGGGTTCGCTTGCAATTCTTTAAGGACATCTAAGCCGCGGCGACCACGCGTCCGACGCATCTTGTCATTACTGTCAGCGATGTTCTGCAGCTCCTGTAACGCAAAGCGGGGTAAGATAAGCTTGCCGTCAAATATTTTGGTGGTGATTAAGTCAATGATGCGGCCATCGATGATCACACTTGTGTCGAGCACAAGAGGTTGTAACCCTTTGTAATTTTTCGCGAATTCAACATAAGGAATGATGAACCGAAAATCGTGATTTGTTTGTAGCAACACGGATATACAGATGTAGCAAAGAGGAATCGCGATCGAAACCCGCAATATTCCTCGTAGTTGATCGTTGTCGGAAAACGTCAAAATTGGATCGATCGCGGTACCGATGATATAGGTCAAAAAGAGCCCAACGATCAGCCCAAAATAGGTACACGAAATGATTTCGACGGGTTTGCGGCGAACCAAGATGTCCACAACCACAATGACCGTAGCAACCACGATCAACAACGTGCCCAACAGCATATACTCCTGCTGGTTTTCATCCACATTGGAAACAATAGAAATACCAGCACCGAATGCGATCGCGAGAAAAATACCGCGTAAGAACCATAAAGCCACAATAAAACCGCCTAATATAATAAATGGGAATAATAATCGGTGCAGTGAACTGCACAATCGTGCGTCACTGCGAAAATAATATAAATATGATCGCGACAAATTAAGGCTCGGCCTATGCTGCAATCAATAATAATGACCTGTCGCTGTTTTCATTCTAAACGCACCAAATCCGGATTACTACCGTAAAACCGCATCAAACACAAAGACATGCCAAGATAGGCAAGTGCGATTTATAGTAAAAAATATGACTACAGGCTCACATGAGCTAAGAATTGCTGTTCAAAGAAGCGATCTGTCATGCCCGCAATATAATGCCCCACGCTACGAGGCAAACCAACTTGCTCGGCATGTTCAACAAACCTTGTAGGCATGATCTCGGGATTTTCGACTAATATAGCAAATAGTTGCTGGATTTGAAGTTGAGCAATCTCACGAGTTTTGACGATTTCAGCATGACGGTAAACACGTTCATACAAAAACGACTCAAGCTGTTTTTTAGCTTTGGCAATTTCTCCAACAGTCCCAATTCGGAAATCCGATTGACACGCAGCACTAGCAGAGTCCCACTTAAACTGCGTTAGCGCGGTGCTGGTATGCTCCAAAACATTCGTGACTTGGCAATCTAACATCGTGTGAATGATCGCACGTTGATATTCTCGCTCTCCTAAATCCTCACCTCGCGACGCAATCTGCTGCTGACAAATTTTTATCATATCGAGCTGTTCTAATTCATCAAATTTAACGAGTCCCAATTTTAAGGCATCGTCGATATCGTGAGCGTCATAGGTCATTGAATCCGCAGCCTCAACGGCCTGTACTTCCAGTAATGGAGAATTCGCCGTTGCATCTTTATCGACACGAGTCGCTTGACCTGCAAGTACTTCTTGCGTGAGATTTAGTCCCGGAAAGTGCTGATGCCGCGTTTCCAACTGCTCGGCTATCGTCAAAGCGTATTGATTGTGAGAGAACCCACCTTCCCCTGCTAGACATTCCCCTAATGCGTCTTCACCGGCATGCCCAAATGGCGGGTGCCCGATGTCATGAAATAACGCTAACGCTTCTACTAAATCCTCATTCAATCGTAAGGCTCGGGCTAGGGTGCGGGCGATTGATGACACTTCATGAGTGTGTGTCAGGCGAGTACGATGGTAATCGCCCATATCGCCCGTGAAGACTTGCATCTTACCGCTCAGTCGACGATAGGCAGCGCTGTGTACAATGCGATCGCGGTCGCGTTGGAACGGCCCGCGATAAGACTGTTGCTGCTCGTCATAGCGGCGACCCAATGTGTCACTACTGTGCATCGCGTAGGGTGCCAAGATACTTGCCTCACGCTCAGCAATCGTCTGCAAATTGTTGTGCGTCATTAGCAAAAGCCCCTAACCTACATCTGTTTTACAACACCAATACCTAATAAATCTAATCCGTGAGCGATGGTGCGCGCGGTTAAATCACAAAGCCGTAAGCGACTCAACTTAATCGCGTCGTCCTCCGCTTGTAGAACAGGGCACTGCTCAAAGAACGATGAAAAACGTTTCGCTAAATCAAACAAATAATTGGTTAGTTGATTAGGTCGATAATCTTCTAACACTTCATCTAATGCTTCGGCATAACGGGCAAGCGTCAGAGCTAACAATCGTTCAGCCGCATGTTCCAGATTTACACTGTCGGCCGTTGCCCGAATCTGTTCTAGATCTACATCGCCCTTGCGAAATATACTTTGCACTCGTGCATAGCAATACTGCATGTAAGTTGCCGTGTTACCCTCTAAGGCCATCATCTTGTCGTAGCTAAACACATAGTCACTTGTCCGATTATGAGCAAGATCTGCATATTTTATCGCACCATGACCGACGGCATCAGCGACCTCTGCGCATTGTTGTGTCGTTAACGCATATTCACTATTTTCATCGGCGGCAGTAGCAGAGACAATTTCTAGTGCCTTAGCCACAGCTTCATCCAGCAACCCCTCCAGCCCTACAGCAGCGCCAGATCGCGTCTTATAAGGACGCCCGTCTTCATCTAGTACGGTGCCAAAACTGATATGCCGTAACTCTACGCTGTCTGCTATCCACGATTGTGCCACTGCAAATAGCTTTTGGAAGTGCTCGCTCTGGCGATGATCTACGACATATAGAATCTCATCTGGCTGCCACTGATCCACTCTATATTCGATCGTTGCTAAATCGGTGGTTGAGTAGAGAAACGCGCCGTCACTTTTTTGAACGATCATCGGCGTATCAAATTCATCGAGAAAAACACATACGGCACCTTCACTGTCGGTAGCCAAATCTTGATCTCGAAGTTTTTGCACAACCGCTGGCAGCATTTCATGGTAAAAGCTCTCGCCGTATTCGACGTCAAACTCGATATCCAAACGCCCATATATTTTCTGGATATCAGCACGGCACTTGGGCAAGAAATCCTCCCAGAGCTTGACGCTTTCTTCATCGCCGGCGTGCAAGGCCGCTGTTTGTAGCAATACACTCTTAGCAATTTCGGGATGCGCCGAAACCAATTGGCTCAACGCGGGGTCTTTATCGATGTCCGAAACCTTCCGCACAACCGCTTCGTGGTTCGATTTGGCTTGATCCAATTGAGTCTCAGCTCGTTGCTGCGATTTTTTTAGTTTTTTATCTTGGGAGTCATCGCCGGTCAATTCAATAGCCGACAATTCCTCAACTTTCCCTTGGCGAATCTTAATTTGATCCAGCAGCGAATCGAGTTGCGATTGGCTTTTAAAATAATCGACCAGTTGATTAACCAAGCGATACAAACGGCTCAACTCCGCCACGGGACTATTCTCATATGCATCTAAATCTACAAAATGCTTGTAGCCATAAATAATCATTCCAAACTGAGTGCCCCAATCACCCAGGTGATTATCTCGGATGACCTGATGTCCTAAGAATTTTAGTGTACGTGCTAGACTATCGCCGATTACCGTTGAGCGTATATGGCCAACGTGCATGGGCTTAGCGACATTAGGTGAAGAATAGTCAATAACATAGGTTCGTTCATTAGTAACAGCGGGCACACCTAGGCGATCATCGGCTAACGTCTGCACGATTTTCTGTGCCAAATAGTCATCGCGGATCGTCAAGTTGATAAATCCAGGACCAGCAATTTCTATGTTGCTACATATGTCATCCAGTTGGACATTTTCAACAATCTCAGCGGCGATATCGCGTGGTGCGCGTGACAGTCGCTTCCCGACCGACATCGCACAGTTAGCTTGGTAATCGCCAAAACGCGAATCCTGAGCAGGTTTGATCATTGCCAGTAGTGACTCAACATTGTCCGATTCAGCGTATGATTCTAGGACATCTGCAAATCGCTGTTTAATTTCCGCTAGAACATTCATAAATTTCAACCATTCGACCGCCGAGCAACATCATTTATAGCAGAGACCGTCGCGTGGAGTCCTGTTATTAGCTTTGATTCCGAGTATCTTCCGCGGCGACCGCTGAAAGAAGATCGGAGATATCTACTTGTGTCGCATCGGCCCACAAGGACTCCAAACTATAGTATTCGCGGGTTTCATCATCAAATAAGTGAATCACCACACTGCCATAGTCCAGCAGTATCCAGCGACTCTCGCTATAACCTTCAATACCAATTCGACGATCTTTTAAGTCATCTTCTAAGGTATGATCGATTTCCTCGCTAATCGCATGTAGCTGGCGGCGACTTGACCCCGTTGCGAGCACAAAGAAATCAAACATGGACGACTGCAACCGTAAATCGAGCACAACGATATCGCGGCCATTGTTTTCGGCGGCCGTACGAGCAGCCGCTTTGGCGAGTTCTAACGACCGCGCAATGCGAGCTGCTTCATTGGGAACTTCTCCTCGACGCAAACGATCTGATTCAGGAATCAAATCGGTGATATCAATGGCATCATTCGGTTCAGACGGTTTAGTCATAGGATGTTGAGCTTTTAGCTAAAATAGATTGAAACTTCGTTGCACCTACCAAGAATTTTACTCGGCATCTTAACAACTGTCACCATCCAAAGCCCGTCATTCGTCGGTCAATCACACGAGCGGGCTATTCTATTGATCTAGCAAAGCTTTCAATCAACGCTTGAATTAGAAGATTTCCAGCGCGGTCAAACTGTAGCGAACGATTAAGCCGGCAACCACAACACTAACCATACTCATTAATTTAATGAGTATATTCAAACTGGGACCGCTCGTATCTTTGAACGGGTCACCCACCGTGTCGCCAACAACCCCTGCTTTGTGAGCATCAGATCCTTTGCCACCATACTTACCAGTTTCGATGTATTTCTTAGCGTTATCCCAAGCACCACCAGAGTTGGACATGAAGATTGCCAAACAGAAACCACAAGTCATCGTGCCAACCAGTAGTCCCATCACACCACCAACGCCTAGTACCAATCCCGTGGCAATTGGAGTTAGCAGTCCCAACAGTGAGGGCGCAATCATTTCTTTTTGGGCCGCCAATGTACTAATGCGCACCGGCGTCGCATAATCCGGCTTAACGCTGTAGTCCATGATGCCAGGATTCTCTTTGAATTGCCGCCGGACTTCTTCCACCATACCGCCAGCAGCACGACCAACGGCGTTCATCGTCATCGCGCAGAATACAAAGGTAGCCATACAAC
Organism: uncultured Planctomycetaceae bacterium; assembly: GCA_963934735.1. GTDB lineage: Bacteria > Planctomycetota > Planctomycetia > Pirellulales > Pirellulaceae > UBA721. The sequence continues at coordinate 28,937 of CAWVZW010000048.1, forward strand.
CGATAAAGACACCTACTAAAATTTTGGGGTTCAATAACGATGCATCGTAATACCGCGCAAAATCAGGTAACGTCGCTTTGTCGCGGCGAACAAGCGTTATGAGGCTTGTTTCCGGCCCTGCCGGCCCTGCCCTTAGCGTAACTCGCTCATAGTCGCCCATGTCCGCCTTGGTTGCACCGGCGATCGGCATAGTGCCGCCATCGGGGAGTCCCAATATAAGTGCAGCAGACGTAAGCGGCGTATCGGTGTTCTTTTTGATAGACGTCCATTTCTCAACACTGTTCACTTCATCCGGGAACATTAACCATGACGTATTTTCTTGTTTATTCGTTTCGTTATTTTCATGAAAAACCAAGAACTGATCGTTAACCTTGTACCAACCATCTTCGTGCTCAGCAACAACAACTTCTTCAG
>CAWVZW010000049.1:0-27072 GCA_963934735.1 uncultured Planctomycetaceae bacterium
GCTGACCAGGTTGTGCATCGGGACGTTGACCAGGTTGTCCTTGAGGACGCTGACCAGGTTGTGCATCGGGACGTTGACCAGGTTGTCCTTGAGGACGCTGACCGCCACGCTCAGCCATTCGTTTTTCCATGACGGCTAGTTCTTCTCGGTCGATTACACCATCTTGGTTCGTATCGATGCGGGGGAACATTCGTTGCATCTGTACCGGAAATTCGTCTTTGGTAATTTTACCATCTTTGTTCTTGTCGGATTCTTTGACACGTTTGATGATGTCCGCTGGATTAAACTGTGGTCGTTGACCTTGTTGTCCTTGTGGTCGTTGACCTTGTTGTTGTTGTGGTCGTTGACCTTGTTGTTGTTGTGGTCCTTGAGGTCGTTGACCTTGTTGTTGTTGACCACCTTGGGCAATACGGTCTTTCATCGCATCAAGTTCTTTATTATCGATCGCTCCGTCTTTATTCGTATCCAGACGTTCAATCATTGCTTGCATGCGTTCAGGCATTTCATCCTTGGTGATTTTACCATCGTTGTTTTGATCAAATCCTTTGATTCGTTCGATGAATTCAGCCGGACCACCTTGTGGTCTTTGTGCTTGCTGTCCCTGAGGACGTTCCGGTGGTTGAGCAGAAACAATCGCTGTTGCTGCGAGGAACGCAGTGATTGTCAAAGTGCTTAGTATGGTTTTAATTATCATTTTCTCTCTTCTCCAAGTTCGTTAGTAATGTGCCCTGTAATTTATTGTGAAATACAGTAAATGTGACTATTGGATCGTAGCAATAAATGATTTCCAGTTATGACTGGGCTCGCATTAAATGCTGTCTCATCCATGTGTTTGTTATTGGTGATTTGCGTAAATTTGTCACCCGTCTCATATATAAATGTACCACCGTGGCGACTAACGGCGTACAGTTTATTGTTGATAAGTGAGACCGACGCATAAAACAATCGCCCTGTGCCACTTGCTGCAATACGCTCTTGATAAACTAATTCACCGGTCTTAGCATTGGCGCATAATGCAATCCCTCGATCGTTGACCCAGTACAAGCGGTCTTTGTGAATAACGGGCGAAGGAACGTAGGAAGTCGCCGTTCCTTTCCATAGTACATGTGTTTTGGCAACATCGCCTTTGCCGCCGGCACGTACCGCTATACTTCCACCTGTTCGCCCGCCCATGGCATAAACGATACCGTCTTTTGCGATGACGCTGGGACAAATATTACTGTCGAGGTCGGTTTCGACATACCACAGCAATTTACCGGTTTCCGGGTCAAGTCCCCAGATTTCCCACGGTACTGCAATAACTAATTCTGTGCGGTCACCGATGGTAATAAGCAGAGGTGTGCAAAAAGTGTTTTCGAGACCAGCGGCTTCAGCCTTCCAGACAACCTCGCCAGTTTGTCGATTCAAGCCATAAATTGTCTGACTTTCATCAGCTGCGTTGACGATGATTAAATTGTTATACCCAATTAAACTCGCAGAAGAACCCCAATGACGCGAACCCGATTCTGTGCCCACACTGGTGTTCCATAGTTGTTTACCTTGTTTATCAAAAGCAAATACGCCGGACTTACCAAAAAACGCGTAGATATTCTCACCGTCAGAAGTCGGAGTGCTCGTTGCGTAGCCATGTTCTGTGAGAAATCCTTGAAACTGATCTTCCGTGGAAGTGTTTGCCACGCTTGCAGTCCAAATCTCTTTGCCAGTGTTGAGGTCCAAAGCAATCAGATGACGTGCCAGCGATTTTGAGTTTCCCGTGGAGTTGAGATCCGTGCCATAACCTGAATAGCAGGTAACGTAGACGCGGTCACCGACAACTATTGGCGTCGAGGATCCGGCACCCGGTATTTCAGCTTTCCATTTCAAATTGGATTGCGCTGACCATTTAGTTGGAATATCGACATTGGCACTACTCCCGCTACCATCGGTACCTCGGAATCGCAATACATTGTTGGTCGGCTGTGCTGAGACTGAGGTCGTTTGCACAGCAACCAAGAAATTGCCGATAATTAGTAAGCCAAAAAGAAGACGTGTCATAGCATGTTCGTGAAAGGTGTGTTGTGAAGCGGTTAGTTACTTTTACTATAAACTCCGCAGTATCTATAAAGTAGCGAAAATATTGATATATTACGCCTGTAAATGATACGAGTTATTACTAATTCAGAACTTGCGAGGTTGGAGCTAGTTGGTTAGATTCTGGCCATTATGGGAGTTAATTAGTAATCCCTTTATACATCATGGTTACACTATAATCACCATATCTTGGTTGTGGTGTTTTTTGATATTTAAGGAGTCATTCGAATGCGTTGGGTATTGATGAGTTTTTTTATGATGATGTTGTTTTCACAGAGCAGCATGCTGCTTGCTCAAGATGAAGTACAGCAGGTTTTTTCAGGACCTCAACCTGGTGAATCGATGGAAGCGTTTGATGTGCAATATGCTTTTGGCGATGCTGCTGGGATGACGATGCAACCTCTCAAGGAAGCAGGTGACAAACCGACGTTACTTATATTCAATCACAAGCTCACGCGACCAGCGATTGGTTTAACTCGCGTATTAACCAAATTCGCCGAGCAGCATTCAGAATCTCTCTACACCAATATGATCTTTTTGACGGATGATGTTACAGCTACGCAACAACGCTTGACTGCCGCACGACGTGCACTGCCGTCGAAAACACATGTCACGATTGCACCTCAGGGGATCGAAGGTCCTGGAGCGTATGGATTGAATCGAAAAGTAACATTAACGATAGTTTTTGGTGATAAGCAGAAAGTAATATCCAACACGGCTTTGATTGAACCATCGGTGCAAGCCGACGCATTGAAAATCATCACTCACATCGCAAAGGCGTTAAAAGTTAAGGTGCCGACATTAGCAGAGCTAGGTGTCGAGTCACGCATGGCTCCTGCCGGAGAGATTAATACTCGCGTACTGCTAGGGCCTCTTGTAAATAAGGAAGCGACAGTGGCACAAGTCAATGCCGCGGCAAAAACGATTGAGGCAGAGTTCGCTAAAAAACCAAACGTCGCAACTCACATTGGTGGAATCGCTCAACGTATTATCGATTCCGGCAAACTGGAAAACTACGGCACCGAGCGTGCTCAGTTTTATTTATTCAAATGGGCGGGGCTATACGGGAAGCCAAAGAAATAAGATATGTTTCGTTTTCAACTCTTTTCATATCTGGGATTGGCCTTTTGGATTCTTCTTTCGAGTCCTCAATTGCTCGGTGCAGATGTCGCTGTTGATTTCCAGAGCGAAGTGATGCCGATGTTGACTCGGGCAGGCTGCAATGCCGGTGATTGCCATGGCAGTGCTGCGGGCCGTGGAGGATTCCACCTATCCCTTCTTGGCAGCAGCCCTGATCGTGATTTCGCGGCCATTACGAGCGAGTTTAAGGGGCGACGACTGAACTTGAAGTACCCGGCGGAGAGTCTGATTCTTAAAAAACCAACGGGCTTTATTGACCATGGTGGTGGTAACGTATTGGATGTGGATAGCGATGAGGCGGCACTGTTAGAACGTTGGATAGCAGAAGGTGCGCGGGAAGTCGTCCAGCGTAAGTTAGTCGAATTTCATGTTGGGTTGAGTAGTGGCAATTCGACAATTGCTAAAGGGCAAGGAGGCGTAGTTAGGGCCTTAGCTACTTTTTCCGATGGGATACAACTAGACGTGACGGATCGCGTGACATGGTCGATTCAAGACAAAGATGCATTGCAATTAGATACGACTACTGGTGAATTAACGGCATTGCGTAGTGGTCAGCATGTATTGATTGCTCGATTTATGAATCAAGTTAAACCATTAATGGTACAAGTGCCATTTAACCGAAGTCCGGATGAGTTAGCAGTAGATCATGATTTGTCGAGGTTGCATCGTATTGACCAAGAGATTGTGGGCAAGTTGCTGCAATTAAACTTGGAACCATTGCCGCGTGCGAGTTCAGCCACATTAGTCCGCCGTGTTTATTTAGATTTAACGGGTCAACTACCGTCAGCAGATGCTACGCGTGAATATATCGAAGACTCGGATCCCAATAAGTATGCAAACCTAATTACGGACCTGCTTGGTTCAGGTGAATATATGGATTACTGGAGTTTCCATGTAGCGCGGATGTTACAAATCCGACCCCAGGCAAAATCAGATGCTGCAGCTCGCGCGTATTTTAAATGGATCCGGCAGCAACTACAGCAGCCATACAACTTGCTGGTCCGCACATTGGTGTTATCACAAGGGACAATTGAGGAACAGCCAGCGACTGAGTTTTATCGCACAGTTCGTGGAGCACGGGAACAAGCCGAATTGACGAGTGAATTGTTTATGGGGGTTCGCTTGAGATGTGCTAATTGCCATAACCATCCGTTAGATCGTTGGACACAGGATGATTATCACGGTCTCGCGGCCGTATTTGCTAAGGTACGGCAAGGTCCTCGAGTGCAAGTTGTCTCGCGTGGCGAGGTCACTCATCCCGCTACGGGCTTAGCCGCGATTCCGAAAATCCCTGGTGATCAATACATAAGTGTACCAAGCGATCAGGAAAATTTGGATTTGCGCGTGCCGTTTGCGAACTGGCTCACCTCTCCCAATAACTCGTATTTTGCTAAGACCGCGGTTAATCGCATTTGGAGCTATCTGATGGGACGCGGGTTGGTGAACCCTGTTTCGAATATGAGTGAAACGAATCCCGCGTCACACAACGCCTTATTACAATGGCTAGCCGATGATTTCGTGGAACATAATTTTGATATCCAACATACCGTTGCACAAATCATGACAAGTGATGCTTATCAGCGACGAGTAGCACGCAATACGCCGCTGAGTCAACAAGTGTTCTATCGAGGCTATTTAGCCCGCCCGTTGCCTCCCGAAGTTTTGTTGGATGCAATATCCGATGTGACGGGCGTTGCCACGGAGTTTACAGGATTCGACGCATCGACTCGTGCGATCCAAATTCCTTACCAAGATATTCCCTCGACCGCTCTTGATGCAGTGGGGCGGTGTACGCTTGAGCAGTGTGGCAGTGTGGTCAATACGGAGATTACGATCGCTCAACGGTTGCAATGGATCAACGGTGCCTTGATTAACGATAAGCTCAACGGGCAAGATAGTTATCTAAGGCAGTTAGAACAACAATTGCAAAATGAAAAAATATCGGGTGAGAAATTGATTCAAGAATTGTACGTCCGTGTGTATAGTCGATTACCCAATCAAGCTGAATTGTTGTTTTGGAAAAATCAGTTAACGGAAGCAATGCCGACTGGGGAAAAAATTGGTATCATTCGTGATCTGCTGTGGAGTTTATTGGCAAGTCGTGAATTTGGGAGTCAGCATTAAGATGAATGAACGAGTACACGCCAGACAACTATCCCGTCGAGATGTTCTTCAGATAGGTACTCTCGCCGCAATGGGAGGTGGGCTTCATCCTTTGGGTATCGGAGGATTCGAATTGGCCTCGGCTGCAGGCGATGAATCCGTTAAAGCATCGAACGGAAAATCATGTATCTTGATTTGGCTGGACGGTGGACCGAGCCATCTCGAAATGTTCGATCCTAAACCCAATGCTCCCGCCGAGGTACGAGGGCCCCTAGGCACCATTGCGACATCACTGCCTGCCGTAAGGTTTAGCGAATGCTTGGAAAAGACGGCTACTATGGTCGACGACATTGCAGTGGTTCGTTCGATTACGTCGCCATTGGGAGAACATAACTTTGGCACCCATTATATGATGACTGGGTACAAACCAACGCCAGTGCTGGAGTATCCTAGTTTCGGCAGTGTGCTTGCTCATCAGGAATTACAACGAGCCGGTGGACATGTTTTACCACCGCATATTGCGGTTCCTCACTTTCGTGTTGGTGGATCGAGTTTCTCAGGAAGCGGGTATTTACCAAATTCCGTGAGACCATTTTCAGTGGAAAGTGATCCTGCAAAACCGGGATTTCAAGTTAAACATTTGCAGATTCCAAATGGGCTGACCGGTGTCAACTTGGCAAGACGAAAAAAGTATCTCGAAAAACTGAATCAGTTCTATGATGCCGCTGATGTCGCTGATTCAGATGGATTTCAAGAGGCTTTTAAGCTGATTGGATCTCGCGAGTCGCAAAGTGCTTTCCAATTGGATCAGGAAGCTGACTCATTACGGCAACGATATGGACGACGGACGATTGGGCAAAGTTGTTTATTAGCGCGGCGACTGGTGCAACGCGGAGTACCATTTGTGACGGTAAATTATAAAGGCTGGGATACGCATAATGATCTCGTGACGCGACTCAAAGACGGCTATGCTGGCGCCAAATCACCAGTTGGGTTGATCCCGTCGTTGGATCTAGCATTATCTGCACTGATTCAAGATCTGAAACAGCAAGGCATGCTCGACGATACATTGGTTGTTGTAATGGGTGAGTTTGGACGGACGCCTAAACTGAATACAAATGGCGGACGTGATCATTGGCCGCGTGTGTTTAGTGCAATGCTCGCTGGGGGCGGAGTTAATGGCGGACAAATTATTGGAGCGAGTGATCGCACAGGTGAAAGCCCACAAGACTATCCCATTACTCCAGCAGATTTGGCCGCAAGTATATATCATTTGCTGGGTATTAATCCAGCGGCGCAACTATCAACTAGCGATGGACGCCCCGTACGTTTGACTCCAGCAGGTAGCCGTGTTATCGCAGAACTGACCTAAGGAGACATTGCCCCTTTGTTTTCAATGAATATGTTGATGAGATACAAGATCCTACAGGTGGTTTTGATTGCCTTGGTTACGTCTGCGACCGCCGCAGACGGGCCTACACCAGTGACTGCTCTGGTTATATCGCCGATGGGTGATGAAATCATATTTGCTCGTAATGAACAACTGTTTCGCCGTCACTTGATCAACCGAGCAACGGCAGTCCGCATCGATACGAAAGTACCGCGGGTTATGTGCTTAAGGTATGTTCAGCAAGGTCGCCAACTCTTAGTCGCAGGTGGGTTGCCTGGTGAATCAGGATCCGTTGAACTCCTTGATTTAGTTAATAAAAAATCGATTTGGTACGTCGAGCACCACGCTGATGTGGTGTACGACTTGGATGTACAAGCTGACTTGTTAGTAACAGTCTCTCACGACCAACATTGTCATTTAGTTGATTTGAAAAACGGGACGATACAGGGGACGTTTCAAGGGCATTCTAGACCAGTCATGGGAGCGCGGTTTATGGACGATGTGGTCGTTTCCGTTTCCGGCGATTCTTCTATGCGAATCTGGGATGCTGCTAATCAACGCCAAACGCGAATGCTTGATAATCATCGAGCGAGAATTAATAGTATTGCAATCTGGTCGTCCTCCTCGGGAGTTGGACAGCAGACAACAAAAACTCTATCGGTATGTTGTACGATTAGTGACGATAAGACTGTGCGATTTTGGCAGCCCAGCATCGGTAGAATGGTCAGGTTTTATCAAATGAAATCCGCCATGCCGTTGTGCATGGCTCCCGCGGTAAACCCTAGTGGCGAATTCGAAGTTACTGTTGGCACCAGCGATGGACGGATTATCACTGTTGATTACAAAACAGCAAAGCTGCAATTTGAGAAACAAGTAAGTAAAGTGCCAATTGAAGTGATTGCTAAACATCCGCACAAAGAGGCTTGGATGACAGGTGATTCAGCGGGAGTACTAAGAATCATAAGCGAATGAATACGATGTCAAGGTAAATCGCTTGTATTGGTTTTAGTGAAAGCGAAGCAAATCTATCTCATTTCCTGATAAGATTTGGTGATAGATTGCTGTTATTGGTTGATTTGAAGTGTTATATTGAAAGACATGTTGCCGGTCATTATTTTTAGGGAATTATTTCCACGGGCAACCTATCTACATATATACAATAAATAAAATTCTACTCAATAGAGATCCTTTTCAGAAAAGAGAGACGACCATGTATAAGAAGATCATTGGCCTGTTTTGCGTGGCCCTGATGGTAACGTTGGTTGGTTGTGGAGCATCACATCCTACTTTAACGATAGTTACGGGTACGGTTACCTATGATGGTGAGCCCCTTGCAGATGCCACAGTTGCAGTCATGCCAGACGGTGGCGATGGTACATCCAAGCCAGCAGACGGTGTGACGGATGCTAGCGGCCAATTCAAGTTGACAACTACTTTTCCAGATGGCGCAATTGTAGATGGCGCTGTCGAAGGATCTTATACACTTCGTGTTGTTAAGTATGAAAAAGTGGATATTCCGACCGACGAAGGCGAACCGCCAGCAGATGGCTCCGATCCAGCGAGTGAAATGATGGCCATGATGGGCGATGATCTGGATGTGGCCAGTCTATCGTTGATTAACGAAGTATTCGGCTTGGCTTACTCCACGGATAGTCGCTGGAGTAACAAGTGCTCTGTGGGAGCAATCGAGTCTCCGACGACACTCAACATTACCTTAAGCTCAGACGGCTCAGGTAAAATCGAATAATTTTACTGTTCCAAGTTTTAGAGTTCAAACGGCTTTGATCGATAATTCGGTCAAAGCCGTTCTTTTATGGAGCTGCGATTCCTGCGATTTTCGTTAGAATAAAACAACCGCGACTTCATCGATAATCACAAAAGAGAATTGACTTATGATGTCAAAGAACCGTTTTCTATTGGTTAGCATTTTTCCTGTGATGCTGCTGTTATTGAATTTCAGCGCCGTACCAGTTGTTGCTGTGCAGTCGAGCGACGAAGTGGAAATAATTACGGTTGAAGGACAACCTCTGGCTGCAAACATATTGCGGGTGTTGGAAGCTTTGCAGACCTTAGGTCATCCACTTGAGCGAAATCTGCAGAACCGACTTAAAGCAGCCGCATCCGTTCGTGATGGACGTTTACTGCAACAATTGATGGACTCGGTTGTGTTAGCGGCGGTCCATATAAATCCTGAGGTGCGAGTTCAAGTCAAGCGAGGTGCTGCTCGCGCCGAACTGCAACAACATGGTTTTGTACCGGTATTGATAAAGGTACATAATCAAGGTGCGGTTGAAACAATGCTGCATATCAAAAGTCCCCAGGGAGGAGCGGTCTATGCGGGCGCATCCTTAGGAATTTTGAAACGGCAAGCTCAAACCGAATTGAATCGTGACGAAGATGCAGCGGCTTCAGGATCGGCAAAACGTTTTCTTGATATCGAAGTATTCCGTAAACCACCTATGACAACGCGATTAAGTGGTTTAACGGTCGAGTATGTTATCGCTTTGATTTCTAGCATGGAATCTGGGAATCGCGAAGCAACTTTGCAGTTTGATGTGGGCTCCGGAACTCAGGACTTGGGTTTTCGTGGTGAGTTACCCGTATTGTTTCGCGTACAGCCGGCAGTCGCTGTAAAGTTGTACATCCGCGATGAGAATAAAGATCCCTCATTGGCCCGTCTTATCATTACCGATTCGCAGGGCCGCGTATATCCTTCCCAAATCAAACGATTGGCGCCGGATCTATTCTTTCAGCCTCAGGTTTATCGCGCGGATGGGGAAACAGTGCTGCTGCCTGCCGGAGAATATGAGATTAGCAGCAGCCGTGGGCCCGAGTATCAAGTTCAGCACCAGCGACTGCGAGTTGAACAGGCGAAAAACGGGCAACAGGCGGGACTGGAGGTGAAGTTGCGCCGCTGGATAGATCCTAATGCCTTTGGCTATTTCAGTGGCGACCACCATATCCATGGCGCAGGATGCTCGCATTACACGTCGCCGACAGAAGGTGTGACTCCGGCGGATATGTTTCGTCAAGTCAAAGGCGAAGGTCTAAATGTTGGTTGCGTTTTGACTTGGGGTCCCTGTTTTGATTTTCAGCGACAGTATTTTTCACCGGTTGCGTTGGAGTTAAGTGAGCCGCGGACACTCTTGAAATATGATTTGGAAATTAGTGGGTTTGGGTCAGCAGCGATGGGTCACGTTTGCCTGCTTAATTTGAAGGACCAAACGTACCCCGGTTCCAAAGGCACTAAAACCGATAACTGGCCATCTTGGACAGTACCTGTATTGCGGTGGTGTAAAGAACAGGGAGGCGTGACTGGATATCCACATTCGGCTTTGGGAGTCGATGAAGTTCGAGGTGCTCAATGGACAATGAACCAATATGATACGAACACAGATGGTGAGATTTCCGCAGCGGAATACCAAGGCGGATTGTTTCCAGCAACGTTTGAGCAATCCGATAAGAACCGTGATCAAGCTTTAGATCGCGAAGAAATTGAAAACTCGCTCGCCGCCGCCGCTGAACAATTACCGAATTATGCCATTGCGGCGATGAGTGGTCGTGGAGCGATGGAGATTTTGGTGAGCGTACCGGAGGGTGTGTGTGATTTCATCAGTGCGATGGATACACCCCGCGTGTCAGAATGGAATACCTGGTACCACCTCTTGAATTGTGGCTTTCCGTTGAAGTTGAGCGGAGAGACGGATTTCCCTTGTATGTCGAGTCGTCGAGTAGGGCAGGGTCGAGTGTATGTGCAATTAGGAGATGTTAAGCGGGTTGATTATTCGGCGTGGTGTTTGGGATTAGGAAAAGGACAGTCCTATGTTTCTGATGGTTACGCGCATGCGTTGTCTTTTGCAGTCGATGGTCATTCCGCAGGACGGCAAGACGTCGAGTTAGCCCAAGCGGGATCAGTCCAAGTTACTGCGGATGTTGCGTTTGCTCCGGCGACACCTGTGGGAGTTGCTTACGGGACGCTGGACCCTGAATCAAACCGAGTCGCTGGGGATACGGTGCAATTACATGCTCCCCGGAGCCTGGAATTTGTAAAAGGTGGCCAGCGGATCGTTGAATTAGTTGTGAACGGCCAAAAAGTTGCCCAGCAACGCGTTGCTGCAGATGGCAAAATGCACCAGCTTAAATTTGATGTAGAGATTACGCAGAGTAGTTGGGTTGCTTTACGTCAGTTTCCACAACTACATACGAACCCCGTAAACGTAATTGTCGCCGAAAAACCAATCCGTGCTTCGCGTCGCAGTGCTCAATGGTGCTTGGAATCCACTCGACAACTCTGGAAATTACGAAATCGATATATCAGCCAAGAAGAAAGAGATGAAGCTTGGTTGGCGTATGAGAGAAGTATCAAACGGTACATGGAAATCATGAACGAATCGGCGAACCGCGACTGAGCTCCTACTGACTGAGTCGCCAGTCTTCAAGGTGTAATTCGACGTTGCGTTGGCCGCGGAATTCATTGATTACGGGTTTGAATGCAACATCGATTGGCCCACTGACTTGGTCAAGTTCCTCGGCCCAATCCCCTTGTCCAAATGCTACGCAACGCATTTTTTTATTAAATTGAGTAAGCGTGACGGTTAGATGACGCTGCCCCCCGCCCATTCGCTTGGCTGACTTGGGCACAATCTCGACTTCACTCGCAACGAATACTGGGCGAGGATTGGATTGCCCAAATGGCGCCAATTGTTGTATTTGCTCGACATTTTGAGTGGTTAGTTGAATAAAAGGAGCCTCCGCATCGATAAACAACTCTGCCATGTTACCTTCGGTTTTCAGTAATTCGGCGACTTGGTCACAGAAATCGCTGCGAAAGGCCGCGACGTTTTTCTCCTGGATAGTCAATCCTGCGGCGGCAGCATGCCCTCCGTGCTTTTCTAAGTGTTCCGTACATTGCTGAAGTGTTTTATGAAGGTTTACGCTGCCACCACTACGAGCTGATCCGATTCCAGGATTGATCGCTAGTTGATCCAAGGCGATGAGGATTACCGGGCGTGCATATTTTTCCGCTAAGCGACCACTGACAATACCGATCACTCCAGCATGCCAGCCATGACCGGCTAAGACAAACGCGGGGTCGTTGTCGACGTCGTAGCTTTCCTTGATTTGTTTCGTTGCTGCAATATTAATGCTGCGTTCGATCGTTTTACGGTTTTCGTTGAGTTGATCCAAGTAGGTGGCGAGTTCAAGCGCACGTTTGGGATCATCCGTCGCAAGCAATTCAACGCCAAGCGCTGCTTGACCTAATCGTCCAGCGGCATTTAATCGCGGCCCAAGGTTGAAACCGATATCATCACTGTGGAGACGCGGTTTGTTATGGATCTTCGTGACTTTCTTTAATGCTTCGACACCTAGGCATGCTTGATTCTTTAAACTGTGTAATCCATGCATTACGATAGCGCGGTTTTCATCAACTAATGGCACAACGTCGGTCACGGTACCAATTGCAGCGATCCCCAAAATCATCATGAGAAAATCCCGATGCTCGGGAGTGACTTTCTCAGTACCGCTGTCGAGTTGGCAGAGGAGCCAAGCAAGTTTAAAGGCAACACCGGCGCCACAAAGACCTCCAAACGGATAGTCGGACCCCGGCAGTCGCGGGTGTACGATCGCAGTGGCCGCGGGCAAGCGGTCGCCAAATTCATGATGATCAGTGATTACTAATTCGAGGCCTAATTCGTTGGCTAAGTCTGCTTGTTCGGCATTGGCAATACCGCAGTCTACAGAGATGATCATTTGCGTTCCCTGCTGGTGCAACCGTTTTAATACATCACTGTTTAAACCGTAGCCATCGTCCATTCGATTGGGAGCAAAATATCCGACATCGGCGCCTAGTCGTTTTAGACAACGAAGTAATACGGCCGTAGCGGTCATGCCATCCGCGTCGTAGTCGCCATATATTTCAATACGTTTCTTGCTTTGAATCGCTTGATAGATAATCTCGCCAGCGGCCTGAGCACCGGGCAATTCGCCGGGTGGTCTCAAGTCGGTAAGCTTCATATTGAGGAAGGCTTGAGCTGCTGCAGGGTCAGATAACCCGCGGCCAATAAGTAATTGGGCCACGATGTTCGGTACTCGTGCGGAGGATTCTAGAGCAGCAACCGCATCAGGATCGAAAGATTGAAACTTCCATCGTTTGAGCATTGCTACCTCACCTTCCTTGATCTAATTCTTGAATTTGTTGGTGGAAGCCGTCCCGTGGCTTTCTCCTGTTGCATACAAAATCAAAAGACTCGCCAATCAAAAATAATTGGCGAGCCGTTATTATAGTGTATTGCGAACAATTATGAGCTCGCTAGATTTTTAGGTTGACATCGATTGAAAATAACAAAGGACGCTTGATCGCTTGGTTGTCAACAACGGTGTACCACTGCATGGCTACATCGGCATGCGTTATTTTTTCTTTTCCACATGTGTCGTGTGACGACGTAGACGGGGACTGTATTTTTTAACCGACAGTCGTTCGCCTCCAGATTTTCGCTTAATCGCGTAGTTGTAATCGCCTGTTTCTTCACATACTAAGAATACAGTTTCAGCTTTTTTCTTTGCCATGGTTTACGTCCTTCAAGCCGTTTGCGCTCGTTTTTTCAATTAAGCGAGTGCTATAAAATCATAAAATACCAAATTGGTTTCAATCAATTTTTCATTTTAGACTTGCTATAGCTTGTTTAACAGGGGCTAAAGGACCGAAATCTCAGGACAACTTCGGTTTTCTCCGTCACCTAGTTTTTACGATTAAGTGGGAAAGGCATAAAGAGCGATTGCGAGGTGTTTTTCGTTATTAGCGGAAAGAAGAGTACTTTTTCTTCGGTGAAACCGTTTTTTAAGTATTAATCGGGAATTGACTCGCTTGATTTTATCGCAAAATCCGATAGTTTAATAAGTGATAGTAGTGGTTTTTAGCACCCTTGTGACGCCAAACGTATAAAATAAGAATAACGCTCTCGGCTAGTTTTATCGTTTCATGATTGTTTGCATAATGACCGCATAAAACGAGCATGTAACGAGCATGTAACGAGCATGTATAGATAACGCTAACAGCGCACATACAAGACACCTTGAAAGTAATATATGATGTCTGAGATGAACGACAACAACGGAAACACTCAACAAAACGTAGCTGGTAATACAGTTAACCCTGCTACAGCTCCGGAACCACAACCAGCTCCGGCAGCTCCGGCAGCTACGCAAAGCACAACAGAAACGCTAGCGGCCGATGAAACATCAGGTGGCACTGGCCGATTTATATTGTTTCAAGCGGTACCAAGTTGGATGTTTAGCCTAGTTGTTCATATGGTCATTTTGGTTATTCTAGGTTTGATGATGCTTCCATTTGAAGTCGAAGAATTACCGTCGCTGACGTCGGTTATGAGCAAAAATGACATCATCGAAGAAATTGTCGATGACTTAACCGATGCCTTGGACGAACCGATTGATATCCCGACAGAAGATATCGAGGTTGAAGTAAAGGTCGATACGATATCGGAAGTGACAGACGTTGAAGAGATTGAAATTGCGGATGACGTCGAAGCCCCAGTGGCTGCAGTTGAGTTTGAAAAAATTGCTGACCGAGTTGCGCCCACTACGGACTTGCTGTCGTCTACCGAATCGGTAGTTGGGTCAGGTGTTTCTGGGCGTGGAGCCGAAGCGCGAGCGGTAATGGTACGCGACTACGGTGGAACCAAACAAAGTGAAGCAGCCGTTGCAATGGCGCTGAAGTGGATTGCTAATCATCAAAACGGCGATGGGAGTTGGAGTTTTGACCACTCCCTGAACGGTCAACGTTGTAATTGCAGCAAAGCCGGCAGCTTAAAGACTTCCATGAATGGTGCCACGGCGATGGCTTTGCTTCCGTTTTTGGGAGCCGGCAATACTCATAAAAAAGGTGCGTATAAGAAACAAGTTGAAGCTGGGCTGTATTATCTGACCCGTTCGATGAAGGTTAAAGGCGCCACTGGTGATTTAACCGATCCCGGTGGTCGTTTGTATTCACACGGACTAGCGGCGATTACGCTCTGTGAAGCATTTGCGATGACTAAAGATCGTCAATTAATGGCCCCAGCACAAATGTCGTTAAACTTTATCGTCTACGCACAAGATCCTGTCGGCGGTGGTTGGCGATATAAAGCTCGACAAGCGGGTGACACGTCGGTTGTTGGCTGGCAGTTAATGGCTCTCAAAAGTGGTCACATGGGCTATCTTCAAGTTCCACCAGCCACGATTCAAGGATGCTACAAGTTCTTGGATTCCGTTGCTGCCAATAGTGGTGCAACTTATGGTTACACAACACCCGGAGCGGGACAAGCAACAACGGCTGTTGGTTTGTTATGCCGGATGTATATGGGTTGGAAAAAGGAAGAACCCGCATTGCAACGTGGCGTGGCTCAACTTGCCAAATGGGGCCCCTCTAAAGGCAATATGTATTTCAATTATTACGCCACACAAGTTATGCGTCACACCGGTGGTAAACACTGGGACGTTTGGAACAAAGAGTTGCGTGATTATCTAGTGGGCTCGCAAGAAAAAGGTAATGGCCATAGCAGTGGTAGTTGGGCGATTGGATCTGACCATGGCGCTCGCTCAGGTGGTCGTCTATATACAACGACACTCGCAACGATGATTCTTGAAGTCTATTATCGTCATATGCCCATCTATGCGGCGCAAGCAGCAGAAGACGAATTTCCACTGTAGCGAGCGGATGAAAGTTGCCTGCGAATCCATGTGGATTATTCCTAGTACGTTCGAATGACGGACACTATCCATTGCAGTGTGAAACAAGACATCCAAAGATAAGCGTCATTCCAGTGATTGATCTGCTCGATGGCAAAGTTGTCCATGGCAAAGCTGGGCAGCGAGCTTCCTATCAACCGATCCAAAGTGTTCTAGCGGGCAGCGCAGAACCACTGGAAATTTGTCAGTCTTTGCAGCAACATTTTGGATTTACGGATTTATATGTTGCAGATCTTAATGCCATCGCGGGTGGCGATGTAAATGTCAGCGAAATTGCGCAATTACTTAATACGGATATCAACGTATGGCTCGATGCAGGGACAGCGACTCCGACGACACTAAAAAAGCTGAGCTGCCAAATTCCGTTGGATAAGCTCGCACACGTTATTGTTGCGTTAGAGTCTTGTCCCAAGCCACAGGATTTAGAACTGGTCTTTGAGGTAGTGGGGCCAGCGCGGGCGGTGTTTAGCTTGGACCTAAAAGGCGGCCAATTGAATGTGCCCGATACTGGTATTAATACTGGCATGGATACATGTTTGTGGCAGCAAATGGATGCGATGGGCGTAGCACGCACAGCAATTGAAATTGGCTATCGAAAGATGATTGTACTTGATGTGGCTGCAGTCGGTGGCGGACAGGGTGTGTGGACTTTGTCGTTAACCAAAGAATTAGCGGACAAGTTTCCCGACTTGGATATTATCTCTGGCGGTGGTGTCCGTAGTGTACAAGATCTGCAGTCCATGGCTACCGCTGGTTGCCACCATGCGCTCGTCGCTAGTGCCTTGCACGATGGACGGATTAACGCCGCACATTTGACGGGCGAATGAGTACCCTATGGCGTGGTAACTTGGCGCAACTTATTGACGGCGGCGAGCAAGTTGCACAACGATTACTAAGAAACCGACACCGGCAAGTAGGGTTCTGATTTGCTTTAGCAACGTGTCGCCTGCGATTTGTTTCCAACCTAATAGTTGCTCAGCGTCTGTTGAAACATTCGTCGTATCCTTGGTTGCTGTGTCGGAAGTGTACCCGGGTTGCTCAGTCACTATTGTGCCAACGGCTTCATTTGCAGGTTCGGTCGATTCTTTCCGCGGTGGAATACTGGCTTCGTCGAGATCGGTTTCCATGTCGACTGGTGTTAGGGTTGGTTCCTCGTCTGTTTCGGCTGTCGTGTCGCGATCTACCAGGTCGTCGACGGTTGCTTCGGTTTGTGTATCTTCAGCTGCACCACTTGTACCTTCTGCTGGCTCAGTCACTTCAACCGCTACCGATACATTTTGCGACAAGAAATTCTCATCCATCAGGTCTGCGTTGGCGAATTCATCTTCAATCAGAACTGCGTTTTCACTGGCATTTTCGGATTCACTCGTGATTTCAATGGGTTGTAATTCGAGTGAGTCTAAAGCTATTACGGGAACGGCTTTGGTGACCGCACCATCGGATTCTGCTTCAAGATTGAGGCCTGTAATTTTTGCTTGAGGTTTAGTTGCCGCAGTCCCTGAGTTTTGGTTTGGTGGAATCGTAATAGGCGGTGTGTTTACCAGAGGCGGTGGCACTTGTTGCATACGAGCTACAACGGGCACCAAAAACTTCTTGACTCGGCCACTGTAACTACCGGCCGTTGTCCGCCAGCCAGCACCGAACAGCACGCCGGCTAGTTCTCCGTTTTGATTGAAAATCGGACCACCGGAGTCTCCTTGCCGAGCAACGGTCCGCAACTCTACCATTTCCCGAGGTTGATTTTTTCCCGGAGAAACATATTGAGAACAGATTCCCGAAGATGCTTGATAACGCCCCGAACCATAACCTGCTATCGTCAACGTATCTCCAGGTTTCGCTGGATTATCAGTGATAACGACCGGTTGGATTTCCGGAGCCCAGATCAGTAGGGCTGCGAGATCCCAACGAGGATCGGTAGCGACGACCTTGGCAGACGAGCGAAAGCCGTTTGGAAATGTCACAAGAATATCATCTTGTGCATCTTTAATGACGTGGTAATTGGTAATCAGGATACCTTGTTTGCCTTGCCGGTAAACTAACGTTCCAGAACCAAATGACGTTGCATTGGATTCCAGTGATCGAATACGGGCTACGGCCGGATGCGGTTGCCCTGTGAGGGCCTTCGCAGTATTTGGAGACGATTGCCCCCAGGCTTTGTGAGCGTGTGATAACGCCAACAAAATGATGGTAACGACAATTACGAATGTGAATTTTTTATTCATGATGGCAGTCCCAATCCGTTAGGGTTCCTTAACGGGACTCGACGCATCCGTTCGCCGATCGACAAAAACTATTTAGCTTTTTCGATATCGACGCGCAGACCTTCAATTATTTTGCTTTTTTATGGTGGCCATTACAAACGTTATACAACGTACAAACCGAAAACCGACTTGCTGACCTGCTTTAGAGGGGATCTTCTACTAAAATAGCTCGCTGATTGGAGCGCCATCTATTATAGAAGCGATCGGGCGTCCACTATCATCTTGATATGTAACGTCTATCGGTACACCCATATGGCGGTAAATAGTCGCTCCAATGTCGCCGGGAGTAACAGGCCGAGTACGAATATCGCTGCCATCTCTTTCGGTAGAGCCGATAACCTGTCCATGTCGCATGCCACCGCCGGCGAGACACATACTCATGACGACGGGCCAGTGGTTGCGCCCATCGGTGCTGCCTTGAGTGCCAATATTAGGAGTACGCCCAAATTCGCCCATTGAGATAACCAGCACATCGTCCAACATTCCGCGTTCTTCAAGATCTTCGATCAACGTCGTATGGAAATGGTCGTACAAATCTAACAGCGGCTTCAATCCTTTGGAAATACCGCCATACACTCCACCTGGGATACCATGGTTATCCCAAGTCCCTGAGGCGGTGTGATAACTTAAGTCAAGCGTAATAAAACTGACGCCAGCTTCGACAAGTCGCCGTGCTAGCAGAACCTGTTGGCTCCACAAATGTTTTCCGTAGCGATCGCGAACCTGTTGTGGTTCTTGGTTAATATCGAATGCCTCTTGGGCTCGTCGCCCTAGAATCATATCAGCGGCCTGCTGGTTATAAACATCCAAGGCTTCCATCGAACCGTTTAAATCTAAACCTGTTCGTATCTTATCGAATTGACGCGACAACAGCCTCCGGTTGTGGACACGTTCCAAACTCAAACCGGCTGGCAGCGAAAATAGATTTGCACCGGAAAGGTTCCCGGAATCGACTCCGACATTCGAATACACAGGCAGTCGACAAGCTTGATTGGCTAGAAACGGGTCGTATCGTTTTCCGAGGTAACCCGCTTTACCGACATGTGATGCGTGTTTTTCAAACGCGACGTAAGCCGGCATGCCAGATTGATTAGCACCTTTTTCACGGGCGATGATCGAAGCAAAGCTGGGATACAGATGTCCCCGAGGATTGGTTCGAGGCGCTGCGTTACGATTTCCCGTTTGCATCACTTTGTTAGGCTGATGGCTACTGCCGCGGCAATCAACACTGCGAATGATTGAAACCTTGTCCAACATGGCAGCTTGACGTGGCAAATGTTCGCATATCTGCACGCCTGGAATTTTAGTGCTAGTGACTCCAAATGGTCCTCGGTTCTCAAAAGGGCGATCTGGTTTTGGATCCCAAGTATCAATATGGCTTGGACCACCGGCCATCCACAACAATATTACACTCTTACCATTGCTAATCGGCTTACCGGCTGCGGTGGCTTCCGCTCGAGCTTGTAACAAACCGGGCAGCGACAGGCCAGCGAGTCCGGCCATACTCGCTTTCAACATTCCACGACGGTCGTGCATCACCATTCCTTCGCGAGTTCTTCCGTGTAGAGCGGAAAACGCGTGGTTAGTATGATGATTGCTAGATTGTTCGTTTGCTGAAGCCATGAAAGCGTATATCTGCCACTTGCATTAATAAAATAAATTCCCTACCGTTCTAGATTATCGGTTTTCGACCGTTATATCAATAAAAGAATACATAGATTCCCCCCACCAAAGGGGTACACATTAACTGTAAACTAAGCGAATGGCGGCAAAACAATCAAAAATGCGAATTAAGCGTTCATGGCGATTTCGCTGTGCGGCTATTGGTTTCGGGCTAGTACCGTTTTTGCTTTTCGAAATTAGCCTGCGGATACTTGGCATAGGCGCTATCAATGAAACCCTCGATCCGTTTATTGCAATCAATCATCCGGTATCGCTATTTGAGCTCAACGCGGAACAAACGCAGTACCATACAGTAGCCGCTCGGAAACGATACTTTCAAGATGCATCGTTTTCCAAGAACAAAACGGATGATACTTTTCGAATTTTTTGTCTCGGCGGTTCCACGGTCCAAGGCCGTCCGTTTGCGGTCGAAACCGCCTTTACCAGTTGGCTTAAACTACAACTGGAAGTAGCTGATCCCAACCGCAAGTGGGAGATTGTCAATTGTGGCGGTGTTTCCTATGCCAGTTATCGACTGCTCCCGATTCTTACCGAGATAATGAACTACGAACCTGACTTAGTAGTTATTTACACCGGACATAACGAGTTTCTGGAAGATCGTACGTATGCCCATTTACGAGATCCATCAGGTTGGCAGTCGATTAGCCAGCATGCCGTCCGCAACATTCGTACCATACATTTAGTTCGCGCAGCGTGGCATAAAATAACAGGAGATGAAGTTTCGACAGAACAAGTTAGTCTCGCCACAGAAGTTGAGACGATTCTCGACGAACGATCAGGATTGAAGTCCTACCAGCGCGATCGTACATGGCAAGCGAATGTTATCGAACATTTTAAATTCAATATCCACAAGATGATTGAAATATGTGATTCCAATCGAATTCCATTATACCTCTGTAATCCGGCCTCCAACATTCGCGGCTGCACCCCTTTTAAGTCAGCGCCAACATCAGGACTAGACCCAGTGACAATTCAATCCATCAAACAAACCAAAGCAAATATTTCCAAACAATTAAAGAGTCGGTCAGTCCAACCTATCAGAGAATCAGCTCATCGACTGACTCAACTCGATCCGCATAACGCCGCCACACTATTTCAAGCTGGGCTATTGTTGCTGGACAATGGTGCTGGGGTAGCAGCGCGTGATGTGTTGTTGCGCGCCAAAGACGAAGACATATGTCCGTTGCGCATTTTGACAGTGATGAACGATTTTTTGGCGTCAGTACCAAGCGGTCCGGCGTTGCAAGTAATTGACGTGCAAGAACATTTCGCCGAACAGTCACCAGCTCAAATTCCAGGTGATAATTTATTTCTAGATCACGTCCACCCAACAATTCGAGGACATCAACTGATCGCCGGATATCTATTTGAAAGAATGGTTGCCCAAGCCATCATTAAACAACCTGTGGACTTCACAGTACAACGCAGCAATCGATTTCGGTCTCATCTCGAAAGCCTAAGCGAAGTCTATTATCAACAGGGCGAGATTCGACTTAAGGGGTTGCAAATGTGGAGTCGAGGCCAAGCGGGTCGAGTTGACTTGTTGATTGAAGAAAACATTCAACAGAATAAAGAAACCAACAATAGCGAGAAATCACAGTCACCATGAAAAATATCATCGAAGTGCGTAAAGATGTTCCTAGCGGTACGATTGTGATTAACAATCCCCCGAGTGGTAATGCATTAACAACGTTTGGCTTGATTCAATTGCAAGAAGCATTGGGTGATTTGCATCAAGAGAAGAATGTTCGAGCGGTTATTTTGACGGGTAGCCAGCAGATTTTTTGTAGTGGCACGGATCTCAAACAATTACAAAGTAATTTAAACCCACAAGAGATGTTACCGACGCATCAAGACGTTGAGTTAATAGCTGAGTTGCTGATGGTGATGCTACGGTTTCCAAAGCCGATCATTGCAGCATTGAACGGGCCTGCCGTTGGATTGGGATTAGCAATTGCTTTAGCCGCCGATTTCATTATCGCCTCTGAGGGAGCGACGTTAGTTAGTCCAGAGGTTCATCGTGGGCTCGTGCCCGGGTTAACATTAGGGTTGCTTGAGTTTCGTCTTGGAGGTTCGATGGCGGCGAGGTTGGGATTGTTAGGTGCCGCGATGACACCCACAGAAGCGAAACAGTATGGTCTTGTTCACGATATAGTTGATGATGAATTGTTATGGGCACGAGCTCAGCAGTTAGCAGTCGACCTTGCACAAGGGTCGGCTCAAGCACAGCAGATGTGCAAGAAGTTGTTAAACGAGACGATTGCGGAGCGTCTTGAAACTACACTGACACTTGGCGCAGCGATGGTTGCAGCAAGCCGTACAACCTCGCATGCTAGCGAAGGTATCAACGCCTTTCTAGAAAAACGAAAACCCACTTGGGATTAGGGTTGTTATTCACCGCCCGCCGTGTGCGTATTGGACAACGTAATTCGTTATAATCATAGCTGATAATTTAATCCGCAACTTTTTTCTGTTGATGGTAGGTGTTCCGTTTTGATGCACTCGTCGTTTGATTTCCTCGGTTCTTCTCGCCGCCGGTTTCTAGCCTCCGCCGCACTTACGTGTGTTGCCAGTTCCTATGTTCAAGCTGCTCCCGCAGAAACTCGTAACACCATGACGCTTGGTTTCAGCACCTATGGTGCACGCGGCATCACGACAGAACAAGTGCTGCCAATACTTTCGGTAACCGGTTATGACGCCGTTGAATTAACAGCTACGAAAGGATTCGATGCGGCACCCGAAAATATGTCGACTTCCCGCCGCCGGCAAGTTAAACGGATTCTCTACGATACAGAATTGGTATTAACGTCATTGATGGAACACACCGTGCCATCAGATGATGCCACGGTCAACACGAGTAATCTCAAGCGAATAGAAGCAGCGTCTGAGTTGGTGCGAGATTTAACCGACAACAAGAATTGTGTCATACAAACGGTTTTAGGTGGTGGTGATTGGGATAACCGCAAAAATTTATTGGTGGAGCAAGTGGGCCGATGGCTAGAAGTTACGGCTAAGTATGACGTGACCTGTTGTATCAAACCACATCGCGGCGGTGGTATGTCCAATCCAGAACAAGCACTTTGGATCATGCAACAATTGAGCAATCCACAGCGTTTGCGGATGGTATACGATTTTAGCCACTATATTTTTACGGGATTGGAATTACAGCCTACGGTGAAACAAGCAGTATCAAAAACAGCGCATGTGGCGGTGAAAGATACTATCAAAAATCCCGAAGGTGGATATCAGTTTAAGCTTCCCGGTTCAACTGACGCAATTGATTTTGCGGTGTTAATCAAGTTACTCTTTCAAGGTGGATATCGAGGTGATATATCTTGCGAAGTAAGCAGCATGTTATGGCGTCAAACTGGGTACGATCCGCGACAGGCAATTCGCACTTGTTATAAAAACATGTCTCTAGCGTTTGAAAAATCTGGTGTGCCGCGACCTGAATAATATCACTAGATGAATGGATGTTACGTAGCTCCTAATACGAACCGCGTAGAATGATTTGTAATACTTTTAGAATGCCGATTTATACTACAAAGGTAACGATGAAAAACCCGAATCGAAATGATAGACGTCGATGTTGCTTAGTGGCGCTGATCTGCGTGGTGTGCGTCGTGAGTACAACCTTTAGCAGCAAATTGTGTATTGCGCAGGGGAATCGAGAGGCAATTCTTGACGAGTTGTCGGACGAATATATTCCTGGGTTGCTGGCGACCTATATAGATACTCAAGGGAATGAAGCTAAGCGAGTTGATGCGATTGTGTCATTTCATTGGGCGCAACAGTCTCCGGATACGCGATTAGTGGGGACGCAGTTCGAGGCTACCTGGAAAGGATTTTTGTTTTTCCAATCGGTAGGATTTCACACGATTTCGATGGATTGCCAAGGTGAAGTTGAATTGGAGTTCCAGGGACGCACGGTGAGCGTACGAGATAAAAAAACTGGATTGGTGTCAACGGGGCCACTGGATATGCAGTTCGGCTGGCACCCGATCACGATTCGTTATAAATCGACGTCGGATCAGGCAATGTTAAAGCTCTATTGGCAGGGCCCCGCTTTTCAGTTCGAGCCAATTGGTTATCAGTTTTTGTACCACTCTCCGGATAAATCAGCCGACGGTGTGTATCGCCGTGGTGAACACTTGGCCCACGCACTGCGATGCGCAAGTTGCCATTCGGACTTGAAGATTGACGCGACGTTGGGCCCCGCACCTGCTCTGAATCACATGCGCGATTACCTCAATTCCGATTGGGTTGTCGAGCGTCTGCAACGCAAGATTTCCAGCGATGAAGATGCTGTGCAATTCGGTAGTCGGATGCCAGCATTTGGGTTTACGGCCGAAGAGGCCAAAGCCCTTACGGCATATCTTTTTCAATCCTCGACAAACCCTGAGCCCAATGGTGAATTAGCCCTCGAGGGTGATTTCAATGCGGGCAAAACGGTGTTTGCGTCCGTGGGATGTGTGGCTTGTCATCAAGCTGATGGATTAGGAAAATCGACGTTGTTTGATGGAGGTCAATTAGATGGTATAGCGCAAAAACGCAGAGAGGATTTTTGGCAAGTTTGGTTTGAGAAACCCGCTGACGTAAATTCTCACCACCGGATGCCAACGGTCGACTTAACCGCGACACAGCGCAACGATGTCATTGCCTATTTGAAGAGCTTATCTGACGATGTGGGCGAATCAGATATACCGCAATTCGTCTTTGAAGAACCGTTGGCGGAGAAAGGGCGAAAGCTATATGACACACATCGCTGCGCTAGCTGTCATGAATCTAAGCCCCAGAAACCTGTAGCTATTGATGTGGCGACTCCGACTAAAAATAGTTGTATGGACACTCCCAGTCCAATGCGACAACGTCCTAGCTATTCGTTGTCAGCTGATAATAAAGCAGCGTTAACGTTATTTCTGCGGAAGATGAAGTCGGCAACTGCCGATTCAACGCAGTCCTTACTAGTCACTCAAAATAATTGTCTCCAGTGCCACGCGCGGATGGATGCTAAGGGTATCGCAGCACATCTACCGGATATTGGCAAACAGGTTTCGGAGTTGTCGACGCTGTTTGCAGCATTAACCCCGCCGTCACTAAACAGTGTTGGCGATAAATTACACGACAAAGCGTTACATGATTCGATACAACGTAAAACAGTCGTACGGCGACCTTGGCTGAAAGTTAAAATGCCTAAGTTTGGGTTTTCCGACGAGCGACTACATGAAATTTCACAATGGTTTGTGGAAAAAGATCGCATCCCCAGTCAGTTTTTAGATTTGCTTGAGATGTCACCTGCGTCAGCGCAACGAACTCCAGAAGAATTACAGACGGCAGGGGCACGATTAGTAACGACTGATGGATTTGGGTGTACTAGTTGCCACAAAATCGGCAGCGTGGACGCTCCGCGGGCCCCTTTAAATGCTAAAGGGCCCGATCTGTCGCTGTTGGACTCCCGAATTCGTAAGATTTGGTTTTCTCGCTGGGTACAAAATCCCGCTAGAATCGTGCCGCGAATGGAAATGCCATCGGTTCAGATTTCTGTACGAGGTGTGCTTGAAAATCATCTTCCGGATCAACTTGAAGCTGTTTGGAAGGTTCTCAATACGCCAGGCTTCGAACCGCCCAAACCCGGCGCTGTTCGTATTGCTCGACAAACCGGCGTGCCAGAACACGATGCGAGTGTTCAGCTATTGACGGATGTGCTGATTCATCGAGACCAGCAATATATAAAACCAGCGTTAGTCGGCATGCGAAATCGGCACAACCTGTTGTTTGATATGCAAAACGGGACAATGCTGGGTTGGTGGCAAGGTGATATCGCGCGGCAACGAACCAAGGGCAAAGTATGGTATTGGGAAACCGATGGTGCAAGTTGGGGGACCGTGAATTTGAGCGGCGACCTATCTGCGATTCCCGATTTGCGATTGCGATTGGCAGATGGGCAGTTGATTGTTCCTAGTGCAGTTGGCCAGTTTGCCACGGAATTAGATAGCTGGCAACAATTGTCAACTGGCTTGCGGATCCGCCAGCGATATCGATTTAAACTTGGTGACCGTATGGTGATGGTTGTGGCCACGCAGGAATTTAGTGAAGTGTGGCCTACTGCGGGTAGCAGTACAAAAAGTAGCCTGTCCGGTATTCAACGTAAATTGTGGTTTGATGGTGTACCAGCTAATGCCAGTATGGTCGTAGGACTTGGGCATCAGAACTTGGAGGTCACGGAATTCCCTGACCATGTACGATTGGTGGAATCTGGTGAAGCGGGTCGGCAGTGGATTGAGCTTGCTTTCGCCGACGCCAAAGTACAAAAATCCACGGATAACGAAACGACTTATCAATCAGTTCTGTGGCCGGGCGGCGGTGATGAAAACCCATTGACGTTCAGATATTTAAGCAACGTTAACGTGGATCGGTTTCCAGTGGTGTTGCCAGAGTTTACGGGCTTAGAGATCCAGTCCCTGAAGATCATTCCAGGAGTGAAGGCTGTCAGGTTACCGTTCTTTGATGAGTTTATGCCAACCGGTATCGCATGGGATCCGGCGGGACGAATGCTACTGACGTCACTCAAAGGTCGCGTGTGGCAAGCGGTTGATACAACCGCAGATGGTTTAGAAGATCGTTTACAGGCCTTAACTGACGAATTGGCGGCACCCTACGGCGTGCATGCGTCAAAAGATTATATTGACGTCATCAACAAGTATGCCCTGTTGCGGATGTACGACGTCGATCATGACGGTATCCATGAGAAGGTAGAAACATTGGTGTCCGGTTGGGGGCATACGGCGGACTATCATGACTGGGCCGTCGGTGTGATTCCGGACGGTAAAGGTGGTTACTATATTTCGACTCCCTGCCAGCAGGATGACAGAACGCCAGCAGGCGCGGCTCTGCGAGGCAAAGTTCTCCAGTTGGTTCCACGTACTCCATCTCGGGAGAACCCTCATCGCTTTAGCGTGAAAATTGTCACCAGCGGCCACCGATTTCCGATGGGTATTGCACGTAATCACGCCGGCGAAATGTTTGTGACAGATAATCAAGGCAACTATAACCCGTACAACGAACTGAACCATATACGAGTGGGAGCTCATTTCGGATTTGTAAATAAAATCGATCGCCAAGGTGGCCCGCGTCCACCGCTGACAGCGCCGGCGATTGACATTCCCCATCCGTGGACCCGTAGTGTCAATGGGATTTGCTTTTTAGAAACCCCGCGGGCTTTATTACAAAGTGGCAGCCCAGTATTCGGCCCGTTTGAAGGACACTTAGTCGGCTGTGAATATGACACGCGTCGTTTGATACGGATGAGTTTACAGAAAGTCGGAAATACGTATCAGGGGGCCGCCTATCCGTTGACACTCGAGAAGCCAACAGCCGGCGAGCCGTTATTGGGACCGCTCGCGGTTGCAGTTTCTCCTCGGGGGCACCTATATGTTGCCTCGATTCGTGACAGCGGCTGGGGCGGAGCGAACAATATTGGCACCCTTGCAAGGATGGAATTCCCCGGGGACTTGCCCGCTGGAATTGCTGAGGTTACGGCTACTGCGACAGGTTTCAATATAAGTTTCACGAAAGCTGTCGATACGAAACGAGCAGCGGATATTACGAATTATACGATCCAATCGGCAACACGTGATTCCACAACGTCCTATGGTGGAGATGACCGAGATCGACGAAGCG
>CAWVZW010000050.1:0-25830 GCA_963934735.1 uncultured Planctomycetaceae bacterium
CAAACAGAGCAACGATTCTACGGAATAATTCCGCGATATCTATTCTTGTTTGTTATCTTTACGCTCACGTCATGCATTTTGAACCAGCTACGGAATATTTCCCCAATTCCACATTGGCAACGCTTCAGACGTAGGCTCCGCCAAATAACGGTTTTAATTTGCATCAGATTCAAGACTTCGCTAGTGGCAGTATTGGATGACATTGCATACTATTGAGGATAGTCCGTTGACGGTTTTCCCCCAATCCCGTTCCCTTTGAACATCAATAAAACAGTAGAATCAATATGCGGTTAATTGGAAAATGGATGCAGCTAGCCGCCTTGGGTATTTTGCCGATTGCGATTGGACTGCAACTCATTTTTGACGATCCTCAAGCCAATACGAGCGAGTTAGAACGCCCTGGGCAGGATGTGTTTGGATTTGGCGTGGATGGCCTCCTGATATCGATGATTTTTGGAGTCTGCTTATTTATACTAGGGCGATTTGTGGAGGGATTTAGGCGTGAATAGCCCTTTAATAAAATCGCTCATTGTACTGAGTACTGTATTAGCCTTTTTATCTGCACGGTGTGCTGTTGCTCAAAACCGAGAGGGGATGACGATTGCAGCGAATCCGGTCGGATTGGCAGACCGCCATGTACCGCTGTTGGACCATGAGGATTTGCAATTAATCACAGCGGCGAATGGTTTGCTGGCCCAACAGGATCATCTGGCGGCACTAGATCGGATGGATCGCTTGCGGTTACGAGCAGCGGGAAAACTGGTACCAGTCGCTACGTTGCAATTGCCGCCCGGATATCGGCGGTTTGTAAGTATTGACAGTTTTTCACACGCATGGCATGCTCGATTCGCTCGACACAATCAGGCAATCTGGAATGCATATCAAAGGCGGCTGGATCGTTTCGCTGATCAGATGACGGCGGCAACGCCGTTATTGGGACCAACGGATGTGCACCGACTATTGATGCGTTGGCCCTTAAGCGGCCGCACTTTTCAGTGGCGTGTAATGCTAGGGGATACAGCGTTTCAAACCGGACAACCATTGGCCGCGCGTATGTATTGGCAAGCTGCCCTAAGAAGCGTTCCGCAAGTTAACACCGACTTGGAATATGCTGGCGCGGTTGGTTTTCTGCAACGCCCTGTAACGCGATCCGAACAACAAGCTCTGCAAGTTCGCATGTTTACCAACAACGTTTCTTCCAATATGCCCGCAGCTGCTCGAGCAACATTAGCGACAATTCGGTCAGCCAGTGCCCAAGGTCCAGCCGCCGATAAAAAACGAGCCGATTTTCAATTCGGGGGGAGGGCAGGCGAGATCGTAGAAGTTTTGCAAGATTTTTACGATCAGCATTTCCCACAACACGACACTCGAGCCGTGACATCTCCGGTTGAAACATTTCAACGCACTCCTCAATGGACTCAACGAATAGATCTACCGGACAACCCACGCCTTGATGTCGCCGTGCAGCGAGATCGTGAGCATTTATACTTCAATACATGCGATCAGATCATTGCGGTGGATATGGAGACAGGATTACCGGCGTGGGGAACGGGTCGGCAAGGGTACGTCATTTACGAGAATGGTGATGCTGACAATGACAGTGATTGGTATGACGAAGCGATTCCGTATTGGGGTAGGACTCGGGCAACGGTGGAACTTAGCGGAAATTTGTTACTGGCTCGGGTCGGAGATCCGACGACGACACATCACCAATCGTTGGGGTCAGCATTTCGCTCCAGTGGAGCTATTGTGGCGTTGGACTTGTCCGCGCAAGGGAGATTGCTAAGTGGGTATCCAATTTACGCCAACGGAGCGAAAGAAAATCGTTTGGGAAATTGGACGTTTGTCAGCTCACCAAAAATTGTAGGCGATTTGTTTTATGTATTAATGCGTGAAACGACCGTTGTGCAATGTCGCAATTATCTGGTTTGTTACTCGTTGCAGTCTGGCCGCGAAAAATGGCGGACCTATTTAGGAGGGGCGCGAGCCGTTGGTCATCAAAAAGTTTCGACGCTTGAAGCAAGCCAGTTAGTGATTGCCGGCGACCGTATCGTAACTTGTTGTAACACTGGGGAAGTCGCTTGTGTTTCACTCGCCGGTCAGTTGTTGTGGCTCAATCACTATGCTCAGAATACCGTCATCGTAGACGATACCGATGTTACTGATTTAGAACAGGCCAAGCCTCGGCATACGAGTTTAGTAGTAGATGCAGATAGTCTTGGCGTAACAATTGCAGCAGCGGATAACGCGGCAATTTTTCAGTTAGATTTGTTTTCTGGCGCATTTCGGTGGATTACACATGAATCTCAATTCCTGCATTCCTCTTTAATTTCAAGTCAACGGGAACTACCCGGTGCCTGTCTGCTGTTAGGCAATGGACTTTTTTATTACGACAGCGATGGGCGATTTCAGTCGGCGTTGAATTCAGGCCTCAGCACTGCCTCTGGTGAAGTCGAATCTGTTTATACGCTGGCAGATGACGGCACGAATATTTATGTTGTGACCGGCAATACCGTGATGATTATGCAAAGAGGATTAACTGAATTGGAATCTGGCCAATTTAGGTTAGAATTAATATCAGCAGCGACATTTCCCTTGGAGATTATAGAATTATTGAGTGGACAACAGTGTCAAATAACATTCAGCGATGATTATGTCACATTGTTTGCTGGCAAGACCTTGCTAAGTTTATCGCGAACCAAGCGAATACACGCCGCGGATGGCAACTAAAATCAGAGCTACATAACAACTTCCTAAGACGACCTATATCATGACAGTGAACGAGCTCGAGCAATCAGTCGCCCAGATCCGTGAATCGTGTGATGCGATTCGCACTGCGGTGTCACGTAAAATCGTGGGGCAATCAAAAGTAATCGATCAAATGCTCGTGGCGCTATTGTCCGAGGGCCATTGTTTATTAGTTGGCGTACCAGGGCTAGCTAAAACACTGATGGTGCAATCGTTATCTTCTGCACTGTCGTTGACCTTCAGTCGTATTCAGTTTACGCCGGACTTGATGCCGGCGGATATAACCGGAACGGAAATCATCCAAGATGACCTAAGTACGGGTCATCGAGAATTAGAGTTCATGGCAGGGCCGTTGTTCGCGAACATCGTTTTAGCGGACGAAATCAACCGCACACCTCCTAAGACGCAAGCTGCTTTGCTCGAAGCAATGCAAGAGCGACAAGTCACGGTGGGTGGTCACACGCATACGTTGTCCGCCCCGTTTTTTGTGCTAGCGACACAGAACCCTATCGAACAAGAAGGTACGTATCCGCTGCCGGAAGCGCAGTTGGATCGATTTATGTTTCAGTTGCAGGTTGATTATCCTAATGCAGAAGAAGAATTGTTGATGGTACAGCGAACGACCGGTACGGAGCACCAAGAGATTGATGCGGTGTTCGGTGTGGAAGAACTTGCTGCAGCCACCGCATTTGTTCGATCATTACCAGTTGCCGACCATATCGCTCAATTTGCCATTGGCTTGGCGCGGATGACACGGGGAGAGAACAACGTGCCTGAAAGTATTCAACGCCATGTGAGTTGGGGTGCGGGTCCACGTGCGAGTCAGTATTTAGTGTTAGGTGCTAAGGCTCATGCATTGATGAATGGGCGAGTGACCGTTGATTTTGACGATGTTATCGCAGTCGCTCATTGTGTCCTGCGGCATCGTATTAGATTGAATTATGCAGCCCAAGCTGAAGGTGTGTCGACAGATCAAATTATTGATCAATTAATTGAGCAGGGAATCTCGCAAGCGAGTCAGGTGAGCCACAGTGAGCAAGTTGCTGAAATCTTTAAGTCCGACAACTCTCGCAGCTCTTGATGGACTCACGTTGCGTGCGCGGCATATCATCGAGGGATTTGTCGCTGGGTCGCATCGCAGTCATTTTCAAGGGTCGAGCGTAGAGTTCTCGGAGTATCGTGAGTATGTGCAAGGCGATGAAATTCGTCATGTGGATTGGAAGGTGTATGGTCGTACCGATAAGTTGTTCGTCAAGCGATATGTGGACGAGACAAATTTGCATGCCTGTTTGGTGTTAGATCAAAGTGCCAGCATGTCTTATTGTTCGGGAAATGCGCCACTAGAAAAACTGGAATACGCAAAGTGTGTCCTCGCAGCACTGGCTTGGCTAATGTTGCGTAAAGGTGATTCGGTCGGCGTTGCGCAGGTCGACACGAAAATACAACAGTGGCTCCCAGCGGCTAGTCATATTCGACATTGGGACCGCATCTTGGAAGTTTTCGAGAATCCTCACGAGGATATTGAGTCGTCTCTGCCAAATCGAAAGAAGCGACAGAAACGACAGAAACGACAGAAGCGAGGTGGACCACTGGCGGGAACCGATTTAGGCTCGGTTTTGAGTGATGTCGCCGGTCGGCTGCCACAAAGATCGGTTGTCGTTGTGGCCAGCGATTTTTTAGACGATTTGGAACCATTGCTCGCAGCAGTCGAGCAGTTGCGATTGTTGGGTCACGACGTGGTGTTGTTCCAAGTGCTTGACCGAGATGAGGTCACGTTTCCGTTCACTGGTAACGTAAAATTCGAAGATTTGGAGTTAGCGACAACCACTGAATTGGAAACGAACTCGGTTCGGCAAGAATATCTAGAGTTGTTTGAGCAGGCGCAAGAGGAATTGACTAGCCGCTCTCGCAATCTGGGTGCTGGATTTCAATGTGTTGTATCCGACGAAGATTTTGGACAGGCTTTGCACGGGTTCTTGACGAGCTATGCTGCTCAGCGGAGGACCGTATAGTCGATGTTTGCAGTGAACTTCACATCTCCGGAACGTCTTTGGTGGGCCTTGGTGCTGGTGATACCCTTGGCGATTCATCTGTGGCGCCGACGTTACCAGCGCGTGGTCGCGTGGTCGGCCATGCGATTTTTGCAAGCGGCACAACAACAAGTCCAACAGCGTGTGCGTTTGCGTCGCTTGTGGTTGTTGTTACTACGAGTCGCGATGCTCGGCCTTTTGATATTTGCAATTGCAGACCCATCGACAGATTACTCGCAATTTTCACAATACCTACGCGGTTCCACAGGTACGCATCACGTGTTGCTACTCGATACAAGTTATTCCATGGGCGCGGTTGGCGAATCGGCGTCGGCTTTTGAGTTAGCTCGTCAAAAGGCGATAAAGTATGTGCAACAGTTACCGCAGGGCGACGTCATTTCCATTGTGACAATTAGTTCGCGCGATCGCCCGTTGATAGAACAACCAGTGTTTGATCGTCAAGAAATCATTGCTGAGTTAGCCGCGTTAGAATTAACCAATCGAAGTGGTGAGGCACTCAATGCCATTACCCTCGCTGCTGAGTTAGCAGAACGTTCTCGCGCTGCCATGCAAGATATCGTTATGACTCGCTATGCAATCTTTTCTGATTTCCAACGTGATTCATGGCACGGTGTAACACCTGAAAAGGTATCACGTATCATCGGTGCGAGCGGCAAAATCGAATATTTCGACTGCCGACAACCTTATCTACACAATCTTGCGGTCGAGGACTTAGACGTTGAGTATCCAGCGGGTCCATTTGGAAACCAAGTAGCGTTACGCGCTCAGATTAAAAACTATTCGCCGACAAAATCACAATCCGTAACGGTAACATGGTCGATTGAAGGTCGCGTTGTGCAGCGGGAGCAAGTCGCACTGGCACCCAGCGAGCTAGTCACTGTTCGGCTCGATGACCAAAACTTGAAGCTAGGTCAACAACAAGCCAAAGTACAGATTGCATCAATCCCTGCAGCGCAGTCGGATTCACTGTTATCCGACAATACCAGATGGGTCGTATTCTCGACGGCCGCTAAGTTTCAAGTGCTGACGGTTACGGGACGATATCGATCGGAAGAATTATTGGTAACCGCGCTTGTCCCCACTGCTAGTACTCGGTGGCCAGTTCAAATAACAACAATCAATGAAGGGGAATTAATCGACCAAGGACTTACTCAATACGACATGATTGCATTGTGTAACGTCAAACAAATCAGCGCGGCAGAACTTGACCAGTTACATGCTTATGTGACTGCCGGTGGCACACTCTTTCTATGTCCTGGGGATCGCATCGATATCGATAATTATAATCGGTCATTTGCGCCGTCGTCGAAATTTAGATTACCTCTGCAGTGGCAGCAGGTTGTAGAAGACTCCGACGTGCAGATACAACTCGATAAGACATCGCATGCAATCACTAAATTGTTTGCCGATAATCCGGCCAATGGTATTGAAGCGACACCAATTTCGACATACATCAAATGCGTTGCATCAGAAACGGACTCAGTGCAGCCCATTTTAGTACTGAACAACGGGGACCCTTTGTATTTGTTAGGTGCAGTTGGCAGTGGGCATGTTTTCATTCTGACAACTTCGATTGATCCGAGTCAGAAGACGGGCAAGTGGAGTGATCTTGGAAGTTGGCCTAGTTTTTTGCCGTTAGTCCACGAGTCCTTAGCACATGTTGCTCGGCTTGGAGGTCATAACCAGAATCATACAACAGGCTCTACATTGTTTGAGCAAATCGATCTATCTCGCTCACTGGATGATTTGCAAATCCAAGTTCGGACTCCCAGTGGACAGCAAAAGCCCATTTCAGTGGTACATCCGCGCGACAGTCAGCAATCTGAGAGTCAACCGTTGGTGTGGTCGTTTTCCGAAACGGAAGCTCTGGGTGTGTATTCTATTATGACGTTTGTCGACGGCGTGCCAGTGGCGTCGAATTCTCATGCAATAAACCTTGATGGTCAAGACAGTCATGATTTATCGATTCCGGCGGAAGATCTATTTAACGCGGAATCCCTAATATCGGATCACAGTTTTACAGTCAATGAAATGCCCTCTGATGATCGATACGATTGGTTTGCAGCGTTGTTATCGCTTGTGTTGGCCTTAGGTGTCGTGGAACTCTGGGTTTACCGAAACCGTGTCCCTCTCGAACCCGATTCAGGGGGACAACGATGATAGTTGATACACGCACGATAGTTGCACTCAATTCGACCGTTGCCGATCTCGTACTGTTTGGCCAAGACCTTGCGGTTACGGTTAATCAGCAGGCATCCCGCTTCCCGTTATTACTTACATGTGCGGTCACAGGGTTGCTGCTAGGTATTTGGATTCTATACAGGACAACGGGCTTAACTCGGTTTCGGCGTCATATATTGTCGACTTTGCGTATTGCAATATTCGTAATCTTATTACTGATGATGATGGGCTGGACTCAACAGGAGCATGCAACACAAAAACCGGATTTGTTGATATTGATTGACCGTAGTGAAAGTATGCAGCTAGAAGACCAATATTCCGTGGCCGAGTTAGGTCGTTTCATAAGCGGGCGAACCACTCAATCAGAATGGTCGCTACCGCGCTGGAAATTACTGACGGCATGGCTAGGTAACCTGCGTCTTGACAGCGCAAATCATCGCTGGCACGAAGACGATAGCGAGCTAAACAAACCGTTGGCTCGACTAAGTGAAGATTATCGGATTTCGGTATATCACATAGGTTCAAATCTACGTTTGGCAGGCAGAGGTGTCAGTGCACAGGCGGATCTTTCTGAGGCTCAAGATTTTGATCAAACTGAGAGTCGCATTGGTGATGCGATCCGCCAAGCGGTCACACAGCATCGTGGTCGTTCTGTTGCAGCGGTGATTGTCTTGACGGATGGAATTAATACGAATGGCTCTTCACTGCAAGATGCGAGCGATTGGATTGCTAAGAAGTCAATTCCCTTGTTGATTGGAGGGATTGGGTCGCTGCAGCAAACGCCGGATATTGCTTTGGAAAACCCGCTCGCACCGACAGTGGCTCATTTAGGCGAGCAGCTTTTCTTAGAAGTCGACCTAAATCTGTTGGGAGAATTAGCGACGGCTAGCAAGTCGCTTGAAGTCCAGATTATTGCCTCATTAGGCAACAATGCGGACCCATTTATGCAGATCATTGAGTCGGTTAGCAATGGTGCTCCTAGCAAGCGACTACGGATTCCATTTGTACCGAGTCAGGTTGGGCGGGCACAGATACGTGTAGCAATTTCCGAGACAAGCGAAGAGTCCAACACCGAGAACAACTCGGTTGAATTTGAAATAAATGTTACCGATGATGCGACGAGGATATTGCTTGTTGAAAATATGCCTCGATTCGAATATCGAGCATTGCTAGATTTATTAGGCCGCTCGATCGAGCCGGATCAAACGGGTAATCGGTTTTCCGTTGATACGGTATTATTTTCGTCCGATGCCCGACTCGTGGCAATGGATGAACGTGTTTTGGCATCACTACCAACTCGACGAGAACAGCTATTTCAATATGATGTCATCGTCATTGGTGATGTGGAAAGTCGTATGCTGAGCGGTCAGTTTCAGCAGTTGCTAATTGAGTTTGTGGAGCAGAGGGGAGGTGGGATTGTCTTTATAGCTGGCCCGCTGGGCATGCCGACAACGTTTGCTGGGCAGCCACTTGAAAAACTGTTTCCTGTGGCAGCCGATCAATTCCAAGAGGCTGATGATCTGGGTCAAGCCAATAAGATAATTTTGAATTCATTGGGAGAACGGTTTGCGCATCTGCAGCTTGGGACAGAAGTTACGGATAACGTTTCGGCGTGGCAAACGCTCGCCGTTCCGTATTGGTCTGTTACAAGTGACTTACAGCGTCCGGGGGTTCACATATTGTCGACATTAGGGACTACGAATGATGAAGTTGGACCCTTGATTACACAGCAGTTTGTTGGAGCGGGAAAAGTTGTTTTTCATTGGTTCGACGCAACGTGGCGATGGAATGAATCTGTGGAACCCGCTGCGAAAAGTCAAAAGCCTTTCGACCAATACTGGGAACAGACCATGCGTTACATGAGTCGTCAAACTGCGCCGACTGACGGTAGTGGTTTGATTGAGATTGTGGTCCATGGTGAGACATTTGTCGTTGGCGAGCCCGTGCCGGTGACGGTTCGTTTTTTGGATGATCGCACAGCCCCAGATGACGACCATGCGGTGATGGTGGTTGTCGAACATACCAATGGACGTCGTCAGTTTTTGCGTCTGGCGCGATTGGGAGCTGATCGAGGAAGATTTGCTGCAACAATGCAGGGTTTAGAACTAGGAACCTATCACCTGCAACTTGTTGAACCCGTGGTGCCGCAAGATGGCGGTAAGAATGCTGCAGTTGCGAGTTTCACTGTGGTTGCCCCTCAAGGTGAATTGGTGCGGCGAATGCTGAGTGACGTTGAAAAACGACAGATTATTGACCCAGAACACGGGCGGTATTTTAACGTTAGTGATCTTCATGAATTGGTAGCAAACGTGCCGCGGGGAACTCCAGTGCGAGTCCGCAGCAAGGTTGCTAAACCGATTTGGAATGCGAATTGGATAGTCGGGATATTGATAAGTCTGTTGGCAATTGATTGGACCTTGCGGCGACGGTGGTATAATTAATGTCATGACTGAACCCATACCAAATAGGGAGCACGCTAGTCCTGAGTCTGCTGTTAGTTGGCCGCAGGATTCGGTGGTGCGACAGTTGATTGACCAAGTTGCTAACCGTTGCCGCTGGTATGTGCGGTGTCGTGCTGCGCTATATTCGGCAATGCTGATGTTAGCCTGTTTCTTGGGTATGGTGACACTCGATTGGATCATGCAACACCGCTTGTCACAAATCGCTTGGCTGCAATTTGCTTGTTTGTTGGCTATGTTGATTTTGGTATGTCGCCGTTGGGCAGTGCCTGCTTGGAAGTTCAATCTGACTGATTTTCAGGTGGCTCGCAGAATTGAACAATCCCATGCAGAATTGGGTCAACGACTGTCTGTGCTGTGTGACTTGCGAAACTCCGTACAGCAGGGGGAACGACGTTTAGAATTCATGGCGGTGATGGAATCCCAACTTGAAGCGGAACTTATTAAATTCCAGATTGGCGAATGTTTTCGCGTTCGCGTTCTGCGTAGGCCGTTACTATTGACTTGCTTATTGCTGCTAACTCTATTTTCATTCGCAATTGGATTCCAATCGACATTTGCGCTCGCTTCGCAGCGGACTTTGTCTCCGTGGACGTTTAAGCATTGGCCACGTCGCCATGAGTTGACAGTAGTCGACCATCGAGAAAAAGTCTCAATGGGGGCCGATTATCAGATCAAGATAGGATCACAAAACTGGCTCTTTCCACGAGAAGTATTTGTTGATGTCCGTTGGGATGGGGATGCGGAGTATTCAACATTAAGGGTCAACTCGAATTCTAACGTGCATGAACTGGTGTTGCCTCAGGTGCAACAATCGTTTGCATATCGTATTCACGGCGGTGATTACGAAGCGGATCAATGGCGAGACGTTACCATTGTTTCACCGCCGGTTGTCATGCTGTCTAAGGTGATAATATATCCGCCTGTGTATACCGAGTTAGAAAGTTATGAATCCGATGCTGCGGCGCGTGTGCTGCACGGCAGCCAACTGCAATTCCAGGCAACTATTGACCGACCGCTACGGCAAGCGACGCTGTTGATTCTGGGAGAAGACGAAGAGAAACGTATTCTTTTGGCGCAGCAACCACTGGCAGAGGCAATAGTGCTAAGTTTGTCCGAACCCATTTCAATTTTATCTAGTGGCACATTAGATCTTGAATTAATCGATGAAGATGGTGTCGTTTCAAGGAATCTGGTTGATATTGATTTAAATGTCATCGAGGACTACGAACCGAGCGTGAATATACTAAGCCCGCATGCAGAGACATTACTTACGGCCGCTGGGCGACTGCCGCTGGTGATGGTGGCAACGGATGATTTGCAGATTACTCAAGCATGGTTACAGTATTGTGTTGCTGAGCAGTGGGACGATGACAAAATCCAAATGTTGGAAATCCCCATTGCGTCATTTACGGTGGGTGCAAGAAATGAGTACACGTCATTGCGAGCGTTTGTCCAGCAGCTTCCCGATCGGTTGCGAGTTGAAATGGGAATCGACGTCGGACGTTTAGGAGAGGTGGCTAGTGGTACAACCCTGCAACTACGGGTGCAGGTTGCCGATCGATTTGGCAACAACATTAACAGCGATGTGGTGCCATTAACGGTTCTATCACTTGTTCAGTTCCGCGGAAAAATTCGACAAGAACTTCAACTCGTCGCTAAACAGCTTGCGGACCTCAAGAAGTTGTTGCAGTTGTCGGCAATGCAGACCAGATCCTTAAGAGACCGATTAGTAGAGACAACGGATCAAACGATTCTTTTGGAAGCGCGAGATCTTAGCAGCGGTTTGTTATTGCAACATCGCAGCACAGCCAGTTTGCTGGATTCTGGCCCTCAGTCTATTCTCGGCAGGCTCCAGCTGATTAGAAAATCGTTTGAAGGTGAAACGCTGCTACCTGCGTTAGTTCAGGCTTTTGAACAATTCAATCAAATCGCAACTGAACTTGACCAACAATTGTTGCCGCAAGTGCAATCAAAAATCAGGGAACTGACGTTGTTGTCAAAAGTGGATGCCATTGACGTGCGTGCAGGACAGCTAAGTACCGATACCAATCGTTTAAACATGGTGCAACATACCGATGACATTGTTCTACTGCTCGAAGCTGCCATTGCGAAGCTGGAAATACTGATGCAGGAGCAAGTGCATAGTCAACGAGTCGCAGAGTTTGCTGACTTTTGGACTGAAATGATGATTGTTCAAAAAGAATTGCTAATTCGCACTCGGGCACTACAGTTCAGCGGGCAAGCCGATCCGAGTG
Source organism: uncultured Planctomycetaceae bacterium (assembly GCA_963934735.1). Classification (GTDB taxonomy): domain Bacteria; phylum Planctomycetota; class Planctomycetia; order Pirellulales; family Pirellulaceae; genus UBA721. The sequence continues at coordinate 11,698 of CAWVZW010000050.1, forward strand.
AGAGGCGAGTGCAGGTAATGGCTCAGGCGAGAACTGAGTCTGCCGGACTGCAGGGTGACCTTGCTGACCGAATTGCACAATATGTTTTTCAATTATCAAACTCCGATGATGATTTTGCGAATCAATCCGCCGCTGAATTTCAGTTCTTGCGAAAATTGCAGGACTCTTCGATCGTGGGTGATATGAGAAACGCCGCAAGGTTGTTGATGAAGAATGACGTCGCCTTGGCCATCGAACAGCAGCAGCGAGTGACCATTCTGATGCAAGAGATATTGTCCACGGTAGCAACGGATGAAATACAACTTGGCCACAATCAGATGCGGGCCGTACAGTTGTTGGATTCTTTGAAAACGATCTATAAACAACAACTGGGTATTGCTGCTGACTTGCAAGATATGGGTTTGATGCTTGTTGAGCGACAAGCGATCGCGGCTAGGCAAGATCTGGTCACGAAAATGATTGTTGAGTTGCTAGGGTTGGAGTGGACACCTCCCGTGGTAGATTTATCAATGAGATCGGTGGCGTCGCATTTGCAAAATGCCCAACAGACGTGGTTTGAAGATACACGAGCTTGCCAAGGCCACATCGCTAGTGCTCTATCGTTGTTGCGGACAATCATTGATGCAGCAGGAACGCACCGCGATGCAGCAGCGGATCCGCAACAGCAGTCAAATGTAGTTCGTAATCAAACGGAAGCGGTTGATCTTGTTTTGATTCTCGCGGTGCAAGAAGATATAAATATGCAAGTCAGGTCGTTGATCAATATGCCAGAAGTGCATGCTGGTTATGTGCGGCAACTCAAAGAACTTGAGGATCGGCAACGAGAATTGTCGCTGATTGTTTCCCAAATAAGAAAGTCTCGTAGTCAGCAGAACGATTATGAAAACAAAACGAATGACCTTAAGCCAAAGAAGGGAATTCAGTAAGTGATGTTATTTCTAACAACGAACCGTTCTTCTTGGTGGCGATTGCTGATTGTCATTTGTGTGGTCAACCTTTGTAATAAGAGCTTTGGTAAAGAACCTGCGATTGTTTTGTCGCCGCAAGTGAAACAGTCTCTTTTTGGTCCTGTGCAGGGGAATTCTGACAACCCGAAAAACACTGTGATATCACTTCCACGTCCAAACACGGGTGCAGTCGCCAACACAACGGTACCCCCTGGCGAAGATATTGGGATGGGCGATGTGAGCGGTGCGTTGTTGCAGATCGAGTTGCAGATGAAAATGGCTACGAGAAATTTACGCAAGCTTAAAATGGATTCGGAAAAATCCAAAGGCGAAATTCAGAAATTGCAAATGGATATCATTCGGCAGTTAACAACAGTGATTGATCGGGAACAAGCGGGTCCTCAATCTGTGTTTTCCGAAACGCCAACGGCAGGTGCGAGTGGTCAAGAAGCAGGTGTTGGCAGCGCATCTGATAATACTATAGTGGACGATGGTACTGCGACTGTAGGTACGCAAAATCTAACACCACAGGAACTCGCACAGCGACAATTGTTACTGTGGAATCACTTGCCGCCGCGAGTCCGCACGCAATTACGAGATGCTGCGGCCAATCCGTTTATCGCACGGTATGAACGTTTGATTGAACAGTTTTATTTGCGGTTGAATCAGCGTAAGCCGCTAGGACAGTAACAGTGGTAAGAGAATAAATGATAGATCGGCGTACATTATTACTGGGGTCCGTGCCAATTCTATGGCCGTTGGACTTGTCCGCACAAAAGTCGATGCTTACTGTTGAACATCGCCAAGCGGTAAGTCGAGGCTTACGGTTTTTAGTAAATTCTCAAACGGATGACGGCGCATTTGGATCTGCTGAATATGAACGCAATCTGGCAGTGATTAGTTTAGTGGGACTTGCTTTTGTTTCCGCCGGGCATCTCCCACAACTAGGTCCATATGGCAAACACGTTTCGTTGATGGTGGATTTCGTAATGAGGCACGCTCAAGAAACGGGTGTCATTGGTTCCCGGGAATCAAATGACCGTGGCCCAATGTACGGGCATGGTTTTTCGACGCTATTCCTTGCTCAAGTATTTGGAGTCTCGCGACAAAAGGGTCTACGGGCTGTCATAGAAAATGCGGTCAAACTGATTGTTAGCACACAAAACGATGAGGGTGGGTGGCGTTATGAACCACAGAAAGACGATGCCGATATTTCGGTAACAGTTTGCCAGGTACTAGCTTTGCGGGCCGTCCGTAATGCGGGTTTGTATGTACCGCCCGCTACCATTGACGCCTGTCGACGATATGTGACAGCCTTACAAAACTCCGATGGTGGATTTCGTTATACTTCACAACCTGGCGAGAGTGCCTATGGGCGGACGGCGTCAGCTTTAGTCTCGTTGCAGAGTTTGGGATGGGATAGAAAACAAGTGCTCAAGCGTGGCGTGGATTTCCTAATGAAAAATATTCCGCCGAATCAAGATTATGCAGGGGATCCGCATTATTTTTATGGGCAGTACTATGCTGCGCATGCCTTATACCAATCCAGTGGCAATACTGGGATTTCCGCTAAGCCTTGGAAAGCGTGGTATGCTCAAACCAGCACCTTGTTGTTAGAAAAACAACAAACCAATGGAGCGTGGAAGGACGATTTTATTTGTGACCCTTATGCGACGGCAATGGCTTGTTTGATTTTACAAATGCCAAGCAGTCATTTACCAGCTTTGCGAAAATAGTAGATCATGATGATTCGTCACCTTATAGTGTTGGAAGTGTTTGCCTTGCTGCTATCGGCGAGCACATGTACAGCGCAATCTCCCGTGGCAACCGTCAAGGTCCGATTGCCGCAGCGTGATGTGGTTGGCGAAATACAAAGCATTGATGAGACTTGTGTGAAAATACAGGCTGGGGAAAAGCAATTAGAGTTTCTACCCTCAGAAGTATTTGAACTGGGGGCTATTCAAGAGCACGCTGGTCGTCCCTGGATCGTGTTGACACATGGTGAAGTGATTGTTGTCGATAAAGTCACGCTGGGTGTAGCGGACATCGTGGGTGACTCGTTGACGTGGAAGAAGTTTCGTTGTCCGTTGGAAATGGTGCAGGCAGTTTTGTATCAGCCACCACATGATTTACTGGCTCGAGACAAGTTGATGCAAACGGTGATGGCACGTGACATGCGCGGCGAGGATGGGGTTGTGTTACAGGATGGAACGACCTTAACCGGCAAAGTCAACGTATTAGATGATCGTCGACTCGCATTGACTGCTACTGGCTTGAAGATGCCAGTCGAATTTGCGGTGTCAGCTGTACGTGCTGTGTTTTTTGCGAGGGAGGTCGAACAAGCGGAACCAAGTAACGAAGTCCAGCAATTTGGATTTAATAATGGGAGTTACGGTGGGGCGAAGAATGTCATTAGAGACGGTGAAAAATTGGTATGGCAGACGGTGAGCGGATTAAAGCTGGAGACCCTACCGCCATTTCTAGTCTCGGAGATCGCCAGCTATAACCCCTGGTCGGCGGTTTCTTATTACCGGCCGGTGGGTAAACAGTTATTATTCTTACACGACGTTAAGCCGACTCAATATCGGTATGTGCCAATATTTAAATCGGTATCTGATAAGCCAATTGCCAGAGGCTATGGGCTTGGACGTAACGCGGTAGGTGGGACACTTAGAGTCGCTGGGAAGCTTTATTTGGCGGGCGTCGGAATGGTCTCGGTGAGTCGATTGACGTTTGACATTCCGGCAGGTTACACGCGATTTCGATCCGATGTAGGAATCGATTCCCGCGCAGCGGAGCAGGGCAGCGTGAGTGTACATGTTTTGCTACAGGGTAAGCAAGGCTCCGAGTGGCAAACCGCTTATGACAGTCCCGTGGTTCGTGGCGGAGATGACTTGCGGTCGATTGATGTACCGCTTGGTGACGCTCGACGTCTTAGCTTGGTCGTCGACATGGCCGACCGCGCTGACATCTTAGATTATGCAAATTGGGTGAATGCACGGTTTGTTAAATAAGGCCACGAATTTGCGCGAATGGCTGCGGCTGCTACGCGCCGTATTTGCCGAGGCGTCCGGCGTTGGAGAGTGCTAGGGTCATCAGGTGTTTGGCTTCGAATTGGCCGAGTCCACCTAAGAGGCAGGTGGATTCATTGAATGCGGTTTGTTGGTCGTAACGACAACAATCTGAAGCAAGTAAAGTTGGTACTGGGTGCCAACTGTGATTAGACAGAAAACTCGGAGTGCTGTGGTCACCGGTAACGATGACGACGTCTGGGTTGAGTTCAAGAATCTGAGGGATGAACGCATCAAAATCTTCTGTGCGTTGTTTTTTGGCTTCGAAGTTACCATCTTCCCCAGTACTGTCGGTGTACTTGAAATGGACAAAGAAGAAGTCGTATTTGTCCCAGTTTTCTTTTACGACGGTTGCTTGTTCGTCGAGGTTGCTGGCGTTGCCGATGATGTCCATTCCGACGAGTCGTGCGAGGCCTTTGTACATCGGATAGACTGCCACAGCGGCGGCTCGCAGTCCATAGACTTCTGAGAACGTTGGTAGTTTTGGTTTAGCTGCGAACCCGCGCATTGTGTGGAAGTTGGCATGCTCTTGGTCTTTCAGAATCTCACGAGCTTGAACCAAAAATTGTTTTGCAACTTCGGCAGTCTTTTCACTGGCAGGATCCGTTGCAACGGGATCCAGTGGTGGGACTCCTGTTGCTTGGGGATCGGTATCGAGCACATTACCGTCTAGTCCAGGTCCACGTAGCACTACGACGAAGCGATGTTCTTTGACCGGTTCGACGAATATCTCAATCCCTTCGATGTGGATTTGTCGCAGGCTTTCGGCCAACGGGGTGCTAAGTTCAGTGGCGATACGGCCAGCACGACGATCGGTTATATTTCCGTCGGCATCGAGTGTGCAAAAATTACATCGAATTGCAACATCGCCATCTTGCAGTTCAAATCCGATACCGGTTGCTTCCAGTGCGCCTCGCCCAATTTGATATTTTAGTGGGTCGTAGCCGAATAGGCCAAGGTGGCCAGGACCACTGCCTGGGCTGATACCTGGTAATACTGGGTGACTTAATCCTTGGACGCCGCGGATAGCTAAGGCGTCGAGGTTTGGTGTGTCGGCAGCTTCCAATTCCGTTTGCCCGCCGATTTCATGCGGAAGTCCACCGAGTCCGTCGGCCACGAGCATAACGATTTTCGAGTTGTTTTTCGTGTTGAGTTTACGTGTTAGATCGTGCGTATCCATGGAGTGTATAGCTTTTTACGAAAAAATTGACTTAATAACGGAAAACGACGCCATTGGCATGCGTTGTTATAAACTGATTCTACAAGACGACCGTATTGGAGTAAGCACCAAAACCCTCACGTATAGAGAATAAGACGTGTGCTTTTTTGCCTTTTATGGAATCTTGCCTTGCTTGGTCTTAAATGTGTGTAAATGCTTTAGTTAGCAAGCAACGCTTCCATAATTTACCGTTTTCTAACTTGCCTCAAAAATATCGATGTCCAATTCAATTCAGGTCGATTTATCGCGCAGTGGGTGCCAGAAGAATAGCCTATCTAATAAGGACTGTTCTCTAGGCGCCGATTTGAAACATGCGCATCAACAGGTTTGTTCTTTAGACCTAGAACTGATGCTGCACGGTGAAATCCCCGAGGATCAAAAACCGCTTGATGGAAATTTCTATCCATTGCCGGATAAGATTCTTAGTGAATATCGAACAGATGGCGCTGCAAGCGAATTGGGCCAAATCCTAAAAACGGCTAATCGTTTGCAATCGTCGGTCGAGGCAATCGTCGTGTTAGGCATCGGTGGTTCGTATATGGGAACCCGCGCTTTGATGGATGCCTGTTGTGAACCGTATTACAACGAGTTATCCAAAGCAGAACGCGGCGGTCGACCTCAATTATATTTTGCCGGGAATCATTTAGACAACGACGCGCTGCAGGGCGTGTTAGGGAGGTTACGCGCAGTAACTCCAGAAGGTAATTGGGGAATTATTGTCATAAGTAAAAGTGGTGAGACACTGGAAACTGCAGTTGCCTTTCGCACGTTGTTAGATCTTCTTCGACAACAATGCCCTCACGACTTGCCAAAATATGTTATTCCGATTACCGGTGAAACAGGATCCTTGAATCGGACGGCTGCTGAACTGGGATGCACCAGTGTTTTCCGTGTGCCTGAGGGAGTCGGTGGTCGATTCAGTCTGTTTTCTGCTGTTGGCTTACTACCAGCCGCGACGATTGGCTTGGACGTTGTTCAATTATTACAAGGCGCCGTTGATATGAATGAAACATTTCGTACGGCGGAGCTATCAAGCAACCCACCGTTGGATTTTGCGTTAGCAGCCTATCAATTGCAGGTGCAGGGTGATGTTTCGATACGCGTGTTGAGTGTTTGGGAACAAGCATTTGCTTCGCTAGGCATGTGGTATGACCAGTTGCTATCGGAAAGTTTGGGCAAAGACGGTCAAGGTATGACTCCGATTACGATGGTCAATACGCGGGATTTACATTCGCGAGCGCAGCAACATCAGGCAGGGCGTAACGATAAGTGGATTGTCAATTTATCAACACGGCAGAGTCACATTGACCAATTGAAGATCAGGGAAAGCACGTCAGACGTTGCGGGACTGAACGACTTGGCAGGTGTGTCGCTGGCAGAGTTATCCGCGGCCGCACGACAAGGTACCAATCGAGCGTTGTGCGATGTGCAGCGACCGACCGCGGATATTGTACTTGAACGTGGCGATGAATATGGATTAGGTCAGTTTTTTCAGATGATGATGTTAGCCACGGTAGTGGAAGGAAAGCTGTTAGGCGTGAACCCATACGGTCAGCCGGGCGTCGAAGCATATAAAAAACATATGCGTAATATTCTCTTGTCTGGGATACAAGCTGGTAACCAGAATTAACTCGCAAACGGTTTGCGCAGCAACATCCTTCAGCGCGAGAAATCACCGACAGCAATTTCATTTACCGTATATAATTTAGTCATTGCCAAATTCAATAGGGAATTGAAATTATGACGACAGTGGTGAAATGGATAGGTCGAGTGTTGCCTCCGCACTATGATACATGGCCCCCAATCACTCAGGATGCCCAAGCTTGGTGCGAGCAGGCTAATTCTGACACGGAATATACCGCAATCCGATTGCAGGTCGGGGAAACGATCGACCTATGATGTTCCCACGATCGATTGCTTCGATGATGTTAGCTAGCTGTTTGGCGGTTGGGTTGTTCTTGACGATAGACACAGTCAAAGCCATTGAGACTGCCGTAACCACTACAGCAGCTGATGTATTGTATTGGTCCTGGAACAAAGGTGATGTTTATGACGTGCAGATGCAATCGAAGACGAAAATTCAACTACAGCAAGGGCAGCAGGAGTTAAAGTACGATTCCACAACGACGATTGACGGTGTGCTGGTGGTACAGTCCGTTTCTGCTCAAGGCATTGCGGAAGTTCATTGGACAGTTCGCCGGATTCGCTTGGACAATGGCGAAGGCAAAAAACGGATATCCATTGATTCCGCTGGTAAACTTGCGGCGGAAGATTTACGCCCAGCCGAGCAGAGTCTGTTGTCATCGTTGCGACCATTGTTGAAAAAAACATTTGTGCTTCGAATTGACCGACAGGCAACGTTTTTAGGTGTTCAGGAATTGAAGCGACAGTCAGCGGCAGTAGATCCAAACAACACACAACCTAAGCTAGACGTAGGCGAACCGCTGTTTACCGCTGATGGTGTTAAAGCTGCATTTCGCCACGTGTTTGTTTCCTTTCCCAAAGGCGAGTTCGAGTTTCAGACAATTTGGCAAGAGTCTCGCAATCCATTGGCGTCAACAAAAAACAATCCCGTCCGATTTCGGTACCAGTATCGGGGTGTGAATGCAGAACGAGGCCATGTGATTGGGATAACTGGAAAATACGCGTTTGCAGATTCTGGCGAGCAGAGTAAAGTATTAAAAATTGACCACGAACAGATATCGGGTAAATTGGTAACTGATGCGATTCAAAATTACGTCAAACGGGTTGACCTTGAATTGTTGGTAAAGACGATTGCCGGAAAAGGTGCAGATGCGATCACAACGGAGCAGACGGACATGCAATCAATTGTGATAGAAAAGAAATGAACTTCAGGATGACCAATTGGTGTTGAGATCCCGTAGAAAACATTTGAAATACAATCCCCAAGTAAAGAGCTAATCATGAATTTATCACCGAGGTTTATCGCACATTCGACTGGAATGAGATGCCGTACTTTATTTTGTTTGGTGGTCGTCACTAGCTGCCTCTGTTTCGTGTCGAGCTTGCAGGCTCAGCGTTCGTTGGCTTTTAAATTCACCGCTGGTAGCGAAAACAGATTGTCAGTTACCACAACGACCAAAATAGAGATGAAGTATATGGGGCAAGATGTTGAAACAACGATGCAAATGGATTCGGGAATATCACAATACATCGACTCGGTGAACACTAATGGTTTGGCCGCGATCACACAAAAAATAACCAAATTAAAGCTGTCGGTTTCTGGTGGACCACTTGGAATTAAATTGGCGTATGACAGCACCGCTGCTGATTCGCAGGACAATCCACTTTCAGATGTGCTGGCACCGATTGTGGGTGCCGAGTTTGGATTGTCGTTGAGCCGACAGGGGGAAATCAGCAATTTTAAAGCACCAGCTGACTTGTTGGCGACGCTGGCTAAACAGCCTGGGAGCCGCGCATTTGGCCAAATGTTCTCCGAAGCCGGATTTCGCAATATGGTTTCACAAGGGTCCTTGAATTTCCCAGTCAAGACGTTGAATGTCGGTGATCAGTGGAAGGATCAAGTGGTGCTGACAGCCGGTGAGTTTGGCGAAACTACGGTGGCCATTGAATACACCTACCAAGGAATTGTCGAGCTTGACGACAAGATGCTTGACAAGATCGGTATGAAAATGACGACTAGTATTAAACCTGCTAAAGGTGCCACTGGTTCCCAATTGAAAATCACCGAGCAATCCAGCGAGGGCCTTGTTTACTTTGATAATACGTTGGGTAGATTGGATCATTCCACACTTAAACAGACGATGACGACCGAAGTCATTATTGGACAAAACTCGATTGTTCAAACCGTTACCACCAATGTAACGACATCCATGAAATAGATTTGAGTACAACGAGTTAGATATGACATCTTTTACTACTGTGGCCACAGTCGGCGATATTGCTGAAGGCGAAGGTCAGGGATATACGGTTGCTGGTCGATTGATTGCAGTTTTTAACGATGGTGGTGAGTATCACGCTATCGATGATCTTTGCCCGCACATGGGCGCAGCTTTGTCCCCCGGATATATATTGGACGGTGAAGTTGTTTGTCCTTGGCATGCTTGGAGGTTCTGCATTCGCAAAGGGACTTGGAGTGATAACGATGCCTTGAGTGTCAATGTGTTTACTGTAAGAGTAGAGGGTGACAAAATACAGGTGCAAGTACCGGAGCGAGAGCAATGAACGAGATGAACATAGCGAATGATACGAATGATACGAATGATACGAATGATCAATCTGATATCAGCGTGTCGGATTTTCAAGCTTTGATCCGCAAAATGTATTACACCAAAGATGCCCAGCGAGGCATCGACGGGACGTTCATGTGGTTGCTCGAAGAAATTGGTGAGTTGGCTGCCGCTCTGCGCAGTGGCACGGCAGCTGATCGTGCCGAAGAATTCGCCGACGTGCTGGCATGGCTGGTGACGATTGCTAATGTTGCTGAGATCGATTTATCTAGCGCAATTCGGGATAAATATGGTTCAGGTTGCCCAGGGTGTGGACAATATGCCTGCCAATGTGCTGATTCGGAAAAACCGTAGGATCAAAGTACGCGATCGGCCGCAGTCTATGGGCTAAGTCACGCTTTCAGCCAGAGGTGAAGTAATCTCAGTTACTGACAAATGGATGCGATTTTTTCTATGTAAATCGCAGTATTGTACCGCTTTTAATGACCGATAAAGTGATTAGGGTACGTAATGTATTTGTCGAGGACATGAATTTTTGGATAAGTGGTGAAGGGGTAATTTTGTTTCTAGGACGCAGAGTAAAATCAGATTGGCGAATTGCGTCGCCCCTTACAGGTCTAGTAGTTGCACTGTTGTGTGTTTTCACAAATTCCGCAGATTCCTATGCAGCAGACACGGACGCTAGTCTACAGGTAGAAGTTACTCTTGGCTTCAACGGACGTTTTAAGCAAGGGACCTGGATACCCGTTCATGTCGAAATTACCAATGATAGTGCCGCGAAATTCCAGGGGCGTTTGGTTTTAGAGTCCCCTGACGGCGAAGGGATCGCCGTACGGTTTGTGGACCGCCACCTCCAGCTTACTGTGCCCCCAACAACAACGGTCACTCGTATCGCATATGTTAAGATTGGTCGCTTGCCATGGAGTGTTGTTGTGTCCGTTGTTGACGACACGAGTCGACAAGCCGTATTCAAGAAAACATTTGGGCGTTTGGATGATGGTCAATTGAGCACCACTGATTTTCTGATTCTTCAGATTGGTAATCGCTTGCCTTTAAGTGCCTCACGTTTACAAACAGAACTCACTGGCCGTCCTGACTTAGTCGAAGTTGCGATTCAATCTCAGACAAGTGATTATCACAAGTTACCCGATCGTTGGTATGGGTACGCAGCTGTTGATCTTTTGATTATTACGACATCTGCAGAGGATCTATTGGAGCAATTGTCAACGCAACAACAACAGGCGATTCGACAATGGATTTATCAAGGTGGTCGGATGCTCTTGTTTGCGGGGCAGCGTGGGCCGGAATTGTCGCAAGACAATGAAGTCTTGGGAAGTTTGATTCCTGGCAAGATTGACCGCGTCATTACGAACTGGAATACATCAGGTATAGAAAAATACGGAAACGCAGACGAGCGATTAATTCTCAATCGCCAAACTGGAAGTTCCTTATCGTTGATCACGCCTTCGGATGGTGTGGTTGTTTTACGTGATACTCAAAATGCACAAGCGGAACATGCTTTGATTGTGCACAGTGCAAGAGGCTTAGGTTCCGTGACGTTTGTCGCGTTTGACCCAGACCAAGAACCATTTGCGTCGTGGGGTGCCACGCCTGCTATTTTAAACAGGTTAGTCATCAATAGTCATTTCGCCGAACGAGGAAACGAGCAGCTTGGTAAGGGGACCAAGTCATCCAATGCGGGTTTTGATGACATATCTGGTCAGTTAAGGTCGAGCCTCGACCGATTTGATGGAGTGACTCCCACTCGGTTCATGTGGGTTGCCGGATTACTGGGAATGTTTATCTTGGTCATAGGTCCTTTGGACTACTATATTTTGCGCAGGTTTAAGCGATTGCATTGGACGTGGGTTACGTTTCCAGTAGCGATATTGATTTTTAGTTTGATAGCGGTTTCGATGGTATCTGCTTTGCGAACATCGCCACCGGCGCTTAATCAAATCGAGATTGTTGATATCGATTCGCTGACTCAAACGGTCCGAGGGTCTAACTACGCGACTGTCTATAGCCCAACGACAGCGGCTTACTCTTTTGAAATGTCTGAATTTAAGAATTCGCTGCGGAGCGAAAATCATCAAGTGCTTGCCTGTTGGCAAGGATTTCCAGGGGCGGGGTTGGGTGGTTTAGGGCGTACGAGTTTTCAAGTGTTGATTGACCATCAGTATGAAGTTGATTTGGCAGATGGTCAGATTCGTTCTATTCCAGTGCAACATAGTGGGACGCGAAGTTTAGCGGCTCGTTGGTCTGCGGATTCGTCGCTGGTCGTGAAAAGCGCATTAGTGACGGAACCTGCCAGCGGAGCGCTGCGTGGGACGTTACAGAATCCCTTTGATTTTGATTTGCATGACGCGCTAATTCTGTTCGACGGGCGAGTCTATCCCATTGGTCAAGTATTCACTCCAAACAGCGAAATAAATGTTTACGATCTTAGCTCTGATTCGCAGGGCATTGATAATTACTTTACGCGATTCCAAACTGGTAGCCGTCGACAAAGTTATCGAGCTTGGCGCGCGACGGATGAATCGCGGGATCGAGTCGTTAAGCAGATGATGTTCGATCAAGAAATCGGTGGCGTTCGTTATACAGGTTTGTTGCACCGCTACCAAAGTCATCTGGATTTAAGCCATATGTTGCGTTTGCGTCGGGCGGTATTAGTGGGCAAGGCAGGTAAAAATCACGGTATGACGGAGTTTGTGAATGGCGCACAACAAAATGGCGACGGACCACTGGAGTCTCAAGTAGATCGGTATTACCGCGTGGTGTTACCTGTGAATATGGAAGCAACTACGAACACATTGTTGAATTGATTTATCAACACTTTAGATTGGGGCATTAGCCGTGATAAAAACAAGTGGATTAACAAAAAAATACGGAGACATGCATGCCATCCGGAACATTGATCTGGATTTAGATGCAGGTGACCTATTTGGGTTCATCGGTCCCAACGGAGCGGGTAAGACGACGACGATGCGAATTATTGCAACGCTGTTGAATCCCACCTCGGGTGAAGCGTATGTTTGTGGCAATTCCATTTATACAAATCCCAAGGAGATTCGTCGGCTCGTTGGTTACATGCCCGACTTTTTTGGTGTGTATGATGATATGAAGGTTATTGAATACTTGGAATTCTTTGCCGCGGCGTATCGTATTACGGGTGAGACGCGGCGCAAGCGATGTAATGAAATGTTGGAGATCGTAGATCTTGATTTTAAGCGTGATGCTTATGCCAATACGCTTTCACGTGGTCAGACGCAACGCCTAGGATTGGCGCGGGTGCTGTTGCATGACCCCCAGGTGTTATTGCTAGATGAACCGTTGAGTGGGTTGGACCCACGCGCTCGAATTGAAATGCGGGAACTGTTACGTCGACTGGGCCAGACCGGTAAGACGATTGTCGTTTCGAGTCATATTCTGCCTGAATTAGCTGACGTTTGTAACAAGTTTGGTATCATTGATCGTGGTGTGATGACGGTGAATTCAACGGTTGCGGATATTATGAAGCAGATTCGCAAGCAGGTGATCTTAAACATCATGGTGGATAAAGATGCACCAGCGGCTGCCCGTATACTGGAGCAGCACGATGACGTGGACAAGGTCGAGATGGTCGATGAGCAGATTATTGTGACGTTGGTTGAAGGGCAAGCGGTCTACAGCCACTTGTCGGGCGTGCTTGTGGAAGCTGGGTTTGGATTGACGCTATTATCGGAAGAGGCGGTCGACCTGGAAAAGGCGTTTATGATGCTGACCAAAGGTACGGGTACGAATTTTTAACGCGAATTGGTATCTTGAATCGACTCGCATGATGTCTGCCAGAGTCATTTTCTTCGCGGCCGAAAATTACTCGTCGGTGACACAGCCTTCGGATGCACTTTTAACACACTTGATGTATTTGTAGAGTGTGCCTCGTGTTACTTTGAAGTCAGGAGCGGTCCAGTTATCTTTGCGAGTTTGAAGTTCTTCATCACTTAGTTCGACTTCGATTTTGTTTGACTCAGCGTCGATGATGATTTGGTCACCGTTTTGGATCAGTGCGATAGGGCCCCCGACTTGAGCTTCAGGAGTGATATGGCCCACGATGAATCCGTGTGAGCCGCCGGAGAAGCGGCCGTCGGTCATGAGTGCAACTTTGTCACCGAGTCCGGCCCCGACAATTGCCGAAGTTGGCGTTAACATCTCAGGCATGCCCGGTCCACCTTGGGGCCCTTCATAGCGGATGATGACAACATCACCGGCTTTGATGTTACCGTCTTCGAGTGCTTGCAGCATATCTTCTTCGCTATCGAAGCAATTTGCTGGGCCGTTGAAGTGGAGTCCTTCTTTACCGGTGATTTTGGCAACGGCACCCTCTGGGGCCAGATTTCCGCGGAGTATCCGTAAGTGTCCGCTGGCTTTGATGGGTTCCTCAACGGTTTGCACAACGGTTTGGCCGGCGACTAGTCCGGGGACATTGGCGAGGTTTTCTCCGAGTGTGTTTCCGGTAACGGTTATGCAATCGCCATCGAGGTAGCCTTTATCAAGCATGTATTTCATGACTGCTGGCGTACCGCCCACGGCGTGGAGGTCTTCTTGGACGAATTTTCCGGATGGTTTTAGGTCGCCAATATAGGGCACTCGATCACTAACGGATTGGAAGTCGTCAAGGGTTAGGTCGACAGAGACGCTACGCG
>CAWVZW010000051.1:0-25519 GCA_963934735.1 uncultured Planctomycetaceae bacterium
AGTGCGGATGAGAGGATTCGAACCTCCACGTCCGTGAGGACACTAGAACCTGAATCTAGCGCGTCTGCCAGTTCCGCCACATCCGCATGTGTGTTTGACCCTGTTATTATCGAGTAAATGGTGATTTTGTCGAGAGCCGTCCACAAGGCGACATGGTTTTTGACTCGATTTTGAATCGATTGTTCACTGATTTTGATCTTAAACGGCAGTTTCGACGAACTCACCACGACAATCAGGACATAGATAAAGTTGCCTATCGGGATCATACAAACATTTATCCACGATTCTCCGATCGACTGTGAAAAGCCATTGAGCAAACCAGAACAGTAAAAGGAAACAAAACTACTTCTTCGTTAAAACGACTTGTCCCAATGGACTTTCTCACTTGCGCAACCGATATCTAGCGATAGGAGAGCTTGATATATGCGCAGTTGTCAAAAGTTATCAATTACCGTGTGGATGCTAGCACTCTGTGCGTCGCTCCCCTGCCTGGCACAGGTGACTGTTTACGAGGAGTCCGTCACGCTGGAGTCGCTGGACAAGATTTCTCTGGTAGATCGTCTCAAAGGGCCAAAGGCAGCGATCCGTGATTTCGACTTCGGCGGTCAATTCCGCATGCGGTACCACCATGAGAACAATCATCGGCCCTCGCCAACGTTACCCAATGCTCTCGGCCTAACCGGCACCGATGATAACTTCCTGCTGTACCGCACGCGGCTGTGGATGGATGCTACGGTTAATGAGCGTCTCCGCGTGTACTTTGAGCTACTCGATGCCGAAAGTACCCTTGAGAATTTCCCGCCGCGTGGCAATGAAGTCGATCGCCTGAATATTCATCAAGCTTACGCTGACATAGACATCAACGAACGCCTGCAAGCGCGGGTGGGTAGACGGTCGCTCGATATCGGGTCGACACGGTTTGCCGGTATGGGTGAATGGGCCAATACCCGTCGAGCATTTGATGGATTGCAGGTTTCACTTGCGGGCCAGCAATTTGACTTCGATGCTTACTACCTTCATCCATTATCCATGCGGCCGCATGATTCCAATCAAACGAATTCTGACGTCCGTCTCTATGGGATCAACACGCACCAGCACGTCGATGAAGACACCATCCGTGAATATTACTGGTTGACCCTGGAACTGGATAACATCAGTGCTCGGTATGACACCCTGGGTGTCTATTGGAAAGGTGCCCGTGGTGATTTGCTTTACGAGTTGGAGGGAGGTGTCCAGGCTGGCAGGAATCCCGATCAGACCGACCACCATGCTGGTTTCGGTATCGTCGGATTAGGGACGCATTTACAGGGACGACTGGCGGGCCAATTCTGGGTTTACTACGAATGGGCCTCAGGGAGTGATACCCCTGGAAACGGTTGGCATCATTACTTCCCTCGAGCACATCGCCATCTTGGCTACATGGATCTATACGGACGTCGCAATCTGAATGACCTTAATGTCCGTTGGAATTACCAACCAACAGAATCCCTCGAACTGCGAGTCCACTATCATTATTTCAGTCTCGCCAATCGTGCGGATGTTCCATACAACACGAACATGACTCCCTTTGCCGGACTTGGTCCAAACACGTCAGGCAGCAGCAGCCTGGGGCATGAAATTGACCTACTGGCAACTCTGACGCTGAGTGAGCGGCTGAAATTTCAACTCGGGTATTCGCATTTCTTTGCTGGCGAGTACTACCAGACGACGGCGGGCGTGCCCCATACTGGCGATGCCAGATTCTTTTACACGCAGATGGCGCTGGAATTCTAACCTGGCGTGGTATAATTTCAGTATGACAAAATCTACCCACCTCCATCGTCGTCGGTTCGTTCTGCAGTCGGTAACTGGCTCACTTCTGCTTCCCTCTTTAGCATCGCTCGTATCCGGTGCCCAAGCGAATCATTCCCAACGCCCAACCAAAAATTCCGAGCAATCTGACCCACGACGTTTTGTAGCAGTGGGCAACCTACTGGGATTCCAGCAAAAGTATTTTTTCCCAGAAGAGCCCGGTAAAGGTTACAAAGACACCGCACTATTGAAACCACTGATGGCGAATCGTGACAAATTCACGGTTTACCGCGGTCTCGATCATGGCTTGCGGGGCGGGCACTTCGCGGTTCACACGTTTCTTTCCGGCGTCTTGCATCATGAGTCGAAGAATCGGCACGACGGAAACATGACCCTCGATCAATACCTTGCTGATAAAATCGGTGGCGATACTAGGTTCCCATCACTCACTGTTGGCTCCGAAGGCGGCATTCATGGCGGTTGCCAAATGTCATGGACACGATCAGGCGTGAGAATACCGCCCATCACCGCGCCGGCTGAACTCTTTGATAAACTCTTCAAAAGTGATACGACCGCGCAACGCGCTCGCAGGGTACGGGAGACACAACTACAAGCATCGATTTTGGACTCCGTTCTTGAAGAGGCTGGGGACCTCTCTCAACGTATTAACCGCGAAGACCGGAACAAACTCGATGAGTACTTCAGTTCGATCCGTGACGTCGAGAAGAAGATCGAGATACGTAAGCGTTGGACCAAGCACCCCAAACCGGATGCTCCCTTTGATAAACCAGCGAACACCAATACGGTTGATGATCTGCCGATGCTCTATGAGTTGATTGCACTGGCCCTGCAAACTGATTCCACGCGTGTTGCAACGTTGGAAATCGGCGGAAGCTTTCTGCCTCAAAATCTTGGCATCGAGAGGTCTTATCACAGCATGTCCCACCACGGTAACGACGCAGAAGTGGTCGCAAATTTGATCACCTTGGAAACTTACCAGCTCGACCAGTTTTCCAAATTCTTGACTCGACTGTCGGGAATGCAAACAGAGTATGGGTCGCTCCTCGACTCGACAGCGGTACTTTTCGGAAGCGGTATGGGCAACGGAAGCTCACACACGAACAGTGATTTGCCAATTGTTCTTGCCGGTGGAGGTTATGGTTCCGGCGAATACAAGAAAGTCCCAACCAAGGGGACCCAGAAAATTCCGCTATGCAATCTGTTTGTCGACATCGCACGGCGTACCGGCGTTCCAACAGAATCCTTTGGCATCAGTACCGGTAACTTCTCTTGAATATGAATGCCAAGAGCGTGCCGCAGGTTTTTAGATTCTCATTGCTGCTAGTCGCGGTTATCTCCTGCGGGTCTCTGTATACGAGTCACGCCGCAGCAACAGAACCCGATAAAAAGGCAGTCGGTAAATTCATGCGTACCTTCTGTGCGGAATGTCATGGAGATGAAACACAGGAGGGCGAACGTAGCTTTGACCAATTCAAGCTTCCCATCAAGACGGTTGCCCAGCTTATCACTGCTGATGAAATCATTGATCAATTGACTTTAAAATCGATGCCACCAGCAGACGCATCTCAGCCAGATGACCAACAGCGGGTGAAACTGATAATTGATTTGCGTGAAGCAATTGCCGAAGCACGGGGAAGGTTTGATTCTACGGGTGGTCGCACGGTCATTCGCCGACTTTCGAATCGGGAATATGAAAATACGATGGCTGTCTTGTTTAATCGTCGCGTCGATACTCTCGGGTTGACCGCGAATTTCCCCAAAGACGGCACAAGCAATCACATCGACACCATCGGCGAAACACTTGTGACGTCCGGATTTCTACTTGACGAATATTTTCAAGCGGCATCACGCATGGTCGATCTTCGGCTTGGCAAACCTCCGACCGAGGAAAAACAATGGCACTTCACAAACAACTTCAGGCAATACGAAGAACTGTCTGGTTCCCATAAGAGTGTTTTTAATTACAATTTTCTTTGCCTCTATGAACAGCCCAATACCGACACCCGTCAGGGTGGCTATGGTCACATTGAGGATTTCCTTAAGGGTGTCCCAGTTTCCGGCCTTTACGACATCGAAGTGAATGCCCAGGCGCTACACCGTGACACTCACTATGATCCCAAAATCTTTCGGATTGATTTTACAGAGCCATTCCAAATTGGCGTCGTGCCCGGTGATGCAACCAAGGGGCACATTCATTATCCGCAGTCGGTTGAACCGTTGCTCGGCACAGCGATTGTGCCTGACGATAAACCGGAATGGCTGACGTTCCGCGTGTGGCTTGAGGCCGGTCAAACGCCACGCTTTATTTTCCCCAACGGACCTTATGAGTCGCGTGCATCGGTAATCGAGACAAACCGCCGTTATAAAGATGAATTCAAAGATTTCAGAGGCGGTGTCAGCCGCGCGGCGCTCCTTCGTGAAGGAGCGCTCCCACACATACGAATTGGAGAAATCAAGATTCGCGGACCGATTCCGGAGTCAGGTGGATCGAAAGAAGAGATCGCCGTCTTTGGCGGCTCTGGTTTCCAAACCGACAAGGCCCTGCAACAGCTTGCGGAATTTGCTCGCAAGGCTTTTCGCCGACCGCTAACTGACTCTGATCGACAACGAATCGAGCGGTTTCACAATGAATTGCTCGCCAAGGACATGGCCGCCAGAGATGCAGCTTTGGCGACAGTCAAGATGATTCTCTGCTCGCCTTCGTTTCTGTATTTTAGTGAGATCACAAAAGATGCAGACGCTACTTTGCAGCCACATGACCTAGCCACGCGGCTCTCTTACACGCTGTGGGCCGCGCCACCCGATCAGCAACTCCACGAGGATGCAAACAAGAAGCTACTGCAAACCAAGCCGCAGCTGACCGCTCAAATCGAGCGTTTAATGCATGACCCAAGATCGAGTGCTTTTGTGAGCGGTTTCCTCGACAGCTGGCTTAATCTGCGAGATCTCGGGGACCAACCGCCACCAAGGAAAACGGCGAATGAGTTCTATGCGGAAAACCTACCCCGATCCATGAAGCGTGAAACGCAACTTTTTTTCCAGAACTTGCTTAAACAAAATGGCTCGATTATGGATTTCTTGAATGCTGATTACACTTTTGTTGATAAACAGCTTGCTAAACTGTACCAGCTACCCAACCGAGAGACCCTGCGGCAGTCCGACGGATTCCAGCGGGTCGAGCTGGCCGAGAACCAGCAGCGTGGCGGATTGCTGGGCATGGCGAGCGTACTGACTGTCAGTGCCAATGGCGTCGATACTTCACCAGTGACACGTGGTGCGTGGATCCTCGAGAATATCCTCGGGATGCCATCGCCCCCACCACCGGACGAAGTCCCATCGCTCGATGCAGATGTTCGTGGCGCGACCACGCCCCGCGAAAAGCTCTCTCGGCACAGGGAAGATCAGGCTTGTAACATTTGCCATAAAAACATTGATCCGCTCGGCTTTGCACTTGAGAACTTTGATCCCATCGGACGTTGGCGGTCTAAGTATTCCGCTGCAAATGGACAACCAAGTGCGCCAATTGATCCCTCAGGTCAACTAACCACCGGCGAATCCTTTGCAAATTTTTCGGAATTCAAACACGTGCTTACCGAGACCCGCGGTGATGTATTCGCACGGAGTTTGATCGAGTCGCTGCTCGCCTACTCAACAGGGCGTAATATGGAACGTTTGGATCAATATGAAATTGATGACATACTGGCCCGCGTCAAAGCAAACGATTATGGATTGAGGACAGCCGTTACTGAAGTTCTCACGAGTGAAATCTTTCGCACTCGTTAAGCGACGCGGAGTTTGCCAAGCACTATAATAGCAAGTAATAAATGCTACGTGAAAATTTCCTTGTGGTGGGTCTTTTCTGTTGGAACCAATCCTTGCTCGCGAGCCGATTGTAAGAATTCTTGGCTTTCTTCACGTTGTAGAAAATGCACTGCTGCCGGGCCCACTAATTCTTTCCAGTGCTTCAGAAAAATAAACACTCGGTCTTTGTTACGAGCCAACTCAGTTGGGACACAATGAACCATCACTAATTCAATTTCAAGGTCTTTTACTAATTCATCATAATCAAAATAATGGCCAATGAATTCGGGTAGATAACTAGCCCATTTTGGGCGTTTCGTTTGCATCGATATATCACCAACAGCCGCTCGTCGTTCGATCAAATATCTGGCATCTTTGATTGGGCCAAAGACCTGGGAGATGGCCTCGGAAAAAATGCGGTTTGTTTTGGCGTCGGCATTGTTCATGAACACCCGGACATAACCACCATTGCGAGGATTGACGGTTAGATGCTCTTCAGTATCCTCGACACGTATTGTTGTAATTACGTTCGTTTCCACTAACGCACGCAGTACAGCACGACTAACCGCATACGTTAAACTTGCTTCATCCCACGGCGTTTCCGCATACCAGAAAGGTGGAAACCCGCGGCCTTTCATTGCTGGTGGTTTGATTTCAATCTTGGTTTCCACCGACGTTTGACTCTTTCCTAAATAGGGCTTACCAATTTCCCATAATTCACGCGCAGCGGCACGTTGAGGAACGCGTGAAAGCATATCTTGATTTAACATCGCAGCGGAACTTTCGACGCCTTCGGGCTTGATTTCTGTTAGTGCTGCATGCACATGCCCGACCCCTTTCTCAATGACACCGTCATCAGTTACCCCATAGATTCTCCCGTGTTTCTTTCTAAACCTCTTGTAGTCATCCAAGCCCTTTAAAAACTCTGGAGCTATACAGACTACATCCCAGTTGTCCGCAATTTTCTGAGGGACATCTTTGTCCAATCGCATCGAGCGACCACGCAGTTGATTGACGGCAGTGTGGGTGGATGCGCAGGTAAGATCAATTAATACATTGATTTTGCTGGCATCCCATCCTTCTCCTAACAATCCTCGAGTACCCACTAAACAGCGTGTAATTCCTTGTTGAAACAACTCCGTAATCATTTCTACATAGACTCGAGGCGACCAATCGGATCCTTTACCTCGCATAAGATAGAATTCGTCAACGTCAAACCATTCCCAACTTACTTTGTACTGAGAATTGCTCAGCCATTTTTTTGCGGCTGCATCAAATATTTCTCGTAAATCATCATCGACCAGAACAGTCGACCCCGTTACCAAGATGGGATCCAATTGATCGGTTTGCTCATCAAGGAGTAGCTGTTTAAATGCCGCCACCGCTCCGCCCGCTTCATCGTCAAGTAAATGGCTGATGTCCGCTGAAACCGCCGATGTTTTTTCATAATCACAAACGATAACGGCACGGATGGATTCACCTAAGACATTCATTTCTGCTGATAAGATTGGTTGCAGTGCAAGGCACTTGGCTTTTGAATATGCCAAAATGCGACTAATCGGCGATGCACATTGCTGAGAACCTGTTTCTGTGATTTGCATACCAAGCATGCGTAGCTTGGATTTGATTTCTGTTGCTAACGCATGCAACTTAGGATTGTCTTGCATCATTAAATAGAGTCTGACATATCGCTCTAAGCATGGTGTCACATACTCAAGTAAGTCTTCGACGTCAAATTGGTCTTGGGTCAGCGGTGGAACTCCTACAGGAAGCTCTCGACCGACACTGCGCAAGTAGGCTCGTCCAACCCAAGAAATAGTTGATGCTCGTTCTTCGTATTCACTCCAACTTTTCGCAGGCCCGTGCATTAACATCCGGTTGTCGAGTGTGTCATAGATGAAATCTGGCAGTGACATCCGTTGGGTTTCGAAATCTCCCCGCGAAACGATTTCTAGTAAGTCAAGCAAGGCTTGGTTCGTATTGGAAACGTATCCCAACTCATCGTCAGTGGGACGTGTGAAGTAACATAGATCTTGGTACGGCGCGAGATAGCCCTCTTTGACGACTGCAGGGATCGGTACCTCGAAATCAATCTCGCCCATGAAATTTTCGTAACGCTCCCAATTATCGGGATCATGATCGGATTCATCTGGTGGAGTCGCCGTCAACCCAATGATATAAGGCTCATCAAGAAACTCGTGGATACCTTGTAATACGCGTCCCCAGTGGCCCAAAAGATGATGGCACTCGTCAAGGATGATTAGCTGTACGCCTTGTTTCTTGAGTTCACGAAGATTGGTGATCGAACTATCGTGTAGCGTATCGAGACCCCCTGAAAGATCTGCATGTGCATCGCGGACCTTTTTTAGGTATGTGTTAAATCGAGTTTGGAAATATTCAAGGTTATGTTTTCGTAGGTTTGTGATCCAAGTTATTGCTTCATCCGGATTACGAGCTGCTTCTTTTTCTAGTAAATGGTCCACCCAGCTTTGCAGCGCTGTGGTTTCAAAATCCGCTGAACTGCGGCTCGGTAGCGTGAGACTCTGATATGTCAATGAAGTCAATAGCGACGGATTCTTAGGATCTGAACTAAGAAGACGAGGGTTCACATGCGAGTCACCTTCTTGGAAGAGATCCGTACGAGCTAGCCATTGTGATTGGATGGCCGAATTTGGTGATAGAACTAGAGCAGGGCATTTGAAAACATGAGCCCATAAATAAAGGCCTGTTACGGTCTTGCCTGACCCTGGCGGTGCGACAATATAGAATTCCCGCTGATCAGCCTTCAATTGTTGCTGGACGACCGAAAGTACTTCCTGCTGGGTCGGGCGTAATGTGCCACTGAATTTAAGTTCTGGAAAGGTCAATTATTTATGCCTATTCACATGCCAAAAAGTACCAAACAGAATGATAACACAATTGTGTTTATACAAGTTATGATATGGAACTAGTTTACTTGTATACCGGATAGCATTGCGTGCTTTACAAAACCGCTCGCAAGGTGGTTGTTGGTATTGCATTGTTATTGTTCTGGGAACAATATGGAAGACTTGTAGAATCACAGGCCCTTCACTTTACCGCAATAAGGTATTAATAGATGACAAATGATGACTTGCCGTTAGAGATTTCTGTAGCTGAGGTCAAGGACTTGTTAGATGAGCAAGCCGATTTTGTGTTGTTGGATTGCCGTGAGCAAGGCGAATGGGATCTGGTCAAGGTTGAGGGAGCACGCTTGCTCCCGATGAGTGAGATGCAAGCAAGAGTGGCTGAGCTACTGCCGCATGCGGAGGATCACGTCGTTGTGTATTGCCATCACGGTATGCGGAGTTTGCAAGTGACACAGTGGTTATTAGGCCAAGGCTTCAAGCAATGCCAAAGTATGGCCGGTGGTATTGATGCGTGGAGTATTGATATTGACGACAGCCTACCGCGCTACGGTTAACCTTCAAAGTGAGGCTATTCGCGGTTTCAAATTCTGGCGTAAATGCTATGCTCTAGTCTATGACCGAATCGTCACCCATCGATGTTGAAAAAGCCCGTTCCTATGCAGTGAAAACTGTGCGGAAACTAACCAAAGCAGGGTTTATTGCGTACTTTGCTGGTGGATGTGTCCGCGATCAGGAAATGCAGCCTTCCCAAGATCCTCATGATTTCGATATCGCGACCAATGCTCTGCCAGATCAGATTCAAGAGGTATTCGCTGACAAAAAAACGCTAGCGATCGGAGCTGCTTTTGGCGTCATTACATTGATTGGTACCAAAGCGACAGGCAATATCGAAATCGCTACCTTTCGCGAAGATGCCGATTACAGCGATGGCCGCCATCCTGATGCGATCAGTTTTTGTAACGCTGAGCAAGACGCACTTCGTCGTGACTTTACCATTAATGGAATGTTCTATGAACCTATTAATGAACAAGTCATCGATTTTGTGAACGGTCAAGCGGATCTAATCGCCAAAGTTATTCGAGCGATTGGAATTCCAGCAGAACGATTTCACGAAGACAAGCTGCGAATATTACGTGCCATTCGCTTTGCCACAACGCTCCAATTTACAATCCACTCAGAAACTTTCGCCGCGGTGAAGCAGTTTGCCGAGAACTTGCAACAAGTTTCGCGCGAACGGATTTTAGTCGAGCTGCAAAAGACTCTGGAGTCGGAGAATTACCAACACGGGCTCGAATTGTTGTTAGACTCCGGTGTATTAATGTATGCGGTGCCTGGGCTTACTTTGCCTGATTCAAATCAAGCTGCCAATTGGAAATCGTTGTTAGCAATCACTGCGGCCATGCCCACAAACGATTTTCTATCGACGCTGGCACTTATCTATAAAACACTGGCACCGGACACTATTTTGAGCGACGTACGGTCTAATCTGAAACAAATGAAGATGTCCAATGACGACATTAGGACTGTTTGCTGGATGATTGATAAGGTGGAACCGTTTATCAACGCCGATTCGGCACCGTGGCCTCAAATCCAACGGCTATTGATTGACCCACATGCAGCAAAAACTCTTGCTATCGCAACAGCTTGGGCCAGTCATCGTCAACAACCAACAACTGGTGTCAAATTTTGTCAGCAGAAGCTGGATTTACCCTTGGAGCAATTAGACCCAGCGCCACTGCTTAACGGAAAAGATTTACAAGAAATGGGGCTGCACCCCGGCCCGCTATTCTCTAAAGTACTGTCAGCCGTGCGTGATGCACAACTTACGGGTGAAGCGACAACGAAGTCAGACGCAGCGGTATTAGCACAAACAGTATTTCAGCAACTTACAGACTCACTGGAGCAAAAAAATGGATGACATGATCTCTTTAATTTCCCGCTGGTTGCACATCCTTCCCGCGGTCGTGATGGTCGGCGGAGCGATCTTTACGCAGCTCGTACTGTGCCCGTCGCTCGATGGCAATGACCCAGAAAACGCCGTCAAGCAGCAAGTCAAACGTAAGTGGTCCAAAGTGATTATGATTTGCGCGTTATTATTGCTGCTGAGCGGTGTGTACAATACGATACTTGCCTTCGATGAAAAACCAGGCGGGATGTACCATGGGTTGTTCACTTTGAAACTTGTTCTGGTGCTTGCGATTTTCTATATCAGCTCCATGTTGGCGGGAAAGAGCGATGCAGCCCTAAAGTTTCAAGAGAAGGAAGCCTTGTGGGGAAAACTCAATATGTACGCCGCAATTATTGTTGTATTGCTCGCGGGTGGCATGAGGATGGTTCCTCGAAAAGCTCCAGTGGAAGAAACGGCTATGGTTGTCTCCGCGGTTGAGATGCAAGATGATACGATAACTATTGCAGAATAAGTAGATAGCCAATTGGGAGAAGCGGATGGACAAGAAAGCCAAAAAGCGATTGGAAGTGGTCCGCAAGAAGGTACAGAATCTAAAAATGCAGCTTTCAGGTGCCAAGCAACAGGATGACGAACCGGGCGAAGTTACTCGGCTCGAAGAAGAAATTGCCGCATTCCAAGCCGAGGCCGATAAGTTAAAGAATTCATAGGGGGCCGCGAATGAACGCGGAACGCGAAAGGCCGGTTACTTAGCCGGCCTTTTTGGCTTGGTAGACAGCAATGTCGTCGATGCCGTCGCCGTCGAAATCAGCGATGACTGGTTGGTCGCCATCTGTGCCAAGCTGGAACACTTGGTCTCGAAGATCACGCTGAAGGTCACCGTTGGTATCCAGATGCCACTTGCCGTCACGGAAGGTTCCTATTTGGTCAACTCCATCTCCATTGAAATCGCCGACCACGGGAATGTCGCCTGCTTGGCCAAACTCCACCACTTGGTCACCAGAGGATATGCGACCATCGCCATTGGTATCTAGTTTCCATTGACCATCCTGATAAGTTCCTACGTTATCAACACCGTCGCCATTCCAATCGCCGGTCACAGCGACTTCTTGTCCGCGTCCATACCGGAACACATGGTCGATTACATCCGCTCGCACATCACCGCGGGCGGTCGTTTGCATGAGTCGTCTGCGAGATGCTCCCAGTTGTCGAGTCGGTGGAACATTCTTCGGTTGAGTCACTTCTCTGTTCGCTAAATCGGGTAGGCCTGGGTCTTGTGCCAAGGCCTTGTTGTCGCCCGGCCATTGCAGACCATAGACGCCAATATCGTCTTTACCATCGCCATCCCAGTCTCCAACGACTGGAATATCCGCCTGCGAACCCATCTCGGCCCACAGATCGTCGGCATCCCACCGGCCATTGCCGTTGATGTCAATGAACCAATAGCCGTCGCTGTACATGGCAATCTCGGCAACTCCATCACCGTTAAAATCAGCGGCAACCGCAAATGCTCCCGCGGCTCCAAGATTTAAGTGGGCAACGTCGATTTTTGTTCCTGTCAGCGATGTTGCTTGCCATGTTCCGTTGTTCGTAAGAGTCGCATCCCACACGCTATCGCGAGTAAATGTCACGGGTGTTATGGCCGACAATGGTAGAATATCACCGCGCGGCATACCACCGTCAACGACACTCAAGTGCCAAGCGTTCAGCGGTGCCGCTAGCGTTTGGCCCGAACCGAAAACGGGAATATTTACATTAGGGTTGCTTATCGCACCAAGTTGACCGGTGTTGATTGGATTAGTATCGAACCCGTTGGTTTGAATCACCGGATTTGACGGTGGATCGGGTATATCGATAGCTGGCGGTGGCACTACAGGCACTTCCGGTTCGACAGGAGCAACTATTTTTACTCGGTACTCGCTGAACCAATAATCCGTGGCGATTTGTCCATACGCTAACTCAATCTGAGTTATCTGGTCGTGTTGGGCGTCAACGGTCCCGCCAGCTGTGCCGGCATGGTCACGGCCGTCTTGAAAGCCCATAGGTTGATTTTCATTGAGTTGGTAAGTGCCTGCGGTTAGTCCAGCGAAAGAAAACTCACCCAGCGCGTTGGTTTGCATCGTTTGCGTTTCGCCAGTTACAAGATTCGTTAGGATTACTTTGATACCGTGCAATCGTCGATCGTCGCTAGAAAGTTCTCCTGCCGGCGCCACAACGTCAGCGACTTGTAGATCACTCTGAACTACGACCGTTTCTCCGTCTTGGAATACAATTCCGGATATCCGCGCCGGCGTATATTCGTAGAAATTGTAATCTACGGCTTGGTCGCCACTGTGGAGTAAGATCGAGTGGATGGAATCGAGGCCATCGGCGATGCCAACGGTGTGCCCATCAATAGTCCCAACTTCTTCTGGTCCGTCGAATAATCCAGTCGGCGTGGATTCGATTACTGAACACACTCCAGGCAGCACTCTACTAAAGAAGTAATTGCCATTTTCGTCCGTCAATTGAATTTGGTCTGATTGATTTGTTGAACATGTGAGTTCCACGGCGATTCCGGCAGTTGGCACGTTGATGTCGTTGAACGTTGTGAAGACGCTGCCGGCGATACTCGCATGGGATGTTTCAGCGAAATTCACTTCTGTGATATTTTGGCCACCTCGTGTCACTACGATTTGTGTAATGGTATCGAGATCATAGACGACACCGCTTGGCTGTCCATTGAGTTGACCTGGCAGGGCAGCACTGTTGATCAGCCCGAGTGGTTGTTGTTCTCGGATTTCGTAGGTTCCGGGTTCGAGGCCGTTAAAATCATACGCACCAGATTCATCAGTGTTTTGGATTTGTCCAGTGGAGACATAAGTATTGGCTTCATTTTTCCATAATTCGATTTGGACATTGTTAAGTGGGTAATCCTTTGCGTTACGTTGTTGGTCATTATTTGTATCCATGAAAACGGAACCGCTGATTGACGACGGCGATTGCTGTTGTTGTATTGAGATGAAAGCGCCAGCGGTTCGGTCGCGCGCTCCAGCGGCGTTGTCAGCAGGAATATCGAGGCCGCTTATTGTGCGAGCGGGATCATAGGCATTCCAAAATAGCGTCATGCCGCCAGTGTCTTCATAGCCGGGTGCGGAAAATTCAGCAGATAATCGTACACCTTGGAATTCGACGCCCGATGTGATCGGGTCAATACCTGAGTTGATAGTAGTGAGATCTGTCTCCCGCGGGTTCAGAAACTCAACTTCGTCAACATCGACTTCCAATATTAGACGATCGCCGGCGTGGAATCCCTGAAGCGTAACAATTATGGAACTTCCGCCATCGCTGACTTGTGTCGTCAGGGTGGCCAGTGGATTTTGCACGGTCCATTGTTTCACTGACAGTGGAATTGCTTGATCTGCCCCTAGTCCGCCGGCTTGCGTATCAAAAATAACATCTGCAGAGCCAAATCCGAGTTGATCATGGTCACTGTTGATAATGAGCCGAGTTAATTCAGCACCCTCGGCACCGCCGTTAAACGTCACTTCGAATGTGTCACCGGTCTGATCGGATCCTAGGTCGTGTTCATGGTAGACCACGCCTAGATTCAGCAGATCGCCCGCCAGCAAACAACGTTTTTCGAGTAATTCGAATTTACTCAAGCGGACTGTGTCGCGCCGTTGGTCATATCCAGCGTACTGCTTAGATAGTCGTGCGAATTTTGAGATTAACCGTTTCATGGACATGTTTTAGGAAAGGGAAAAGTGATAGAGCTATTTGCGGTTAGCGGTGGATTGTTTACTGACTCTAATTTCTTCTTCAGCATTCGTCTTTATTTGCCACGTGCGAATGGACGTATCAAAACTACCGGAAACGAGAAGACCGGTGCGGCCGTCGTTTGAGGGTGAAAAGTCTAGGGCGATAACGCTGCCAGTGTGACCTTGAAAAATCTGAGTTTGTTGTTTTGAGTCGATATTCCAGAGGTGAATTTGATTATCACTACTGCCAATGGCAACTTGAGCATCGCCGCACACGGTTAATGCAAACGGAAGTTGTTTTTCGAGGGCGATGGAATATCCCGTATTTGTGCTAGTTGGATCAGCGGTAAGTGAGCTTACACGGAGGGTCCGATCATCGCTGATACTGACGATATGCGAATCGGATTTGATAAAGCTGAGATCTCGGATTCTCCGTTGATGCGCCGCAACTGTAGCAAGCAGTTCGCCTGATGTTGTGGACCAGATGCGAATCATTCCGTCGCGGCCACCACAGGCAAGGCGGTCTCCAGTTGTCGAGTAGCCGAGACCGCGTATATCCGATGTGGGATGCTGGTGCTGCTGTATGATGTTTTTATCCGCTAAACCAACGACGGTCACCATCGAAGTAAATCCACCGACCGCGAGTTGGGTTGCTCGCGGGTTTACAGCGATACGCCAAATGGCATGTTCAAGTGTAAGCAGCACGTCTAGTTGACGCCCACTGACACAGTCCCAGCGAATGACTTGACCATCGTCTCCGGCGGTCACCAGAATATTTGAGTTTCCGATGAATTTGGCTGTGCGAATCCAGCCGTGATGTCCGTGCAGTTCATGCACCTGCGTCCCAGTTTTTAAATTCCAGATACGTACGATGTGATCATCGCCGGCGGTCGCCATGAGATCTCCAGCGGTTTGCAAACAAACGCTGCTGATAACAGGTTGACGATTCTGGACTGGCCGCGCAATTGGCTCAGCGGCTGTCGCATTACTAGCGATTATTAGTCCAATGGTTGTCGCAATAACCGATTGGAATAGTCTAATTTTAAGACAGGAAATCATTCGTAGGCTTCCATGCACGCGATTAACAAAAAAGTGTTCGTCGGAAAATATCCGTACTTCTGTTATCGGCGCGTACAAAGGGCTACGGCGAGAGAGGTTGAGAAAGCTACGAACCTGTCAATTAAGCAGATAAACCAGTTGTAGCGATTGTGAGCAGCTGCTGGTAACTCGTTATTTGTGCGGGAATTCGCGCACAAATAAAAGCAGTTCTATTGAATTTCGCGGGAGGTAGGACCCGTGTAGACTTGTCGCGGACGGCAAATACGTTTGCCAGGTGACGCGTGCATTTCTTGCCAGTGTGCGAGCCACCCTGGTAGGCGTCCCATCGAGAACAAGACGGTGAACATTTCTACAGGAATACCAATCGCTCGATAAATCACACCCGAATAGAAATCGACGTTCGGGTATAGTTTGCGATCTACGAAATAAGCGTCTTCCAAGGCAACCTTTTCAAGTGACTGTGCAATCTCAAAAAGCGGGTCATCTAGGTCTAGTTTTTCCAGCAGCACATCACATGCTTTTTTAATGATTGTGGCACGCGGGTCGTAGTTCTTGTAAACGCGATGGCCAAATCCCATCAAGCGGAAGTTGTCCTCTTTGTCTTGTGCTTTCGCTACATATTTGGCGACGTCATTATTATCATCGCCAATCATTTTCAACATTTTGACGCAGGCTTCATTAGCTCCGCCGTGCAGGGGTCCCCACAGGGCACAGATACCGCCGACGATCGACGCATAGAGATTTGAGTTTGCAGAACCGACCATGCGGACGGTCGAGGTGCTACAGTTTTGTTCGTGATCAGCATGGACGATCAACAGTAAATTCATTGCGTCGACGAAATCTTGGTCGATTTCATATTCACCATTTTCGTCGGCAAACATCATTGTTAGAAAGTTTTCCACGTATCCTAATTCTGGATTAGGAGCGATAAAGGATTGCCCGGAAGTATGGCGATGGCTGTAGGCGGCGATCGTTGGTAAAGCTGCGATTAGGCCTTGAGTGGCGCTGGCAACTTGATCGGCATCAAGTGGATCCATTTGATCGGAACGATGGGCAGAAAGTGCTTGAATCGCGGCTGAAACTATTGCCATTGGATGGGCAGACGTGGGAAAACTGCGTATTAAATCCTGAACGCCGCCGGGGATAGCCATTTCAGCGATAATTCCGCTGCGGAAGGAATCGCGTTGTTGTTCGTCTGGCAACTCGCCGTTTAACAGCAGATAGCAGGTATCGATGAAGTCGCATTTTTCGGCAATGTCTTCAATGGCATATCCACAGTACCGTAAGATTCCCTGCTCACCATTGAGGAATGTGATCCCGCTTTGTGTCGAGCCAGTGTTGACAAAGCCCTCGTCCAGCGTGATTGCACCGGTCGTTGCTCGAAGTTTACTTATATCGAGTCCGCGTTCTTGTTCGGAACCCACAATGATTGGCAGATCAAGTTCATGTTCGCCTAACGTCAATTTCGCTATGTCCGACATTCATTATACCTATAAAATTAATATTTCGTTCGCAGTTGATTATGCAGTTTTTGTAAGTCGATGAGGTTTCCAGTATACCAACCTGGTGGCGATATTAAAGTAGGGGCGGAGACTTGACCGCCCTAGAAAAACGATCGAGTAACGCAGTGGACACAACTACCTTTTTTGAATCAACGGGTCGGTGAGAGATCGACACCTATTTTGAAAGGCTGTTCCAGACGGGGATCTGCAGTTTGACTTTTGTAATGTATTTTTGCACAGCTTCGTTACGGCGGATAATCCGTAATTGACCTTTAATGTCTTTTTGCACTTCGACAAATGCTTGCTTGCCAGCGACGGTTCGCTCAACCACTCGAATGATATGCACACCGTTTTCGTCGGTGATGACGGGACTCATACGATCCACCGGCAAGTTGAAGATCGCTTGGTCTAGTTGTTTACTAACGAGGTCGCCAGGTTCGACCCAGTCATAGTTGCCTCCACTCTTTGCTTTTAGATTTTCTGACAATTGTTTGGCAACTTCATCAAACGGAGCTCCATTTAAAACTCGGTTTCCCATTTCACAAACAAGCCGATAGGCTTCTTGTTGCGAGTGGTTCTTGTACAAAGCGGAAAGTTGTTGCCAGCGTGCTTTGGTGTTGAATTGATAATCGACGATGTTTTTGTTGTAGTAGTCCAGCATTTGCTGATGGGTGATTTCTTCTTGTAAGTTCACGTTTTGTACGATCAACTGGCGGCCGAAATTGACTTCGGCGAACCTCATCTTTTCCATGTCGTAGGATGATCCAAAGCGGCGGAGAATCTGATCGAGTTCATGCATCGTCTCAGCGTCGTCGGCGACCATTAAAATGCTCAATTGGGCTAAGTGCATATCTTCTTGCCGAAGTTGTTTGAGTTCGTTTTTGTCAGCGGCTTTGACACGCGGCAACATTTCTTCAAGGGCACCGTCGAATGCTGCGGCTGCCACCGAGTCGATGCGTTCATCCAAAGTTGCTAATTCATCTGATTTCAATGATTTACGAAATGCCACGTATAAGACTTTAGCATCAATCGCTTGTCCTAACAGCGTTGTTAAGAGGATCTCTTTTTGTCGCGCAATGTCGTCATGGTACTTGGTTAACTCCGCCGGAGGAATATTTTGAATGAAGTTCCACATCACCATTTCGACTTGAGGTATTAAATCTCCAGCCATGATGTGCTCGGATCCGACGGTCGCTAGTACGGTTGTCGGCTTAAACAACTGAGGGGTTTGCAATGGTTGTTGCCGGCGGCGTTGCGGGTACTGAGCAGCTTGTTGGTTACGGCCGCGAGGTAGATTTGCAATTCGCGGGTTCTGTTGATTCTTGAGCTGCCTTGCTGTTGTATAACCCTCAGGATAAACCGGAGCCTGTTGGGGAACCGTTTGAGCAAGTAGCTCCGAGGCGATAAGCCCGAGTAGCCCGGCGATGGTACATACTAATCCTTGTCGTAGTTTAACTCCGTCAATCATCCGAAACCTAAATCCCTCAAGGGTCAATACGCGATAAATTCTCGGGGATTGTAGAGTTTTCTGGGCTAAGGCTGCAACAGCGATTTAACGAATTCGACCATTAAAGCACCTTCTGAAACGGATTTAGGGACGGTCACATAAGCAGTGTGTTCATCCGTAATTCGCAGGTTGATAGCGGAATTTCGCGCGAGTTGTTTGATACGCGAGGGATCGGTGTATCGAATCCTTAGGAAACCATCGTCATTGATGATGGCAGCAATCTGCCACAACGCGGCTTCTAAGCGAATTTCGGACAATTCGAGCAATTGGGTTACACAAGTTGGCAGGTGGCCAAAGCGGTCTTTCAATTCGGTTTGAAGCTCGGTGATTTCACCAAATTCGCATATTTTTGAAAGTCGACGATAAAAATCGATGCGTGCTCGGATATCGGTTACATAATCATGAGGCAGATAAGCATCAACGGGCAGGTTCAATTCAACATCGACTGCAAGCTTGGGCGGTAATTTTTTAAGTTGTCGTACGGCTTTTTCGAGCAGTCCGCAATAAAATTCATATCCGACTGTGGCGATGTGCCCGCTCTGTTGAGGACCTAATAAATTGCCCGCACCACGAATTTCCAAATCTCTCATGGATATCGCAAATCCTGCTCCCATCTCGCTGTACTCTTCGATAGCGCGTAACCGGCGCGCCGCATCCGGAGTAATATGTTTGTGTTGGTCGACGAGCATGTAACAAAAGGCGCGGTGTTTGTAGCGACCGACGCGACCCCGCAATTGATGTAAATCTGACAGTCCATATCGATTGGCATCATCCACAAAGATTGTGTTTGCGTTTGGAATATCCAACCCACTTTCGACGATGGTTGTCGCTAACAGTATGTCATAGTCATGATTCACAAAGCCAACCATGACTTGCTCTAAGTCGGACTCTTTCATTTGACCGTGACCGATTTCGATACGTGCTTGCGGTACAATCCTCTGCAATCGTCGCTTAACGGTTTCAATATCGTGAACGCGGTTGTGTACATAGAACACTTGACCATTGCGGTCCAATTCACGTTGAATCGCTGTGCGGACTAATTCTTCTTTGAAGCGGACAACGCGTGTTTCGATCGATATTCGTTCTTCTGGTGCGACCAGTAAATTTGAAATGTCACGTACGCCGATCATCGCCATATGTAACGTTCTAGGAATAGGTGTCGCCGAGAGCGTCAGTACGTCCACATTGTTGACAACGTTCTTCAACCGCTCTTTAATTTCAACTCCAAAACGTTGCTCTTCATCAATGATAACGAGCCCCAAGTTTGCAAATTGTACGTCCTTAGATGCCACGCGGTGTGTGCCAATGACGACATCAATGCTACCTTGTCGTAGTCCGCGCACGACCTTGTGTTGTTCGGCGGTTGAAGCAAAGCGACTCAAGCGAGCAACTTTGATCGGGAACTGTGCCATGCGATCTCTGAACGTATGGTAATGTTGTTCGGCCAAGATCGTTGTTGGTACTAACACGGCGACTTGGTAACCACTGTCGATAGCTTTGAAAACCGCACGCATCGCGACTTCAGTCTTGCCAAATCCAACGTCACCACACAGCAAGCGGTCCATACTGCGCCGGCTTTGCATGTCTTCTTTAATATCTTCAATGGCAGCTAATTGATCGGAGGTTTCCTCATAAGGAAACGACGCATCAAATTCTTGTTGCCAATTTGAGTCTGCGTGGAATTCGATACCTGGCCGAGCTTGGCGATTGGCTTGCAATTCCAACAATTCGGCTGCCATATCTTGTACAGCATTTTGAGCGGCTTGTTTTTGATTTTTCCAAGCAGCACCGCCGATACGAGCGAGAGTCGGGCGTGTCTTACGGCCACCGATGTATTTTTGTACTAAATCGATCCGCGCTGCAGGTACATAGACTTTAGTGCCCCCATGAAATTCGATGACCAAGTGCTCAGCTTGGCAGCCATCCTTGTCCAACAGTTCTAGGCCACGATAGCGACCGATTCCATGGGCCAAATGGATGATTAATTCACCGTCGCGTAGGTCGTTGAAGCTATCTAATGGCCGACCAGTTTGTCGGATGTTATGGCGTCGTAGTTGAGTTCTCTGAAACAGTTCACCAACACTGAGCACAACCGTCTTTTCGGAGACCCAGTGAAACCCTTGTTTTAGATAGCCGACGTGGTATTTAATGCGACCGCGATCCGCCGCTCGTGTCTCCAATAAGATGTCCTGCATACGCTGAATTTCGGCTTTGGTAGGGCAAACAATCACGAGGTCATGGTCATTACCAATTTGCTCGACCTGCAGACTAATACTGTCTACGTCTCCTTGGAATCGCTCTACGGATTCGATAGCAAGGGTAACGTCATGTTCAAGCGTGCCAACAGCTAGCCCGCTGACGACTAGGTGTCCAAAGTTCGTCAGGGTTGCAAGGACTTCATGAACGCCATGGCATTGTTGGAAATCAGCCGCTCGTCCAATATACTCTCGGGCTTGACGATCCAGCTCACCTAATTCAACCAGCGTCGTGCAACTACCGCTGGGCAAGTATGACGCCAGGTGATCCTGACCCTGATAAAACGCTCTGATGGACGTCAGTTCAAGTTGCGTCCGTGTTTCAATGCTGCGTTGTGTGCGGACATCAAACAATCTCATGGATTCGATTTCGTCGTCCCAGAATTCGACGCGTATTGGTTGATCCCATTCGGGAGCAAAAATATCGAGGATGCCACCATGACGCGAAAACTCACCGGGCAATTCGATGGCGCTTGCAGCATGATATCCATTTTCAACAAACCATCGTTGTAAGTCGTCTATGTCGACCCGCTGGCCAATTTTGAGTGTACGCGTTGCTTGACGCAACGATTCTTTTTCGGGAACGGGTTGTAGTAACGCTTGAATACTGGTCACAACCAACAGCGGTTGCGTCGTTGGCATGTCATCAAACGCCATCAAGTTTTTAAGAACTCGAATGCGGTCACCATGAACATCATCGTTGTGGTAGGAATCTCGTGTGGTTCCGCTGTTGACAACAGGAAAATGAACCGATCGCCGATCGCTAAATAACAGCAGGTCGTCGCGGAAATCATCAATCATTTTGTCGTGAGCTAATACGATCAGATTGACGGGTGATTGCTGTTGGGTGCCGGAACAGATGCCAGCGGCGACTAGCGCGCAGGAGGAACCCCAAACTCCGTCGACGCTTACTCCCTGCTGATTAGAAACAGCTTGGATTGCCTCGGCGAAGTCCTCGCGATTAGTCAGACGCTGCGTCAGAAATTGCATGCTGCGCGTTACATCATTATGTCTTTGCAGTATTCGTCCCTAAATCAATTCAAACAACGGAGTTTGATTTCATTGGGAACAATTATCCTGCGTACTTGAGGTCACTTCTTTTTTCGTTCCTTGAGCGTACCAGCTTCGGCGGATTGTTTGTAGTACGGGTCGAGCGGATAACATCCTGAGGCTAAGGCATTGCGGGGCGCCGTCGTGCAATCACTGAAAGTGCGACAGATTGATTTGCGCTGCATAATTCCTGTCTGTAATGTGTCTGCCGGTAGATTCCAATAGGATAGAACCATTCTGCCTAGACCAACCATGTCGACCCAACCAGCGCGAATAACTGCTTGAGCAACGTGTGGTAGATAGTCCTGCAAATAGGAATAACCGGTGCCCACGAGCGGGATGTCCGGTACGGCCGCCTTGCATTCTCGAACGGCTTGAATCTGTCTGACGACGTCCAACAAGGGGTCATGCGGAGGTTGGTATCCGTCGCTCGGCGGAAATGCAGCCGGACGTTGTAGGTGTGGATTGTAATAGGGGCTACCGCAGGAGAGATTAAGAGCGGTTACCCCGAGTTCTTTAAGATCGGTGGCTAATTGAATTGGTTCAGTCAGATTGATTTGTGTTGGATCCTGCTGGTCACAGCCAAATCCGCATTGATAGGGCAACGACGATTGGAAATCAACTGGTTCGCCAAACAGTGCCCCTTGATGAAATGGGATAGTGTCAAAGAAGCTCAAGCGAACGAGAATTTGTAGGTTGGGACAGGCATCCTGAATGCGGCTGATGATCGTTTTCAGCAATAGTGTGCGGCCAGCATAATCGCCGCCGTAGATGCCCGCGCGATTTGTGGCACTAAGAAACTCGTGTAAGAGATATCCATGGCAACTTTTGACGTCGACGAATCGAAATCCCGCTTGCTCGGCGGATTGGGCGGCTTGTACATACGTGTCGATCAAAGTTTCTAGTTCGTCGTCGGTCCATAATATCGAGTCATCTTGCGGGTCGATACCATATTTATCGTCCAGCAGCGGGTGATGGTATGCAATGCGTGGCTCGAGGTCGTGGTTGTTAGGGCGGCAAAAGCGGCCGGAATGTGTGAGTTGCAGTCCGACGAGTAAGTCGTCAGCGCGACCAAATTTTTCTACATGAGTTGTCGTCAATTCTCGTAATAACTGTTGCAGCCCAGCAACATGATCTGGAGTTGCTAGTAATTGATTGGGGTTTGCTTTGCCGGAATGCTGCACTGCGGCAGCTTCGCCTCCCCAGATTAACTTGGCACCACTCTCCCCAAAGTGCCTCCAGCGGCGAAACGTTTTGTCGCTTGGTGTACCGTCGGGGTTACCGTCCCAACCTTCCATGGGATGGATGCACCAGCGGTTGCCTACTTGATAATCTCCAATTTGGATTGGCGCAGCTAGCGGTGAACCGCTAGCGGAAGTTTGAATTTCGTCATCACAGGGCAATTCGATGTTGAGCTCGAGCAGACGTGCGCGCATTTCCGCTGGACTACGGTAAGTGGCAATTTTATTGAATTGGTGAGCGGTCATTAGCGGCGGTTGTAATTAGTGGTGTAAATTTAAGAGTCCATGTACATGAGCGGCGCGAATGCCAAGCGGAATTGCCGCTGCTGTTGGTCAAGAAACTTTATCGTGGCGGTTAGTTTGTCACCCGAGCCGGAGATCGACACGATCACGCCAGAACCGTAACGTTGATGGGAGACGAGCATGCCTTGTTTGAAATCTGCAATCGCAATTTTTTTTGCCGTGTTGCTCTGGCTACCCTCATTGTCTGTTGATGCTTGTAAATCCGAGGCTGTTGAAATGTTGGTTATGGACGCGAGTTCATTAGCGAGATGGGCTTTTGGAGATGGTTCCTGTTGTGAGTTGTTATCACTGACTTGTTCTAGAATTGATTGAGCTTGCTGGAGCTTGGCCTCAATTTCTTCAGTCGCTAATACATCATGGTTTGACTGCTCGGGGTGCTCAAAATAATCCGCGGTCGGTTCAAAATCACTGTTGGGGTGGTTGCCGATCGATGCGAGCCCTCCGGTAGGAAGGGTGCATTGCATGTCATCACGAGGAAGTTCATAAAGGAACTGGCTGGGAGATGCGATTCGCGTTTGTCCGCGAAAGGTGCGACGCTGAGAATAACTGATTTGCAATTGCTGCTCTGCTCGAGTGATGCCGACAAACAAGAGACGCCGTTCTTCTTCGAGGGACGCGTCGTCGTCCATGCTGCGTTCGTGCGGTAATATACCGTGTTCTACGCCGACAATGAAAACAGAGGGGAATTCTAACCCTTTGGCTGCATGGAGACTCATCATCAGGACTTTATTAGTGTCTTGGTCGAGCCCGTCGACTTCGCTAACAAGCGCTACTTGTTCGAGGAATGCTTCAAGATCGGTTTGGTCATTCGCGGTGGGGTCTGCTGCGTTTTCGGATTTATCTTCGTCAAAATTCTGTTGGAACTCGCGGGCTTCGTTGATTAATTCATCCACATTGGCACTTCGATCTTCCCCGGTTTTCTCGTCGATTTTTTCGAGGTAGGCAGTGAATCCACAGTTATCGACAATTTCGATAATCAGATCACCCAGTGGTAGATGGACCGAGGTGGTGAAGACGTCGATTAGCGTTACGAAGCGACTAATTGCAGCGGCAGCGCGTTTAGATAGCGTTTCGATCATACCCGCTTCACGAGAGGCTTGGAGCATCGTCAATTGATATCGCTCGGCGTGGATGCGGAGGCGATCCAGAGTGGTTTTACCGATTCCACGGGGCGGCATATTTACAACGCGTTCAAAAGCGACGTTATTCGCCGGATTGTTGACTAGGTGGAGGTAGGCAATGATATCCTTGACTTCTTTACGTTTGAGAAATTCCAAGCCACGGACAATCTGGAAGGGTATTTTAGGGGATTGGCTGCGGAGAGCTCTTTCCAAGGGTCGCGAGAAGGCGTTCACTCTAAAGAAGATAGCGAAATCTTTGTACTCTCGTTCACCGCGTTTGACTTCGGCCGCAATTCGTTGTGCGATAGCTGCAGCTTCGTCATTGGGGTGCCCAAAGCACACGAGTCGTACGGGTTCACCAGCTTCATTATCAGTGAATAACTTTTTGGGTTTACGATGGCGGTTGTGGGCGATGAGTTCATCGGCGGTGCTGAGTATTTTTCCGGTGCTGCGATAGTTTTGTTCTAGATGAACAACCTTGGCAGTGGGATAGTCCTTTTCGAACTCGCGAATGTTGGAAATATTTGCGCCGCGCCATGCATAAATTGATTGGTCGGGGTCGCCGGTGACGGATAGGTTTTGGTTGTTAAGACACAGCGCGCGGACGATGGCGTATTGAGCGAGATTGGTGTCTTGATATTCGTCGACCATTATATAGCGATAGCGGTCGTCAAGTTGAGCGCGGAGTTCGGGGTTGTCGCGCAGCATCACGGCAACGTGCAACAAGAGATCATCGAAGTCGACGGAGTTGCTTTGCAGTAGATACTTTTTATAGGCGGGGTAGGCCTTGCGAGTTACCTCCGTAAGAGCGCTATAACTATTGGCACTACTCGTTTGGTATTCATCGGGAGTCAGCAAGTTGCTTTTTGCATTACTGATTTCCCAAGCGATGGAGTCCGCCGATGTGTGCGTTAACTGGATGTTAGCCGTGTCGATTGCTCGCTTGAGTGCTTGTTTGGAATCTTTGCTGTCGAGAATGGTAAAGTTCTCTGCGAGCCCGACAAGGTTTCCGTGTTGTCGCAATAAACGAGCGCAGAATCCGTGAAAGGTTCCCATCCAGTAACCTGGAGCGGAAACCAAACGCTCGATGCGAAGTCGCATTTCCTGGGCTGCTTTGTTGGTGAACGTTAGCGCTAGAATGTTATTAGGATTCACGCCTTGGGAGATCATGTAGGCAATGCGATATGTAACCACGCGTGTCTTGCCACTGCCGGGACCGGCGATCATCAAAAGCGGACCGTCGATATGAGACGCTGCTTGGCGCTGAACCTCCGTGAGCGATGCGAGTATGTCTTCAGACATGATGACGTGTGAGAATCCTCATAGTGTTGCTT
>CAWVZW010000052.1:0-25381 GCA_963934735.1 uncultured Planctomycetaceae bacterium
CCGGATGCAACTTGATGTAATAAATCAAGGATCTGATTTTGATCCATCTGCCAATTCCATTCGTAATCTAACCGATATTTTCAATGTCTCTTTATTGGTACGCATGCCTCACCAATCGTCAACATCTACTAGACCTTACCCATCGAAAATGCCGAAAACAATAGTACGGGCGGTACGATCAATTTAAGCGAAGCTTCCTATGGTAAACACAAAGTCTACTATTACAGATTCCAACACGAAGACAACTTTATTTTACGACCATTTTCGCCGGCCCTACGTAATACACCTATAAACCAAACTCTTTACATCATGTCCATGACTAATCGCAAACTACGCATTGCTAATTTCCTTCCTTCCCTTAGCGGTGGCGGCGCGGAGCGAGTTGTCATCAATTTGTGTGCAAGTTTT
Organism: uncultured Planctomycetaceae bacterium; assembly: GCA_963934735.1. GTDB lineage: Bacteria > Planctomycetota > Planctomycetia > Pirellulales > Pirellulaceae > UBA721. The sequence goes on from CAWVZW010000052.1 coordinate 409, forward strand.
CCGCGAGACGAAGTGCAGCCCGTCTTGATCGCTGGTTCACTTACGGGACCGTTCGTTGATAACATTGACGACGACGTTGAAGTTATCGACTTGAAGTGTCCAAACATTCGACACTCCATCGGACCGCTACGCGATTATATAAAACTGGCGAACCTCGATCTTTTAATTTCTCACTTGAGCCATGCCAATATTGCCGCGCTGTGGGCTATGCGAAAACTTCGCAAACTAAACCAAAAACAAGATTTAGGACTTCCAGAAATCGCCGTTGTGGAACACATGACAATGTCCGCATACCGAGGAAAGAAGTGGCGTGATAAGTTGATCCGTCCACTCGCTCGACGACTCTACAAATCCGCCGACCAAGTCGTCGCCGTTTCAAACGCTGCCGCTCGAGACTTAGAACAACAACTGCGGCTACCGCCATCTAGCGTAACAACCATTTACAATCCCGTTGTCAGTCCGCACATTCACAAAAGCCGTCAAGAACCATTGCAACATCCGTTTGTCGAAAATCGTTCAGAGCCATTAATCTTAGCTGCCGGTCGGTTGTCAGAGCAAAAAGACTATCCCACATTGATCCAGGCGTTCGCCCAGGTGCAATCAACGGTGCCATCTCGACTGGCGATTCTCGGTGATGGTGAAGAACGATCCAGTATCGAAACACTTATTGAAAAACTGGGGTTATCGGAGCGGGTTTGTCTCGTCGGGTTTACTGAGAATCCATACCAGTGGATGCAGCGAGCGGACCTCTATGTACTCTCTTCCCGCTGGGAAGCGTTACCAACCGTATTAATAGAAGCCATGGCATGTGGCTGCAATGTTGTATCGACAGATTGTCCAAGTGGTCCGGCAGAAATTCTCGGCGACCAGTTTGCCCATCGCCTTACAGCGTGTGGCGACGCGAGTGCATTGGCAGCGGCCATCAAACAAGCTCTCGATGAGCCGCTCGATGGCGCTGCCGTTATAGAGCAAGCTTCACAATTTAATTTTACCACGGCGGCTCGTAGGTATATCGAGCTTTTACCACAATGATCATTCTCACATTCGTCCACTGCAGACGAATTCGCGTTAAATTATGGTTGGACCCCTAGCAATCCAGAAGAACTCAGAAGCTCTCTGGACTTGCCAGACCAACAAACCCGAATCACAATAACAAACTGATAGTTTCGATATTCGATATTCATAAATAGATACAGAAAGACTCGCAAGATGCCCAGTTGCGTATTAGCTTATTCCGGTGGACTAGATACGTCCGTAATTCTTGGTTGGTTACAAGACGAAGGGTACGATGTACATTGCGTCTACGTTGACCTAGGCCAACCGTGCGAAGACCGCGAAGCGATTATGAAAAAAGCGCACGACTGCGGTGCCACCAGTGCACGAATTGTCGATGTTCAAGAAGAGCTGTGCCGTGACTTCGCATTTCCTGTTCTACAATGGCAAGCTAAATACGAAAGCATTTACTTGCTGGGCACATCTATCGCGCGGCCGCTGATTTCCAAAGTCTGCTTACAAGTAGCCCGTGAGGTTGGAGCCAGCGCTTACGCTCACGGAGCTACCGGCAAAGGCAACGACCAATGTCGTTTTCAACTGGCAGCGGAAGCGTTAGATCCAGGTGTGAAAATGATTGCACCCTGGCGAATCCAAAAATTCCGCGACTTGTTTCCAGGACGTACGGAAATGATTGCCTATTGCGAAAATAAAAATATTCCCATCAAGGTTTCCACTTCCAAACCATACAGCTCCGACGAAAACTGTTTGCACATTAGCTACGAAGCAGGAGACCTTGAAGATCTGCAACGCAATGGTGTCGACACCGTTGATTTCGGTATGGGCGTCTCCCCCGAAGAAGCTCCTGATGAACGTGAACAGGTTACCATCAGTTTTGAGCAAGGCGTCCCAGTAACAGTTAATGGCGTTAACCTTGATCCATTAGAACTTGTCCAGAAACTTAACGACATCGGTGGCCGTAATGGTATCGGCAGAATCGATATGGTTGAAAACAGATTCGTGGGGATGAAAAGCCGTGGAGTGTATGAAGCCCCCGGCATGACAATCCTGTATGACGCATTGTTGGTCTTAGAACAATTGACGTTGGACCGTGACCTGACACACCTCCGCGATCGCCTCAAAGCGGATGTAGCTGAAATGGTTTATTACGGACACTGGTATTGTGCCAAAATGGATGCGTTGTTGGCGTTCATTAAAGAGTCGATGCGACACGTATCCGGCGAAGTGCAGCTAAGCTTGTACAAGGGTAACATCATTGTTGACAGTCGTACGAGCGAAAACAGTTTGTATGACGAAGGGATCGCAACGATGGAAGGCGGCGGATCTTATAATCAAGACGATGCGGAGGGCTTCCTGCGAATCATGGGATTACCTTACCGAGTGCAAGGCCGTACAACACCGCGGGAATATTGAGCTAAAAGCCTGCCTGGGATTTGAGACCGTTAATCATCTCGTCGAGCTCTCCGGTCGCTTGTTGCCGGACAATAATGTAATCGCCGTCGTGGATAGCATAATCATTGATCGGTTCAATCCGGCGAAACTCTGAATTGAATTCGATCTCCAATGGTAGGAACCGCATTGGGTCTTCCGTCGGACGACGTAACTTGATCGTCATGAAATTGAACTGCTCCAATACTTTGGATTCACGTAGTGCGTCTTGCAAGAACATGCCGTGACGTAATTCAAACTTAGCCCGTTGCTTGACGCCGTAGGCGTTTTGAATCTCAACGGTATAGTGGCCAAAAGCGGCTTGCGGAGTCTGATAGGTTACCTGCTGCGCGGCTAATTGCATCATTTCAGTTTTTTCACTGAGTAATTCATCGGGAGCACGCATTATTTGTTCATTATTTCCGGTCATCGAGCAGCCACTTAAAATGCCAATGATCGCAATGAAATATAGAAAACGAACGACTTTCAAGCATTTATCTCTCATCTTGTCTTACATTCCATAACAAGTTAATTATCTTTACAGCAACCATCGCAACACTCCAAATAACACAAGAACTGGAGTGTGTGAGCGACGAATCGGTATATAACCAAAAAATCTTTACTCTAATCGTTAAGACCTGCAAAAAATATCAAACAATCTTATCGTGCTTGGCTTTTCTAGCGCTCACAGCTCTACCCAACAGTGCTAAAATCGCTCAAACGCGATAAAACACGCTGAATCGACCCAACAGCTCAAATTTCGTAAATTACCAAGGGAAAATCTTAGTGGGGACGACCGACCCAAATTCGAAATTCACTACAGCTGCGGAATTAGTTCCGCAGTCGTGGAAACACCGTCATTTATTGGGATTAGAGAATCTCACCCACGAAGATATTACTACTCTGTTACAGACGGCGGTTACACTGAAAGCCGCCACTAGCGGTTGTCACAATAAACTCGACATCCTCGAGGATTTGACGATCGCCAACATGTTCTTCGAGAACTCTACACGGACCCGCAACAGTTTCAGCTTAGCGGCTCGTCGACTCGGAGCAGAAACCGTCGAATTCTCAGCGAGCTCAAGTAGTGTGAGTAAAGGTGAAACGCTGATTGATACGGCCAAGACAATTGAAGCGATGAATGTCGACGCGATTGTAATTCGGCACAGCACGCCAGGCAGTCCTCATTTACTTTCAAATAACGTCGACTGCAGCATCCTCAACGCAGGTGATGGCCCGCACGAACATCCCACGCAAGGGATGCTCGACATCATGACCATCTACGAACAACGCGGAACGATCGAAGGCTTGACCGTTGCAATGGTCGGCGACATTACTTACAGCCGTACAGCCCGTTCCAATATCTGGGGACTCAAAAAACTCGGTGCGCACGTTATCGTTTGCGGACCTTCCACTTTAGTTTCCAACGCGTGGGAACAATACGGAGTCGAAGTGTCGCATAACCTTGATGACATCATCCCGCGTTGCGATGTATTGAATCTCCTGCGAATTCAATTTGAACGACAATACACGCGACCGTTTCCATCTGTGCGCGAATATGCTTTTCTCTACGGTATGAACAAAGAACGAATGGCGCATGCCAAGGAAGATATTTTGATCTTGGCTCCGGGTCCGATTAATCGTGGAGTCGAAGTCACTCCGGATGTGGCTGATGGCCCGCACTCGGTTATCCTAAATCAAGTCACCAACGGCATCGCAGTTCGCATGGCTGCACTCACGCTAACCACCACAGCAAATCAACGGCAGTCCTCGAAAAGAGGCAACGCATAATGTCTAATTCGTCGCCCAATTCAAACACAGAAAACAGCCTGCTCATTCGCGGCGGTCACGTGATAGATCCAAGCCAAGATTATGATGACATCGCCGACGTACTAGTCCGCGACGGTGTCATCGTTGAAATTGGCGAAAATTTGTCCGGCAGTAATAGTGTTATCGATGCCACAGATAAAATCGTTGCTCCGGGACTAGTCGATATTCATGTGCAACTGCGGGAACCAGGTTTTGAAGAAGACGAATGTATTGCGACCGGAACAGCAGCAGCAATCGCTGGAGGTTTTACTTCGATTGCCTGTCTCCCGAACACTTCCCCCGCCATTGATACTCAAGCGCAAATCCAATTCATTCAGCAAAAAGCGATTCAAGCCGACAACTGTAATGTGTTCGTCATTGCCGCTGTCAGCAAAAACCGCCAAGGTGAAGAATTAGCGGAGATGGGAATGCTCGCTGAAACTGGCGCGGTCGGGTTCTCGGACGCGCCTGCACCCCTTGGTAACACCGATCTGTTTCGACGAGCTCTCGAATACAGCAAGATGTTTAATAAACCAATCTTGGACCATCCAGAATTACCGGAATTGTCTCAGTCCGGAATTATGCATGCGGGTGCGACCTCCATGGTGCTAGGACTTTCAGGAATGCATCCCGATTCTGAAGAACTCGCCACCGGACGTGACTTGCGACTCTGCGAAACAACTGGCGGGCGACTGCACTTGATGGATATTTCAACCCACGGTAGCGTCGAATTGATTCGACGCGCCAAAGGCAGGGGAGTCGGCGTTACGGCTGAAGTTTGCATTGCGAACATTTTCCTCACCGATAACCTCTTGCGCAGTTTTGATTCCAATTACAAAGTCAATCCGCCGCTTCGCAGTCAACAACATATCGACGCCTGTATTGCAGGGCTAGTGGATGGGACACTCGATGTCATTACCAGCGGTCATGCACCGCGAGCGATTGAAAAGAAGATGACGGAACTGGACCGCGCACCATTTGGCATGAGCCAAATTGAATTCACGCTAGGACTAGCCATTACACACCTAGTAAAACCTGGGCATCTCGATATCTCTGCCTTGATTGCTAAGTTGTCGACGAACCCTGCAATCGCGTTGGGGCTCAATGACGCCCGCTATCACCAAAAAGGTACACTCGCTATCGGAGCATCAGCAGACATTACCATCATCGACCCTAATGCTGCATGGACCGTACAACCCGAGTCCATGTTGTCCCGTAGTCATAACACTCCCTTGGCCGGCGCCGAGTTAACCGGTCGTGCCGATACCGTAATTGTTGGCGGCTGTATCAAAACCAAGTAGACCGACCTTAAGTTGTTCATTGGATAAACGAAGATGAATCGCTCGAATCCACCAGCCCACAACGTTCCGCTCTTTTTGATCGACGGGTATAACCTCTGGTGGAACACTGGAGAGTTTGGACCGGACAACGACGATGGAACGCTACAGGGGGCACGTGACTCACTGACAAACTGGTTGGTTACGACACTTCCAACGAACCTCCGCGAAAAAACTGTGTTAGTATTCGATGCAAAAAACCCACCACCCAACCGAGGTTTTCTCTTTGATCACAGTGGCCTAACCGTTCATTTTGCTGTCGGCTATCCGGACGCCGACACTTTGATGGAAGAGTATATTCTCGTACACCATGCCCCGCGAAATCTAACAGTGGTTACCAGCGATCATCGAATTCAACGCGCAGCCAAACGCAAACGTGCCACGGCCACCGACGCGGATCAATGGGCACGGCAAATCCAGCATCAATTCCAAGACACCGACGACGAGCAAGGCAACAAAGCCAAACCTAATCCCGCGTTATCTGATCACGAAGTAATCGGCTGGATGAAAGGCTTTGGTATCGACTCACAACAAGAAGCATCACAACTAGAACAGGAAATCGAGCAACAGCTTAAATTAGAAGGCCAACAACGCGGCCAGCAAAAAGGAAAACCTCGCCGACCGCAATGAGATCCAAGTTTTAAGGTAATTGACCCTTATTAGCTCGTTAGTTTTCACTTAAACTTTACGGGTAAGTTAGTTAGTGGTTCGATAAATCCACCAAATCAAATATCAAATCGTCAATTCGACGCTAACGTCAAAACAATCTTCTCGGACACTACATAGATGACGGCACAATCAACGCTTGATGACATCCGCAAAAAAGTGGAAGACCAACAACGACTCTCACTTGAAGACGGCTTGTTTCTGTATCGCAACGACACGCCTTTGCAGGCGGTGGGTGAATTAGCCAATATTGTCCGCGAACGCATCAGTGGCAACGTTGCCTACTACAATATCAACACACACCTGAACCCCACCAACATCTGCGTTTACCGGTGTAACTTCTGTGCATTTCGAGCAGATTTACGAGAAGACCGTGGCTATGCGATGGGGGACGAAGAAATCTTACAGCGGGGCCAAGAAGCGACTGACAATGGTTGCACCGAAGTCCACATTGTCGGCGGATTACACCACCAAAAAGATTACGAGTGGTATTTAAATATTGTGCGTTTATTAAACGACGCCTACCCACAACTACATCTAAAGGCGTGGACGTCGGTTGAAATAAATTGGTTCGAGTTTTTAACCAAGAAGAACATTCGCCAGATTCTCGAGGACATGGTCGAAGTTGGGCTGGGAAGCATGCCCGGCGGTGGAGCGGAAATTTTCCACCCCGAGATTCGCGATCAGATTTGTGAGCACAAAGCCGATACCGGAAAGTGGTTTGAAACGCACCGCACAGCCCATCAACTCGGAATCAACACTAATGCCACGATGCTCTACGGACATCTTGAAAACGACTTCCACCGCATTGACCATCTAATACGCTTGCGTGAACAACAGGATGAAACAGGTGGTTTTCAAACCTTCATACCCCTCGCGTTCCACCCCGAAAACACTGGGCTATCGCACCTTAAAAAACCGTCTGCCCTCTTAGACTTGAGAACGATCGCCATTTCGCGATTGATGCTCGATAACTTCCCTCATATCAAAGCGTATTGGATTATGCTCGGCATCGGAACTGCACAAACAGCGTTGTCCTATGGTGCCGACGACCTCGATGGTACGGTTCGTCACGAACTCATCTATCATGACGCTGGAGCCACAACGCCTGAAGAAGTATCCGTTGCCAAGTTGGAAGAATTAATCCGTGAAGCCGGTCGCGAACCCATTGAGCGCGATACCCTTTACAACCAAATCATCCGCGACCCAAACGACCCATCGAAATGGGAAGCCGGCGAGAAACTAGTCAGCGCATCGTAAAAGCCCAAAACGATTACCCTTTTGTTACTGTTGCAAAATGCGGCTCAAGGATTCTCGAGCGATTGCGCTAGTGTCCTCGTCATCGGTGCTAATCATGGATGAAATTTTTTTTACATGCGCTCGCGACGATGGACCTATGACGCCAAGAGTGTAGATTGCGATTTGTCGAGTCGCCAAGTTTTCACTACCTAACGCCGCACCGAGCACATCAACCGCCGGGCGTCCAATCCGCGCTAGAGCCTGAGCTGCAGCGTCACGCAAATCATCATGTGAAGTTTCTATATGTACAGCTAAGATCGCAACCGCCGCTTCACTCTTGCTACCATACTTGCCCACCAGCACTGCCGCCGTACGACAGACGTCGTCATTCTTTGACGTTTTCAGTACTTTAAGCAACATCGCGATGGCGGGCTCATGAGGAGCCAGACGAGCATAAGTTTGCAAGGCTGATCGCTGCACTTCACTTACTTGATTATTGTCCGCCGCTAGCTGCCCGACTTGCGATTCAATTGTCGGTCGGTCACCTGGTAATACTGATAACAATCGAACTATGCTCACTCGGTTAGTAGTGGTCTCCGCCGTATCGGCCATTGTCTCTAACAACACAGCTTGTTGCCTTGCAGCTTGTTCTGGCAACAATTGTCGGATCAACTGAATCGCAATTGACCGAACTTTACTATCCTCGTCCTGTAAACCTAAACCGACCGCGATCGATACTTCCTCAGGAAATCGCTGCGCCTGCCCGGTAAAAAACAGCATCAATCCTTGCCGTTGATTAAGCGTGCCAGCTTTCAACCAATCCGAGACACTCGCCAGAACTGTCTCCCTCCGCTCGCGTAACGCATCACTAGCCGCCACGCGCTCGTCATTACTACCGCTGCCAAGATTGCTTAGTAGTTCGCCAATCTCGGGGTCCAGCGAAATAGATGTTTCCTCATTGGAATCGCCCGTCGCCGTTGTGGTGGCATTCCCCTGATCGGACAAGCCATCGTTGCCATTTCTCTGCTCGTTTGCTGATGCATAATTTTCGGCATCAACCGGCACACCTGGATCACTATCATCCGTTGCATCACTGCCAACGCAGCCGATTATCAACAGTATGGCCGTGATCGATCCAATGCTCGCTATGGTGTTCAAAATTCTAGGCACAAATAACACCTCCATGTGTAATAGCCAAATCTGTTTACCGAACAATTTCCCAGTGACTCGATTTACCGAGCGCTGTTCTCAGGGATATTGTAACAGCAAGTCTAGCGATACAATCAAGAACAACCCGATACTAATTATTGCGTTTACCTGAAAAAATGCGATATTAACTCGCCCTAAGTCATCTGGTTTCACCAAACAGTGCTCGACCGTCAATAAAACCGCTACGGCAGCAACAGTTATATAATAAATCATACCTAGACCATCCATCTGGCTAACAAACGCCAATCCCACCATCGCCACAATCATCAGCAAGTGGGAAACCGCGGCAATCCTCAAAGCACCGCGTACACCGAACCGCGCAGGGATACTCTTTAGCTTCGCTTGCTTGTCAAACTCTATATCCTGACAAGCATAAATTATGTCGAACCCACCGACCCAAAACATCACTATCAATCCCAACACAACCGCCGGAACGATATCCAGCATATCTCGCTGCAGCAAGTCCCCTCGTAGTGCAATCCATGTACAGACCGGCGCCAAAAACAAACTTGCACCTAAATAGAAATGAGCGAGTGACGTAAATCGCTTGGTGTAACTGTATAGCCCCAACAATCCCAAGACTGGCAGTGACAAAATTAATGGTAGTTGATTCGGCCAAAACAACAGTGTCGCGGCCACGAACAGTGCACAGTTCAACACAGTGAACCACACCGCACTCGACAGCGACAACTCCCCAGCGGGGATATGACGAGCAGCCGTTCTTGGATTCTCTGCATCCATCCGTCTGTCGGCAATTCGATTAAAAGCCATCGCGGCGCTCCGCGCAAAAACCATACACAACACAATTCCCAATAAATGGACTGCGGAAAAGGGTGGCACAACCCCCTGAAAATCTGGGACAGTCCAGCACATGACGGCTGACAACAGCGCAAAGGGCAGGGCAAACACTGTATGGCTAAAGCGAATCATCTCTAATAATGTTTTTAGACGCGCCCACATCAGATATTCAACTCCCGTCACCATCGACTGTTTGATCACCCCAACGCCCCATCAGATCATTATCACAGCCAAGCTGATCTAAGATTCGCGCGACCATAAAATCAACCAAGTCACTTAACTCGGTAACACCTTGATACCAACCAGGACTGGCAGGTATTACAATCGCTCCCGCTTGGGTGACGCGACGCATGTTTTCAATGTGGACCAAAGACAAAGGAGTTTCCCGCGTGATTAACAATAACCGCCGACGTTCCTTAAGATGAACGTCCGCTGCACGTTGAATCAGATTGCTACTAGTGCCGTTGGCGATGTTTCCCAACGTCGCACCACTACACGGACAAATAACCATCGCCTTAGTACGATGAGATCCACTCGCCATCGGACTCATCAGATCGCGATAGTGGTAATAACTTATGCTCTCCAACGAAGGCAATTCAATGGGGGTAAGCGCCGAACACTTGACCTGCAGCAATGCTGACAGATTCAAATCCTCCAAATCAATATCTATCTCCAATTCCTGCTTAATGACTTGCCGGCCCGCATCACTGATCGTCAACTCGACGTCGATGCCCGCGAGCGCCAACTGTTGCAACAACCGCACTGAATAGACAGCACCACTTGCACCGGAAATCGCGACAACAACGGGATGAGATAGTGATGACATACGGATCGCACATCCTTATTCATTTAAGGGAGAGGACAATTTAGCTTTAGGTTTACTTGCAACATAGAGCGTAGCAATTCCACCGCTCAATGAATAGTAACATGCGTCGGTGAGGCCATTGGCTTCCATGCGATCGGCAAGTTCTTGGCCAAAGGGAAATTTACTGACACTGTCCGGCAGATAATTGTAGGCCTGCTCATCGTTTCCAGCCAATACTTGCCCAATACGGGGCAAAATGTATTTCATATAAAACCCATAAAAACCCTTAAACGGTTGCCACGTGGGTTGGGAAAACTCTAGTACCGCAACTCGTCCTCCCGGTTGACAGACTCGCATCATTTCTTGCAACCCGCGATCTGTATCTGCGATATTGCGCAATCCAAATGCAACCGACACAATTTGGAAAATGTCATCAGCAAACGGCAAATGCTGGGCATCCGCTTCAATAAACCTAATTCGATCGTAAGATTGACGTCGACTCTTCTTTTGTTCGCCAATCTCCAGCATTTCTCGAGTGAAATCCGCTGCTATAATTTCTGTAGCCGGATCCGATTTGCGGCTATAGGCGAATGCTAGATCTCCGGTACCCGAGCAGATGTCGAGAATGGGAGCGGTGCCTTGAGGTGCAACTTTGCGTACCGTGCGCCACCGCCAATAATGGTCAACGTTCATCGACAGCAAGTGATTCATACGGTCATATCGCGCAGCAATCTGTCCAAACATTCGCTGAACGCGTTGATTGGATTTATCAAGTTCGACTTGCTCAGTTTCGTCTCGTTCAGTCATAAACTAATTGCTGTAAACGGTGTTAATGCGAGGTACGTTTTTGTACCCGTAAACGTGGTATTCATCGTAACCCTTTAATGGATAATTGGGTATGATGTTCAACATCTTAGAATTCCAATCACTAAAATAGCCCAGTACTAAATTCCACTATAAAATAGCTTCTATGCACACGAATGTATTCTTACTACCCGAGTTGATCGACTCGGATACCATCGACGAATCCTGTTGCGTCATTATTGACGTTTTACGAGCAACCACAACTATCGTCACTGCGTTTGCCAATGGTGCACGATCGATCATTCCATGCCACAGCATCGAGCAAGCTACCGAAATAGCCAAGCAACAACAAGTTCTTCGCGGGGGTGAACGTAATTGTGTCAAGCCGGAGACGTTCGACTTGGGCAACTCACCGGCAGAGTATTCAAGCGATGTTGTCCGAGGCATGGACATTGCGTTCACGACCACCAATGGTACGAAAGCGATGCTCGCCTGTGCCAGAGCCGACAAGCTTTTGCTGGCCGCGTTTTCCAACCTGTCGGCCATCACATCCCGCACTGCACAAGACTCCACTCTCAATATCATCTGCGCCGGTACCGACGGTGAAATCACTCTCGAAGACGTTCTACTGGCCGGTGCGATTGTGCATGCTCGCACAGAACAACCACTGGCGGGCGTTAACGACCAAGCAACTCTGGCGCTCAACACTTGGAAAGAAATTATCGCTAGTGATGTACCAGCGACGGCTTTATTCGATAAGATGAAGGAGAGTCGAGGTGGACGTAATTTATTGCAAGTCGACAAGGTCGCCGACATTCAATTCGCGGCCAACATCGACACGACATCCATGATTCCTACACGACACCCATCATCGCTTGTCATCACTGCCTCAAACTAGACTTTACACCACGATAAAAACCACAGCCTACACACCGGAAAACACTTATGGTTGCCCTCGACTATATTGTCATCACTGTTTATTTTATCATCCTCGTTATCATTGGTCTGTTTTGCGCTCGTAAAAACAAGAAGCAGGAAGATTACTTTCTGGGCGGTCGCGGGTTTGGCAAACTAATGCAAACATTTGCTGCCTTCGGAGCGGGCACTGGTCCGCAAGATCCAATCAACTCGGGTAAATCGACGTACACCAGCGGCATGAATGGCATGTGGGTTTCGATGTACTGGCTATTCGTGACCCCGTTCTATTGGATCACCGCGGTTTGGTATCGCCGCATGCGACATATCACGCTCGGTGATTGGTTTGTTGAACGTTACGAATCCAAACCACTTGGTGGCGCCTACGCCATTTTCGGCATCACGTTTTTTATGATCTACGGATCGATGTTCTTTTCTGCGATTGCCAAAACAGCTGCGCCCATGATCGGCGCTGACGTTATGCTCTTCGGCACACCCGTAGATCTACAATATATACTTATTCCCGCAATCGGGATTATCGTACTAGTTTACGGCGTCATCGGAGGTCTAACAGCAGCTTATTTCACAGACCTCATCCAAGGAATCTGCATCATTGCATTGAGCTGTATGTTGATACCTTTGGGCCTCAATGCTCTTACAAACGACGCAACACTCAATCCAACAGGTACACAATCTGGTTTTGAAATCATGGCTGACCAACTACCGGATTCCTTTTTTGAAATTATCGGTGACAGCACCTCCGAATTTTCGCTCTTTTTCTTAGCCGCCATTGTGATGTCCAACTTAGTCGGAATTGTGGTTCAACCTCATTTTATTGCGACCGGTGGTGGTTCAGCTAAAACCGAGAATGACGCCCGCATCGGACTCGTCGTCGGTAACTTTCTCAAACGATTCTGTACACTTGGCTGGGTACTCACAGGTCTAATTGCAGCCACGCTGTACGCTGATGTCGGCCAATTGATCGAAAATCCCGACCAGACTTGGGGCTACGCCTCGATGCACTTACTCGGACCCGGTTTCCGAGGATTGATGCTCGCCTGCCTGCTTGCCGCATTGATGAGCAGTGTCGACGCTTACATGATTGTCGGCGCCGGACTAATCGTCCGCAACCTATATGTTCCATTTGTCAAACCCTCCGCCACCGATAAAGAATGTCTCTGGATTGGACGCGTTACCGGAATCATCGTTGTCGCCGGGTCGATCATTTTTTCACTTGCAATTTATGACATGATTGCCCAACTCACGATCACTTTTTGGTTTCCGCTCGTCTTCGCCGCTCCGTTTTGGATTGGTATGTATTGGCGCCGCGCCTCAACGCGAGCTGCTTGGATCACCGTGGCTTATTGCATCCTAGTGTTCGGCATGATTCCCTATCTCGGGCCAATCATCGCGCCGGGCCTAAAAACCAACGAAACACTACTGGTCCGTACTGAAATAACACGTACTGTTTCGCAAGATATTGTTTCTAAATCCATGCTGCGCAGGGAATACACCAAAGCCATCACGACTTGGACAGCACAATACGACCAGGCGAACAATATTAAAAAAGCCGAACTTGAAATGCTCAAGCCTCAACGAATCAATAGTACTAAAATCGTAGTTCCCAACAATTCCGGCAAAGAACTCGTCGAGTTGGAAGTTGGCGTGTCGCGTATCGAATCCTCAGCGGAAACTGGGGGAGATGCAATATTCTTTAAAGCAGTCGAGCCTGTCGACAGTTCCATTGCTCCAGAAGTTGTCAGCGTAACGAAAATCGATGATTTCACCACTCGCTATAAACTTGCCTATCCGCAAGACACTAAATTCGCAGGTTCTGGCAACTTAAAGCTAAATCTCGTCTTCTTCCTGCCACTGGGAATCGACCTCGAGGCGCAAACAAATTCCACTCGCAACGCGCTCGAACTCGTGTCAAAAATAATCCTGCCAATTTTAGTGATGATCATAGCGAGCTGGATTACTAGCATTACTGGCAAATCCAATTCAATTGAAGCTCTTGACCGTTTTTATGCAAAGATGAAAACACCAGTCGATCCGGATCCCGAGGCCGACCTCGCCAAGCTCGCAGCAGTCTATGCCCAACCGAGCAACACGGAACGTGTCAAGCTGTTCCCCAACTCGCAACTGGAAATTCAAAAACCGACTACTGCGGATATTGTTGGTTTTACAATTTCCGTGCTCGTTTGCTTTGCGATCGTTGGCTTAGCCTTTGTTATGGCTGGAATAGCATAGTCTCAAGGGAAGTAAAAAATAGCGACAATTGAGGGATTCATCACCTCTACAAACCGGCTTCTCTACAATATGATATGACTGACAAATCACATTGCAATAAATGATTGCCGCGTGTTGTTTGCCTTCCTTTAAGTTCCTTAGGGAAGCACCTCCTACAAATAAAGTCCTCCACGGCAATAGAATATTTCTGCAATAAAACATGAAACGCACTTTTTTAAAAAGCAAAATTCACCGAGCCACTGTCACGCAAGCCAGGCTTGATTATGACGGCTCTGTTTCGATCGATACGTCACTAATGAAGCTGGCTGATATTCAACCCTATGAACAGGTAGATATCTACAACATTAGTCGTGGAACGCGTTTAACAACGTATGCCATAGAAGCCCCCGCGGATTCAGGGGAGATTTGCATCAATGGAGCAGCTGCTCATCTGATGCAACCAACGGATCTGGTGATCATCTGTAGTTATGCTCAGTTCAATGAATCTGAAGCAACGCCTGATCCTATTGTGATTAAAGTTGATGAGCACAACGCAAAACGAAATTGAGATTGGTTATTTCCCCAAAAAGGCACCCTAAATGAGTCAAGCTGCACAACGACGCAATAAACTACGGTCTCAGCTGAAAGAGAAGGGCCTCGATTCCATTTTGGTAACCGACGTGCGTAACGTGAGCTACCTAACCGGATTTTCGGGTGACTCGAGCTACTTGTTCGTCACCGCTAAAAACGCTGTCATAATTTCTGATTTTCGCTACTTGCAAGAAATCGCGGACGAATGCAGTGACATCGATTCGGTGATCCGCAAATCAACTGAATCGATGATCAAGTCCAGTGCCAAGCAGATTCGCAAATCCAAGGTGAGCAATGTTGCCCTCGAGGGCGATTCACTACCGCTAGCAATAGCAGAAGCGATCGATACGGAGATGCCTAAAGTCGATTTCGTCACGACCTCAAGCATTGTCGAAAAACTTCGTGAGATCAAGAGCCGCAGTGAAGTTGCCTTGATTCGCAAAGCGGTATATGCCGCACAAAAAGCTTTTGGGGTCATCACCAGCTCGCTCACTAAAGACCAGACCGAAAAAGAAATTGCTTTCAATCTCGAACATCAAATTCGCCAATTCGGCGGTCGCGGTACGAGCTTCGATCCAATCGTTGCTGTTGGCAGCCAAGCGGCACTACCGCATGCGACTCCTGGTAACCAAACTATCGCAGATGCTGATTTTGTGTTGTGCGACTGGGGTGCCGACTATGATTGTTACCTCAGCGATATCACGCGTACTATGGTCACTGGCAAAGTGACTGCAAAATACCGTAAAGTGTATAATACGGTGTTGCAAGCACAGCAGCGAGCCATCAAACGAATTAAACCTGGAGCGATCATGAGTAAAATCGATGCCGCTGCTCGTGGGCATATCGCCAATGCGGGGTACGGGAAATATTTTGGACACAGTCTTGGTCACGGTATTGGAACGTATATTCATGAATCGCCACGACTGGCAGAAAATCACCACGATCCACTACAACAAGGAATGGTCGTCACGGTTGAACCGGGGATTTATTTACCAGGTTGGGGCGGTGTTCGAATCGAAGATGATGTCCTTGTTACCCGTAATGGACATGAAGTTTTGACGACTTTACCTAAGAAACTAGAAGAATGCATTCTAGAACTCTAAGCTAGTTTTTTGGCACGATTGGAAATATGATCTTGTCAAACCGTCAAAAAAACCGATAAACAAGGGAACCAAACAAACTTTATTAGTCAATTCTGTTACATCAGCACCGATTTTCATGTTTTTCGCCCGTCGTTAGGGCTTAAAATACAAGATTACCAGCATCCGTATCAGAAACATTAAATAAGAAAGAAAGCGTAGCATGGCGAAATCCGGCAATGTTTTCGATATCGATCGTCTCCATCAGTACGTAGAGTTCATGAAGGAGAACGACATAACCGAGATCGATTTAGAACAAAACGGCGAAAAAATTCGTTTGTCCAGGTCTGGCGGAGTCATGCCTGTGGCTGCCTCGGCACCAAGCCCCGTAGCAGCACCGACGACTGCAGCGGACGAAGACGAAGCGGAACCAGACCATATTGTGACAATTAATAGTCCCATGGTTGGCACCTTTTACTGTCGTCCCGATCCGGAATCGGAATCGTATGTCCAAGTTGGCGATATGGTTACGGCGGAATCGACGGTCTGCATTATCGAGGCAATGAAAGTTTTCAACGAGTTGCCTGCAGAAATTCGCGGAAAGATCGTGGCTGTACTCGTTGATGACCAAACTCCTGTCGACGTTGGCAAGCCGTTATTCAAAGTTGACACCAGTGCTTAATTTTTGTCGCCGGACATAAATCAAATCCCCAGTTCGCACCTACGCGGGTAGGTGAGCTCAATAAATCTATCTCTTATTTTTCGATCTCCATTTATATGTACAAACGCATCTTAATAGCGAACCGAGGCGAAATTGCATTACGAATAATACGTGCTTGCAAGGAAATGGGAATCGAAACTATCGCCATTTTCAGCGAGGGTGACCGAGGGGCTGCGTACTTAGACCTCGCCGATGAAGCCTATTGTGTTGGCCCCGCTCGCTCTAGCGAAAGTTATCTCAAAATTGATCGCGTGATCAGCGCAGCCGAAGTTGGTAACGCTGACGCTATTCACCCCGGCTATGGTTTTTTAGCTGAGAATTCTCACTTCAATGACGTCTGTAGAAACTGCGAAATTGATTTCATCGGTCCTTTACCAGCCTCGATGGACCAACTCGGCGACAAAAACACCGCTCGACGCATGGCGCGCGAAGCAAACGTTCCTGTTGTCCCAGGCAGTGCCGGATTGATAACCGACAACGCCGAAGCGGCAAAGGTCGCCAACGAGATTGGCTACCCGGTGCTCATCAAAGCAACAGCCGGCGGTGGTGGAAAAGGGATGCGGGTAGCAAAGAATGCCGAGGACCTCGAAACCGCACTGCAACAAGCAGCTCAAGAAGCTGAGGCTGCCTTTGGTAATGCCGCTGTCTATCTCGAAAAATATGTTGAACAGCCACGACACGTCGAAGTGCAAGTCATCGCCGATCAACATGGCAACGTCGTGCACTTGTGGGAGCGAGATTGCAGCACCCAACGCAGGCATCAAAAATTGATCGAAGAATCACCGGCGACAAATTTGCCGGAGGCCATCCGTACGGCGATTTGCGAAGCGGCAGTCCGTATGATCTCCAACGCGAATTACTCCAATGCTGGTACCGTCGAGTTTATTGTCGACAAGAACCATGATTTTTACTTTATCGAAGTCAACGCTCGTATCCAAGTTGAACATCCGGTCTCAGAATTAGTGACGGGCGTGGATTTAATCAAAGAACAAATCCGAATCGCTGCCGGTGAACCACTCGCCTTTACGCAAGAAGATATCGGGCCCTGTCAGGGGCATGCGATTGAGTGTCGTATCAATGCCGAAAACCCGGATCGTAACTTCCAACCATGCCCTGGCACAATCGATCACCTCATTATCCCTGGCGGTAAAGGTGTCCGCTGGGATTCGCATGTGCATGCTGGATACACTGTGCCACCCCATTATGATTCCATGATCGGCAAACTCTTAGTGCACCAACCAACCCGCAAAGAAGCCATTGCTACCATGCTCCGTTGTTTGGATGAATTACAAGTCGGCGGCATTGCCACAACGGCTTCCTTCCATAAGAAAGTGTTGACGCACCCCGAATTTATTGCTGGTAATATCGATACCACCTTCGTCGAGCGAACGCTGCTAGACTAAACGTTTCCAACCGCACTTGTGGTTAGCGACAAAAAACAGCGTGAGTCAAACACAGACGCGATCTGCCGCTCTCGCTTACTTTTTTTATTAGAGTATTCTCCATGACTACTGATACTTTGTCCCGCCCCGAAAAAGCAGACAATCCCATAAAACGAGTTGCCATCCTATTCGCGGGCGGGCCAGCACCGGCGGCCAACGCCGTTATTTCATCCGCTGCCATTTCATTCATTCGCAATGGCGCGGAAGTCATTGGTATCAAACACGGATACTCCGCTTTGATGGAATATGACGGTGAAACGCCCTTGGTCGAAGGTCAAGATTACATTCTGCTTACTGAAGCGTCGCTCGACCAAACTCGCACCACACCGGGGATCATGATTGGCACCGCACGTGCGAATCCTGGCAAATCCATACAACAACCATCTGATTTCCAAGATGCTAAAAAGACCGCCGCACTACAGCGCACCTACGATGCCATGCGTAGCCTCGGCGTCGATGCGTTCATTTCCATTGGCGGCGACGATACACTTAAGACCGCTAACAAATTTCAACTTTTCCAAAAAACCCTTGGCGAGGACCAGGTTACCATCCCTGTAGTCCACCTGCCGAAAACTATCGACAATGACTACATGGGTATCGATTTTACCTTTGGCTTTTTCACTGCCGTTGATTTCTTGGCAACGGAAATACGCAACTTGAATTGCGACGCTTCGGCTGGTCGAGCCTATTTTCTTTGTGAAGCAATGGGACGCAGTGCAGGGTGGCTCGCTTATGGAGCGGCGATGGCAGGCGAAGCAAGCTTGGTCATCAGTGTAGAAGATATTGTCGGCGTCTATGCCACCGAAGAAACAATCACGAACGAGGTCACTGGCGAATCCGAAACTCGCAAGATCATGGATATGCCAGCTCTTGTCGGACGCATGGTACGGACGATGGTTGCCCGAGAAGAGCAGGGGAAGCAGTTTGGCGTAATCGTTGTTGCCGAAGGATTAGCTGAGTTTTTGCCGTACAGTTACCTTGCAGGAATACCGCGAGATGACCATGGCCACATTGCCATTTCGGAAATCAGTTTGGGGAAAATTCTAACCGAACACCTCAGTACTGCTTACACCGAAGCGACTGGCAAGCACCGCAAAATCAATGGCTTGCAAATCGGCTATGAATCACGCTGCTCTCAACCCGTAGCGTTTGACATTATGCTCGGTAGCCAATTAGGTGTGGGTGCATACCGAGCACTCGCCGAACAACAACTCAACGGCGTCATGGTCAGCATCAGCGGCCAACTCGATTTAGAATACGTGCCATTTGAGCAACTCGTTGACCCGCAAACGCTCGTCACCGTCGTTCGCTACATCGAAACAACCAGTGATTTCCACAAACTCGCGAGATTCCTCGAACCTTATATCGATTGATATCACAGCCCAAGGTAACAGGTTCGTTACAACGTACCTTTGGTGGAGGGCACAACCCCATGCATCCGTGGGTCGGCTTCGATAGCCGCTCGAAACGCTCGAGCCGTGCATTTAAAGATGCCTTCACTGATATGATGGCTATTGCGACCATAATGTAAGTTGACATGAAAGTTGCAAAGGGCATTAGCAGCAAAGGCTTGCCAGAAATCCTCGACCAACTCGCTGTCAAATTCGCCGATACGGCTCGTTGGAAATTCAGCGTTGAATACCATGGCATAACGACCGCTGAGGTCGATAGCGATTGACACAAGTGTTTCTTCCATCGGCAACGTATAGTGCCCGTAGCGACGAATCCCAGCTTTGTCACCGAGAGCTTCTTTTACCGCTTGGCCTAAACAAATACCAATGTCTTCCACCGTGTGGTGTTGATCTACATGTAAGTCCCCGTTGGCGCGAACCGTTAAGTCCACTACGGCGTGGCGGGCGAACAAGTCAAGCATGTGATCTAGAAAGCCCACACCGGATTTGATATCCGAAGTGCCGTTGCCATCAAGATTAATTGACAATTGAATGTCTGTTTCGGCTGTTTTACGGTCGACCTCAGCTGTACGCGTCATCGTATTACCCTATCGTTTCTCTAAAAGACTGAGGCAGGCATCCATTTGCTCATCCGAGCCAACGCTGATTCTTAACCCATCCTGCCATTTGGGATACTTCATATATCGGACTAAAATGCCGTTCTCTTTGAGATACTCGTAAATCTGTTCTGCGGGTTGTTCCGAATGGGTACACCAGACAAAATTTGCGTGCGAGGGTATTACGTCATATCCCAATTGTGCCAATTGTGCCTGCAAACGGCTTCGAGTCACTCGAATCTTGGCGACATTCCCGGCTAGCCAATTCGTATCACTTATCGCCGCAGTTGCCGCAGCTAATGACAACGAATCACAATTATAGGAATCCTTCACCTTAAGCATCTGGGTAATTACTTGAGGCTGGGCGACGGCAAAACCAAAACGTAAGCCAGCTAGACCGTAAGACTTGCTGAGAGTACGAGTCACAATGATCTTTTCATTTTCTTGTACTAAATCAATGCAATTGAAGTCCGCAAAATCCGCGTAAGCTTCGTCGACGACTAACGGGCAGGGTAAAGCGTCTGCTATTTCCAGAATTTCTTCGCGACTAACCACTGTTCCCGTGGGACTATTTGGATTGGGTAACATCACCAATCGTAATTGTCCATCGCCAGTCCGAAATGCCGTCGGTAATGTCCAATCGTCATTAAAAGCAACCTCCTCCGCCGTAGCCCCTTGAATGGCCGCCAATGTGCGATACAGAGTATAGCTAGGGTAGGGAAGCCGAATGGTATTGCCCGCATCCACAAACGTACGCGTTAAAATTGTAAGGATATCATCGCTGCCATTACCGCACAGAATCCAATCCGGATCAACGCCCAGAATTGGCCCAGCGGTCAGACGAAATCCAGTAGCGATAGGATCAGGATAACGAACGAGGTTCCTCGCAGCCGTTTCGATAGCCGCCGCGACTGCCTCAGAAGCCGGGTATGGATTCTCATTCGTGTTGAGTTTGATCAACTTGCCTTGCTGCGGTTGTTCACCTGGAACATAACCCGCAAGATCTTGAATTGTTTTTCTTACATTTGACATGGATACACCGCTACTCAGACTCAACTCGGATTTCGACGCTGCGGCGATGTGCAGTTAAACCTTCTTTGTTCGCCATGGTCGCCACATCACCAGCCACTGCCTGCATCGCCGACTGGCTAAATTCAATCACGCTGCTACTTCGCAAAAAGTCATTTGAACATAGCCCCGACGACCAACGTGCCGTACCGGACGTCGGTAAAGTATGCGAGGGACCCGCGACATAGTCACCCAATGCAACCGGAGTGTAATTACCCAAAAACGTCGCACCGGCGGTTGTCAATTGTGATTGCAAATCATGCGGTTCTGCTATCGCGATGTGCAGATGTTCCGGCGCCAATTGGTTCGTGATTTCAACTGCTTCAGCGGCATTCCGCACTAGAATCAAAGCGCCGAATTCTTCGAGGCTCTGACGCGTAACATCATGACGCTCAAGCGCTGCAACTTGCGTCTCAAGTTGTGCATAAGTTTCAGTCAATATGCTTTCTTCCCACGTCACAAGGATACTTGCGCCGGGAGCGTGTTCCGCTTGAGCCAATAAATCGGCAGCAGCAAAATCAGGCCGTGTGGTCGCATCGGCGATGACGACAACTTCGCTAGGTCCAGCGATCGAGTCAATTGCCACTGTGCCGTAAACCAGTTGCTTTGCCAACGCCACAAACATACTGCCTGGACCCACAATAATATCAACAGCAGGTACGTTTTCGAGTCCGTAGGCCAGCGCCGCGACTGCTTGCGCGCCGCCCATGCGATAAACTTCTGTAATACCAATTTCGTGGCAGGTTGCTAACAAGTCTGGATTATTGGAGCCAAATTTTGTGGGCGGGGCCACCACAGCCAGTTGTTGCACTCCGGCCGCTTGGGCAGGCACTGCCGTCATGAGTACAGTTGAAGGATAAGCCGCCGCTCCACCAGGCACACACAGTCCGGCCCGCTGCAGAGGTGTATACCGCTGACTAAGTGATACTCCGTCGGTAGTGGGTAGTGTTACATCCGAGTGTAAAATCGCTTGCTGAAATTCCAATATATTGTCCTGAATTCTGCCAATGGTCGCCAAGAATTCCGGATCAGCAGTGGCGTGAGCGGAGTGCAATTCATCTGCACTAACTCGCAACGATTGGGCATCAAGTTCGACGTTGTCCAAGGACTTTGTGTATTTCAAGACAGCTGACAATCCGTCATTGCGAACATCGGCACAAATGCGCTGTACAACTTGCTTCGCGGTGAGCGGCTCTCCAAACACATCAATCGTCCGCTGACGCCCAGCTGCGCTTACGATATCTCCGCTGGGGCTGAGCTTATCACGCAGAGCCGCCACAACAGACGTAATGCTGTCTTGCCGAGTATCAAAACGTTGAATATTGAGGGGATTTGTCATGGTTTACACGATCAATAGTGGTTAAGAACAGGCGTGTTCTAGTCCTTATATTGTGAACGAGAGGTTGATTTTTGGTAACCCCTTGAATTTGCTCACTTTCTCCGTTCGTATCCCGCTCTTTTTGCCCCAATGATATTCCCACCACCGCATCGGGACTTCATAATAGAAATAGATTCGGCGATTGAATCTCGCTCAGAATTCCCTGACCACGTGACCTATCCATTCCCAAAATATTATCCCACCTGCTATGACCACTCCAATTGATTTACGCAGCGACACCGTTACTAAACCGTCACAGCAAATGCGCGAAGCGATGGCTCAAGCGGATGTCGACGATGATGTCATCGATATCGACCCGACAGTGGCTCGCTTACAAAACAAAATCGCCGAACTTACCGGAAAAGAAGCCGCTCTATTTGTACCCTCTGGAACGATGAGCAATCAAATCGGACTGCGTATTCATTGCCGATCCGGCGACGAGTTTATTTGTGAATCACAATGTCACATCTACAGTTACGAGCAAGGAGCCTATGCCTCGCTAAGTGGTCTCGCCGTACAATTATTACCTGGTAACGACGGTGTTCTCGACCCCGCACAGTTCATAGGCACAATTAAGTCGGATAACGAGCATTTCTGTCGTACCAAACTCGTCTGTCTAGAAAACACACACAATCGAGGTGGCGGCCGTATTTTACCTTATGACGGAGTAGCTGAGATTTGCAAATGGGCCCACGACAACGGCCTAGCGACACACCTCGACGGAGCTCGCCTCTTTAATGCCGTAGCCGCCTCGGGAATACCTGCTGCACAGTGGGCACAACATTTTGACACCGTATCCATTTGCTTCAGCAAAGGCTTAGGCGCACCGGTCGGTTCCGCTCTCTGTGGCACGACAGAAATGATTGCCTTTGCCCGCCGCCACCGTAAAATGTTTGGTGGTGGTATGCGACAAGCTGGGATCATCGCTGCGGGTGCTCTTTTTGCCCTCGAGCACAATCTCGAACAACTACACATTGACAACCAAAACGCTCAACAACTAGCACAAACTATCCGTGACACCGAAGGACTACAGCTTGCCGGAGATCGGGCCGATACCAATATTGTTATGTTTGATGTTTCGTCTCGCGTCGGCTCGCCGTCGGCACTCGTGGCGGAACTCGAATCACAAAACGTACGATGTCTCGCGCTCGGGCCAACTCGGGTACGTATGGTCACACACCTTGACGTTTCAAATACACAAATAAACCAAGCCTGTGAGATACTCAATCAGATCGTCACCAATGCATTGACGAACGACCGTAAATTGACTGGCTCCGGCGCTCAATATTAGAATCTAGAAATCACTATGACCACACTCAACGAATTCTGGAAACTGTTCGAAGAAAGCGAACTCGTGCCGAGCGAGCAACTCACTGAATTACAAGACAAATATCAAGCAGAAGAGTCAGCAGAGAACGACGCGGATAATAATGCTGATTCCGTTTCCAAGTGGTTGATCAGCCAACAGGCGCTTACGGTCTACCAAGCCCGCATCCTATTGAAGGGTCGCACAGGGCCGTTTCAATTCGGCCACTATCAGGTCCAAGACCGAATATCAGAAGGGCCGCTCAAAGGTTGGTTCCAAGCTCGTCACCAAAGTACGGATCATCCAGTTATTCTTCATTTTTTGACCGGAGACGAATGCCAACAACCCATTTTCTTTGGCCCCCTCATTCAACGCGTGAAAGCATTTGCCGGATTGCGCAATCCCAACATCTGGCGAATTTACGACCTCGTGCACGAAACTTCGTATCGATGTGTTGTACTGCAAGATGAATTAATTAGAACGCCTAAAATTCAATCGCTGACTCAACGCATGTCCATGACAGCGCGATTGAACGAAGTCGACGCCTGCACGATCGCTTGGCAGGTCGCACTAGCCCTGCAACAACTTCACAAACGAGGCGTTGTGTTTGGTCATCTAACACCAAATAGTATTTGGCTAGATGAAAACGACCAGGTCAAATTGCTGCCGTTTTTTGACCAGATTCACCGCCCACTCAATTTGCCGGCGGATGAAGATAACGAGGCACTGGTTTTAGCTGCCGACTATATGGCTCCTGAACTACAATTGCCCGATGTAAATCTAAATATTACAACGGATATTTATAGCCTCGGCGCCATTCTGTATTTTATGCTAACCGGTATGCAGCCTTTTCCGGGAGGCAGTATCGCAAACAAGATGGCATTGCACGCCAGCGAGCCAATTGCGGACTTGGGTGACTTCGGGGTTTCAGAACCGATTACACAACTCATCAATTACATGATGGCTAAGCAAACCGCCACGCGTTATCAATCTGCGGCGGAAGTTGCCGATAAACTTGCGACGGTTCTGCCCGCAGAAATGCAATCGCCGTCACAGCACTCTGAACTTTCGGAATCATCGTTCGAGTTTGAAGCAGCCATTACCGCAGAAAGCACAATCCTTGACGCGGC
>CAWVZW010000053.1:0-24860 GCA_963934735.1 uncultured Planctomycetaceae bacterium
TAATCGCAGTTTCGCCAGCGAGTAAAGCACAATCTGCATCAACACAACCGTCACTAATTCCTTGTACAATCTGTTCCAACTGACCAGGGTCGTCATGGCTCATCGCTACGTAATCGAGAAAGAACAACGGTTCGGCACCGCAACATATAATGTCGTTGACACACATTGCCACAAGATCAATGCCAACCGTGTCGTGTTTGCCGGTCATTTGAGCCAATTTTAACTTCGTGCCGACACCGTCAGTGCCTGAAACGAGCACGGGGTTTTTGTAGGATCTCGCGAACAGGCCATTGTCAAAATCAACTTGAAACAACCCAGCAAAGCCGCCATCGAGCCGCATGACTCGGGGTGAGTAGGTGCGTTGCATCAACTTTGGCAAGCGAGCCATCGACTCCGCATAAACCTCGAGATCAACTCCCGCGTCCTTGTAGGTGGCTTTCGCCATGTACTGAGTTCCTTGAATTGCTCACGTCGTTTTGATGAATATCGGAAACGTCATTCTAGCAACTCTTTGAATCTCGTGGGAGGAGACTAGAGCTAGCAGATTGGTATATTACCAATCGAATTCGTCCATTGGCGCAAATTAGTGTTTAAAAACCTCAAAACGAATATTACATTCCCGAATCGAATAGAGGATTCTATCGTTGTACCGAATGCACGTCGACGACTTGATCACTTCCGATTTCAGTTGACGCGTTGCTGTCCGCATCAACAGCAACTGGTATATCTTGGAGAATTTCCAAGATACCAGCCGTAGTATAGGCCGCGACAAGTGTTCGCGGGTTCTCGCGATCTTCTGGAAAATAGAATGCGATGATCGGTAATTGCTTGCCTGTCTTTAATTTCACAATTTCCGATTCAATTTGTTTCCCAATAACCGTATTAAGCTTGGTCCAGTCCGCAACCATTTGAACAACGCCACGCTCATGTAACGCAGTCTGTACCCTATCGGTCTTGAGAACTGCTTTTTCAAGTGTCTTGCATGTAAGGCACCAGTCCGCTGTAAAGTCAACCATCACATATCGACCAGAATCCAAGAGTGCTTCTAACCTCTGAGCTGTATATATATTGTCTCCCTCTTCATCGATCACCAACGTGCCATCACCTTCCGACGCTGCAATCTCTTGTTCGATGCGTGACTGAAACTGCTCTTCCATGTAATCGCCAAAAAGTGTGAAACAAAACCATCCGGCGACGGCAGCAAATGCTAATGCTGACGTGCGACTGCGCAACTTGGCGATGGAAGTTGCTGTAAACGGTATGCGCCCGATCCACCAACAAGCCGCCCACAAAGCAAACAAGAAGGCTAGCGTTGGAACAACTAATCCGAAACTGATGTAAGTCATGATGAAAACAACGGTTCCCAACAATATGTATCCCATCAACTCCTTAAACGTTTCCATCCAAGCACCGGGTTTAGGCAGGAAATTGACTAACGCGGGAAAGGCGCCAATTAAGATATAGGGAAACGCCATGCCCAAGCCCAGAGTAACAAATACTGCATATACGTTGATCATGCCGCTTGCACCTGGGTTTTCGGCCATTTGTTTCGCACAATAAGTAAGCGCGATCCCTAAACCAGGGCCACTACAAGGAATGGCTAACAGTGTCGTAATGATTCCTTTGGTGTAGGCGGCAAACGGGCCTTCTTTTTCAGATTTTTCCGCGATCTTTCCAGACCCCACAAATCCAGGAATCGGGATTTCCCAAACACCAATAAAACTCAAGGCCATTACAAAAATGACAGCGACCATAACGATGTTGAAACTATCATTCTGATTTTGTTGACCCCACCCGAGCCCCAAGAATAAAGCTAAGGTCGCAAACACTAAGAAGACGCTCATCAGGCCCAGCGCATACCACAGGTTCAGCGTAAAAACGCGGCGCCGTGATTCACCTGCTTGTTGTACAAATGACATCACCTTCAATCCGATCACGGGCAGCACACAAGGCATGAAGTTCAAAATAAAACCACCGAGCAATGCAAACGCTAAAACTCCGATTAATGATTGTTGTGTTGTCGGTGGTGGTGGTGTTCCCACGATCGCAATCGGTGGATCCGTCTCACCATTGGTCTCGGCCGGCGTCTGAGTGCGCATAAACGACTGAAAATCGTCGCCCAATGAACTGTCCGATTCGGCAACGATCCGCAAATTTTGTGGAGTACACGTGCCGAGGTCGTCCGTACACGCGAGTCCATCAAGAGCAACAACCACTTCTAACTGTTCACCGTCCGCTGGTTGCGTCGTGTCTACTTGAATTGGAATCCACCAATTCATCGTCCCCTTGATCTCCTCGACATCTAAATCTTCGTAAACATCGTAATGATGTATTTCGGGTTTCTTGTCACCGCGAACTGCGCCAGCAACCTCAACTCCTTCACTGCCGCTCACAATGAGTCGCGTGGGTAACGGGCCACCAGGTTTCTGCCCCAATGAATAAATGTGATGCCCATCCACGACAGTAACAGTAAATCGAATTTGTCCTGCGCCCGATTTTGAATCAACAAAATAACTCGCACTGCCGCTAACTAGAGGGCCGGCGGGAGCACCAAACCCATCGCCCAATCCACCAAACGCTCCAGCCGGCGGTGGATCGCCAATTAATTCGCCAATTGATTTTATTTCGTCGGGAGAACTATCCGTATCGGCGGCACTCGGCTGAGCCAACGCAATATCAGTTGCAACAGACACTGATACCAGCATTGCAATCAGTATCATTACAAATCGCTGCAACCTATTCCCTTTAATATTCAATCTTCTGCTCCTCGTTGTCATTTGCTAACAAACATTGCAATATTCACCGCCGAGCAGTGAAGCATCCATTCTAATAGAACAATGATAAACCATGCTATAGCTAGAAAGAATTGCCCATTATTGCTTGGTTAAATTGCAGGTTCACAACGACGCACAAGTCTTTGCAATCGCTGTCGAACCGCCTCATTGTCCACGAACACTCGCTGCTCTAACTCAACCCATATCAACCACTGTATGCCTGCCAATAGTACGTATCCTCGATCATAAAGTTCGATTAGACCAAGTTCCAAGTCGTTTAGCTCTCGAAATTCGCTGTAATAGCTAATCCCACGACGTAATGCTTCCGCCGAATAATCGGCATAACTACCAAACAGCCGAGCGATATCGAGGCAGGGACTTTCTACCTTCATCGCTCCGAAATCGAGTATTGCACTTACTTCATCGTTATTGAAGAGGACATGATCCGACCAAATATCACCAAAAATTGGGATTTGTAAAACCGGTACGCTGCGTACCAATTCTAGTTGTTGACGCAGTGCATGGGCTTGATATCGAAATTGTTGTAACAACATCTTTTTAATACCGGTGTCAACAACGCCTGATAAGTCTTGAGTTGCTTGCAGTTGCTCCAATTGCGTCGCCCACAAACGATCTATCATTGTGCAACGAAATTCGATTGCCGGTGACGCTCGCTGCTGCTGTGATAACGAACTTGTTGTATTATGAAATTCAGCGAGTGCCCGTGCAGCCGCACGCAATTGGTCATCATTGATTTCCGTTTCCGCGATAGGCTTTCCGGGCATCCAGAGAGACAGTTCCCAATTAGCATCGTCCGCTCGACACATCGGTTCACCGTGAACGGTTTGAATCGAGAACGCTAGCGGCAAATCCGAATGTTGCCGGACATATTCGAGCGTCGAGTAGATCACATCTGCTTGAGAGCGAGTCGGCTTGCTGTGTGGCCAACGTCTCAAACAATACTCAGTCGGTCCGATGGTGATCTTCCAAAACTCCGCACCACTAAAGCCCCCAGCTGACCCCAACGCTTCGATCTCCTGACTATTCGACTTAGACGCGGCATACCCGATACCATAATTTTGAAGAACTCGTATAATTGAAACAGACATTAGGTAGGACCAACCGCTAAAGCATCGAATCAGATGAAGTTAATAGTTGCCATTATACAACCGACGCGGCTAGCAGCAGTACAGGCCGCACTAGAAAAATCTGGCATATCCCGCATGACTGTTTGCGATGCCCACGGTTTTGCTCGGCAACGAGGACAAACAGCGATGTTCCGCGGAATGGAGTACAAAACGCATTTGCTGCGTAAGATAACGTTAGAAATTGCCGTCAACGACGATTTTGTTGAGCGTGCGATTGATACGATTTGCAAAGCTGCCAAGACGGGGCAAGAAGGCAATATTGGTGACGGGAAAATATTCGTCCTGCCGCTCGGCGAAGCTTATGATCTCGGCGCCGCCGTTACCGGGCCCGAAGCATTGTAGACGGCGTTAATGCTCACAATCCATGCACTGCGGTGACCGTTTAAGTTTTGGTAAACAACCCCGGTAGCATTTCACTGAATTGCCCATTACTGACAACTTCATCAAACCCCGCGGCGTTCGCTATATCTAACTTCTCTTGCTGAACATGCGGTCCAAATGCCATCGTGCGCGGTTCGCGATCCGAAGATTCGACGACTTCCATTACATGCGCCGGAATAAACGCCGTACAGGATAAATCTAAGATAATTCGTTCAACATCGATATATTGCAGTGCCTCAGGTAATTGGTCCAATTGCAACACCGTTTGCAGCGATACATTTTGCATCAAGGCAGCATGCGCCACTCGCGACCCGAACATCAAATCATCCGATAAAAAAAGTACTTGAGCCATCGATTAGTCGGTCCCTTCATCAGACGCAGTCGGTGCAGCATCCTCAGCGCTCTGCTGTAACAAATCTTCCAAACCATATTTAGTTTTTTCATCGACTACAAACACTTCGTCAATTTCCGTTTGATCTACAAATCGTCGCAATAACAAATAGACGCCGGCAGACGAACAAAAGAAGAAACTAATACAAAATGCATCGGCAACGACGTGCCCAATCCAGTGAATGCTGCCAATTATATTAGCACCTAGCACATACGCAGAACTTTCCTCACTCGTCGCGCCGGTCTCGATAAATTGCTGCACGTCCTGCATGGCAGGACCACCAGAAATACCGGCTACAGTAAACACGACCTGTTCGACCAAAACTGCGAAACTCTGAACAATCACGACGCCCGGAATCCAAATCGCGCAAACGATCAACGCGTAGCCAAAGTACTGTAAAGGCGCTTGGAAAGTGTAAGCAAAACTACGGCTTGTCGCTTCGTATACATCTCCTGATTCTTCCGCACTGATCGTGGGCCACATCAACGGCCAGCCAAAAAACAGGCCCGTCAGTAACACAGCAATCGCAATACCGGCAATGACCACCAACACCCACAACACACCAGCGAGCACAACACCGATATTAAAGTTCAATAAAGCGCTGATTCCCAAAATCGGTAACGATAAGACAGCACAGGCAACCAATACAAACAAGGGGGACATTAAGTAGGAGACAAATTTACCTCTCACAAAACAATACGCTTCCTTCAATCCAATACGTTCCTCGCGACCAATTTGGACTACGGCGATTCGAGTAATCGCCCCACCGACAAAAGACCATACCAAAAGCAGCCAAAACGCATCGACGATACAAATGGCCCATGCGTTTTTACCCTGAATCGCGCCATTGGCCAAATGCTCTTTATCGACGTAATCGCAAAACTGCGTACCTACCCACGCTGGTCCATCGC
Organism: uncultured Planctomycetaceae bacterium; assembly: GCA_963934735.1. Classification (GTDB taxonomy): domain Bacteria; phylum Planctomycetota; class Planctomycetia; order Pirellulales; family Pirellulaceae; genus UBA721. The sequence goes on from CAWVZW010000053.1 coordinate 5,606, forward strand.
CGGTTTCTAATGCATCCCAGAAACCTTGTACTTCGTCTCCCGTTTTTTCAGATCTTGTCAAATCACCAACAGGAGCTTGCAGTGAGACGCTTTGGGCAGGTGCAAACACAGACTGTGACAACTGCCATCCAGCTTGAGTCAAGCAAACACCCAGCGTTGCTAGGAACAAAACAGAGACGCTAATCGCGACACGAAAACAGCGAGTGAGCACGGAGGCCGGAAACACTTGTCGCCAGTCAATTCCTTTGACTACTTCATATTGCTGTGCCATTTTGCATTCCTTGCTACTGTTTGTTCAAACCGAAAATCTATTCAAGTAAGGGCGAAAGCTAAGAACTCACGCGTCACTCTACTTCCTCTTGAATCTCTTGCGAATCATGTAGCGGTTCTTCTTCGGTCGGTTCGACAGGTAAACCATATTCCTCATTTAACCACCGCCCCAAATCAATTTCGCGGCAACGATGTGAACAGAACGGCGCTGCCGGTGATTTTTGCGTATCAAATTCTTTTTGACAGGTCGCACATTCAATTACCGCCATCATTAACTCCGTACTTTTCTGCAGCCCATATCTGACACGTATTGTACTGTTTCTTGGTAATAAAAGTCCACGTTAACAATCGAAACTCAAATCCAATTCAAGCACATCAATATCTCGTTACGATTTTGAATCACTGCCCTTGTCGGAGGAATTACCCGATGAACTCGGCTTACTATCCGAGTTTTTAGTAGATTTTTTACTCGAACTAGCGCCCGCTTTCGATTTCTTTTCCGCGGAACTTGCTTTTTTTGCATCGCTCTTATAGGAATCGCTACGGTAGTCCGTTTCGTAAAAACCCGAACCTTTGAACAATATCGCAGCACCTGTTCCAAACAACCGCCGCAATTTCAATTTTTTGCACTCCGGACATTTACGCTTGAGCGGGTCGTTGATACCTTGAAACAGTTCGAATAAGTGTCCGCAAGCGTCACATTCATAATCATAGGTTGGCATAACATATTTCTCTCTAAATCACCGGTCGGTTTCACCAATAAATTTATTCGCCTGACACCGTTTCATCCACTGCTGGTCCACTGGAAACAATAACTTGACTCGGGCGAATTACACGATCATGCATTTGATACCCCTGTTGCACCACAGCCAATATCACATTCGCATCAAATTGATCACTCACTTGCAAGCTTATCGCCTCGTGCAACTTCACATCAAACGCTTCACCAGCTTCTGCCTTGATTGCTAGGCACTGATACTTTTCTAGAACGGACGTAAAACTCTGAACAACAATCTCAACTCCACCTGTAAAAGCATCTACATCACCACCACTTTGGCTCGCTTCTAACGTTCGATACAAATCGTCGATCACGCTCAGCATATCTGAAATCACGGGCATGGCTGCGTATTTCAATTGCTGCTGCTTATCTCGCTGAGATCGTTTTCGCAAGTTATCAATTTCGGCTAACAATCGCATATTGTTGTCACACGCTTGCGCTAATTGTTGCTCAACAGTCAACTCTTCGACTATTTCTTCTACCGCCTCTATCTCTTGTTCTTGCTCAGGCTCCACTTCGGGGTCCGTCACCTGATCTTCGGCGAGCGCATCAACAATATCTTCGATGACGTCATCCAGCGGTGGCCCATTAGCATCACTCGCACTAGTGGCTTCTTTTTCCTCAAATTCATCGTTGCTCATATCATTTGCCTCAATCTATTGCCGCACTCAATTAGTCGATTCTTGAGAATCGGATATAGTAAATAACTTTTTTAGTTGGTCCAGCCAGCCTTTGCGTTGCGGAGCAACCTCTGTTTGTTCCATTTCAGCCAGATCTCTCAACAATTGTTGTTGTTGGTCGCTGATTTTTTCCGGCACTTCAATATAGGTTTGCACCAACAGATCACCTAGCCGCCTAGAATGCACATGCGGCACTCCACGTCCTCGTAAACGAAATGTCTCGCCCGAGGGCGTACCAGCAGGAATCGTAAATACTTCACGCCCCTTCAGTGTCGGTACTTCGACCTCAGCGCCTAATACAGATTGCGCATATGTTACTGGCAGCCGAACGATGAGATGTTCATCATGGCGTTGAAACACTCGATGTGGACGGACTTCGATGAAGCAATAACAATCCCCACTGGGTCCGCCATCGGGACTTGGTTCGCCCTGCCCGGTCATCCGCACTCGAGTCCCATCATCAACTCCCGCCGGTATACTTATCGTGATTTCATTTGTTTGCGGCATAACACCCTGCCCACGACATTCTTCACATGCCGCAGATATCACCTCGCCTTGTCCTTGGCAGGACGGGCAGGTAGTCTGCACACGCAGAATACCTGCAGACTTAATAACTTGTCCATTTCCGTCACAGCGTGTACACACCTCGCGTTCCGCGTCAGGCGCGCCGCCGGATCCATCACAACTGTCACAAACCTCATTGCGAACAACTTCCAGTGTTTGCTCACAACCCGTGGCTGCTTCCTCAAGATCAAGCGTCACGTCACAGCGAATATCACCGCCTCGACGCACGCGATTTTGTCTTCGTCCACCGCCAAAAATACCGTCGAAAATGCCACCGCCACCGCCACCGCCAAATAGATCACCGAAAGCTTCAAAGATATCTTCTACGCTCGATCCCGCACCACCGCCCATACCGTCCAAGCCCGCGTGTCCGTATTGATCATAGCGTTGACGTTTCTCAGCGTTGCTTAGAACTTCGTAAGCCTCAGCGGCTTCTTTAAACTTAGAAATGGCGTCTTCATCATCTGGATTCGTGTCCGGGTGATATTGAATCGCTAGTTTACGGTAGGCTTTTGAGATCACGTTCTTAGGCGCATCGCGAGCAACGGCAAGGACTTCATAGAAATCGCGTTTTTGAGCCATAGCTAGTTAACCACAATCCTAATTCGTCTTACTGTCATACGGCCATGTATTGGCGCAATTGAGTTTCGACAATTCCAATACCGTAGCGAACACCTAAAATTGAAAAAGCCGCCCCCATCCAAGCGGGAGGCGGCTTTGTTAAACCAAATTGAATTAGGTTTGACCGAGGTGTTATATAAGTCTCGTGTTCACTAACTTACGCTACCCTCAACCTTTTGCTTGTCTTTGTCATCAGCATCGAAGTTGGTCACCAAAACTTCGGTCGTAAGCATCAAACCAGCAATACTACCGGCGTTGGCCAACGCTGTACGTACAACTTTGACAGGATCGATAACTCCAGCAGCTAACATGTCGCCGTATTTGCCAGTGTTCGCATTGTATCCGTATACTGTGGATTTCTTGGATCGTACATTATCGGCAACAACGGAACCGTCGATTCCGCCATTATCGGCGATTTGACGCAGTGGCGCATCGAGTGCATTAAGGATAATATCGACACCGATTTTTTCGTCACCACGAGTAGAGCTTCGTATTTCTTCGACAGCCTTTTGACAACGAAGAAGTGCCACGCCGCCGCCAGCCACGATTCCTTCTTCAACTGCAGCACGCGTAGCGTGCAAGGCGTCTTCGATCCGGGCCTTTTTCTGTTTCATATCGGTTTCGGTTTCAGCACCGACAGAAATAACGGCTACGCCACCTGAGAGTTTCGCCAAGCGTTCTTGGAATTTCTCTTTGTCGTATTCGCTTTCCGTTTGCGCCATTTGATTGTTAATTTGCTCAACCCGCGAGTCGATGTCCGCTCGCTTGCCAGCTCCGTTTACCAATATAGTCGAACTTTTGTCGACCGTGATCTTACGGGCTTGTCCAAGTTGTTCAAGCGTTAGATTTTCAAGCTGCATGCCAAGATCGTCACTAACGAGCGTTCCGCCGGTTAACGTGGCGATGTCACCTAGCATATTCTTACGACGATCACCAAATCCTGGAGCCTTCACAGCACACACATTTAGGACGCCCCGTAGTTTGTTGACAACAAGCAGTGTTAATGCTTCTGCATCAACATCTTCGGCGATAATCAAAAGTGGTTTGCCAGTGCCACTTGCTTTTTCAAGCACGGGAACTAACGCTTGCAAATTACTGATCTTCTTTTCGTGAATGAGAATGTAAGCATCCTCAAGTTCACAATCCATTTCAGCTTGACGATTGATAAAGTATGGGGAGATATAGCCTTTGTCGAATTGCATACCATCAACAAATTCGACGGTTGTTTCGGCGGTTTTACCTTCTTCGACAGTAATGACGCCATCTTTGCCAACTCGCTGTAGAGCGTCAGCTAATAGATCGCCGATCGAATCGTCGTTATTAGCACTGACCGAGCCAATTTGAGCGACTTCTTCTTTGCTAGAAACGGGTTGAGCCATACTCAACAACTCGCCTTGAGCAGCAACGACTGCTTTTGCGATACCTTTGCGTACCGACATTGGATTGCTACCGGCAACAATGTTCCGCAAACCCTCTTTATAGATGGACCGTGCCAAGACGGTTGCCGTTGTTGTACCATCGCCAGCGAGATCTGAGGTTTTTTGAGCAACCTCAACAACCAATCGCGCGCCCATGTTTTCAAAACGGTCCTCTAATTCGATTTCTTTGGCTACCGTAACGCCATCCTTGGTAACCGTCGGGCCACCGAAAGATTTGTCAATAATGACATTGCGCCCCGTAGGCCCCATAGTGACGGCTACTGCGTCAGCTAGTTTATTTACACCACGCAACATCCGAGAACGCGCGTTGTCTTCAAACAAAAGTTGTTTTGCCACGATTCAAACTCCTAGCGTTGAATATTAAATGATTCAACTGATTATGAAAATGATTTGTTCGTTATAGAACCTTTGCAAGAATTTCTGATTCTCGCAGGATCTTCACGTCTTCGCCATTTACTTCCATGTCCATTCCACCGAACTTTCCATAAATGACAATATCTCCGACTTCAATTGAAAGCGAAGCACGATCACCGCTTTCCAATAAACGGCCACTTCCCACAGCAACGACTGTACCGCGTTGAGGTTTTTCTTTAGCAGAATCGGGAAGCACAATTCCTCCAGCTGTTACTTCTTCTGAAGCTGCCGGACGAATAACCACACGATCATCCAATGGACGAACTTTGATCTTTGCCATGATTCGAATATTCCTTTGATAACTTAGTACTTAATAAATTAGTTTTTATCTATTGATTGGGGTTTGGCTTCGGCGTGGACTGCACAAGTCAGTCAACCGAGTCTCGACTACATCATGCCAGGCATGCCGCCCATGCCACCCATGCCGCCCATGCCGCCCATCGCATCCATACCGCCGCCCATTCCATGGTCGTGGTGGTCTTGATGATCGTCGTCGTCGTCGTCCGCAGGAATCTCTGCAACGAGACATTCTGTAGTAATTAACAAAGAAGCAACACTTGCTGCATTTTGTAATGCGGTGGTGACTACCTTCGCCGGTTCGATCACTCCCATTTCGATAAGGTCGCCGTAGGTATCTGTGTCAGCATTATAGCCATCGTTTTTACCCTTGAGCTTTCGCACTCGATTTACAATAACCGCTCCGTCAAGTCCCGCGTTTTCAGCGATGGCCCGTAGAGGGTAATCCAGTACATTCCTAATAATCGATCCGCCGAGCTTTTCGTCTCCGCTTAGCCCTAAACTTTCAATTGCTTTGGCTGATCGAATCAAGGCAACTCCACCACCAGCGACAACTCCGCTTTCAAGTGCGGCTTGAGTTGCTGATTTGGCGTCTTCGAGTAATGCTTTACGTTCTTTCATTTCGGTTTCGGTCGTTGCACCACAGTTAATTTGAGCAACACCGCCAGCGAGTTTGGCTAATCGTTCTTGAAGCTTTTCGCGATCATATTCACTGTCGGTAACTTCAATTTCATTGCGGATTTGTTCCACACGACCTTTGATGTCTACTTTCGCTCCCGCTCCGCCAACCATCACTGTCGTTTCCGAGGTGATTTTGATTTTCTTAGCGGTCCCTAAGTCAGCGATCTTGACGCTTTCGAGTTCAATCCCCAAATCTTTGAAGATCGGAGTAGCTCCCGTTAGCACAGCAATATCGCCCATGATCGCTTTACGACGGTCACCATAACCTGGGGCTTTAACAGCACAGACGTTCAAGATGCCACGCATTTTGTTAACCACGAGGGTCGCTAGTGCTTCGCCTTCGATGTCTTCGGCAATAATCAGCAACGACTTCTTAGATTGACTGACTGCTTCAAGCAGTGGAATCATTTTTTTGTTTGACGTTATCTTCTCTTCAAACAACAGGATCAGGCAATTTTCAAGCTCAACAATCACTTCACTTTCATTGGTCACAAAGTGAGGAGACAGGAAGCCACGATCGAATTGCATACCTTCAACGATATCAACGATTGTTTCGTTGCCACGACCTTCTTCAACAGTGATGACACCGTTTTTTCCAACTTTAATAAAGGCATCTGCTAGCACTTTACCAATCGAAGCGTCATTATTACCGGCAATTGCGGCAACCTGCTGGATTTCCTTTTTGCTTTTTGGATCAATCGGCGTAGCCTGCTTCGTAACGCTATCGCATGACGCACTAACTGCCTTAGCGATTCCGCGCGACAAAGCCATCGGATCAGCACCCGCGGCAATCATTTTCAAACCTTCACGAAAAATCGCTTCGGCTAAAACGGTCGCTGTGGTTGTTCCGTCACCAGCGACGTCATTCGTCTTACTAGCAGCTTCCTTCACCATCTGGCTACCGAGGTTTTCAAAGACATTATCTAATTCAATATCTTCGGCAACGGTCACGCCGTCTTTGGTTACTTTGGGTGAACCCCAACCTTTGTCTAAAACTGCATTTCGGCCGCGAGGACCTAATGTGCTGCGTACAGCTCGTGCTAGTTTACTGACGCCAGTTAACAGGGATTGTCTTGCCCTGTCATCAAAAACCATTTGTTTTGCCACGTCCGGATTCTCCTTCGCGAGTTGTCCAAATCGCCTATTTTATTTCAATCCCAATCTCTGATGTAGTGAAACATCGAATTCGGGTGTTTTACGATCTCTTTGAATTTGTAATTCCTTTAAAGCAACGCAATACGCGTGCCAAACCTTCGAAAATAAACCACAAACCAAGAATACACAAGGACGTCTAGCGGCATTTACATCTTTATTATTTCCCCGCTAGGGGCTGTATGCATTCCGAGTAATGCCATTTTGGCAGAACCACAATATCCGGCACTCGATTGATGCCATTTTGACAGGAATTATAACTTTCAAGGCACGAGAATTATCGGATCATCGCCAATTCCAAAATTCCATCTATTTCGCATTAATTTGTCGTCGGAATTGAAACAGAGCAAGCATTAGCAAGGTGTGAAGTCATCATCTGCAGTATATGCCACTGCAAATTGAGCAAGCAATTCAGCGGCATTGTCTAAATCGTCCAGTGCAATCGTCTCTACCGCACTGTGCATATATCGATTCGCAATACTGACCAATCCAGTGGCTACTCCCGCTCGATTCAACTGCAACGCATTAGCATCATTTGATGCACCGCGACCGAGCGCTGCGAGTTGTGAAGGAATTTGCTGTGACGAGCTAATATCCCGCAGTCGCTGCACCACGCCTGGATTCATATTCGGGCCACGAAACACAACGGGACCCTGGCCCAATTGAATATCTCCCAGTTGTTTCATATCGATTGTGGGGCAGTCCGTCGCATGGGTTACGTCAACAGCAATGGCAGTATGCGGGTCAATTCCAAAGGCACTCGTGCGTGCCCCGCGGAGGCCAATTTCTTCTTGCACTGTTGATACCGCGTACACTCCGCATTCAGGATTCACTAACTTAGCGCGTCGCAACGCCTCGATCACCACCCAGGTACCCGTTCGGTTATCCATAGCCGGACCATTAATCAAGCCATTTCGCAGCGGTTGCATACCGAGTTTAAGCGTAATCGGATCACCAATCTCAACAACACTCTGAGCATCTTCTTTACTGATCGCACCGATATCCAACCACATTTCAGTAAGCTTCACGACTTGCGTGCGTTCTATTTCCGTCAGCAAATGAATCGGCTTGCGGGAAACCACTGCAGGCACTTCCCCGCTTTCTGTCCATATCACCAAGCGTTGGCCAATCAATTGCTGAGGGTCCCAACCGCCAATGGTCTGGGCATAAACAAATCCGTCATCATCAATATGGCTTACCAGTAATCCGATTTGGTCACAGTGCCCAGCAAACATCAACCGTGTTGTATTGTCGGTGTTGATCGCACAAATCACATTGCCGTGAATATCCGTGGCCACATCATCAGCAAACGACTCGGCATATTCACGCACCAAACGCTGCACGGGTTCTTCAAAACCTGAGGGGCCAGGCGTTTGCAGTAAGCGTTCTAAGAATTCTTGGGCCTGTGGTTCCATCATGATTCTTTCCGTGACTTTTATATAATGTGGATATCTGTTGCATCTATTATGTTTATCACTTCTTGTACACCGCGTTTTTCTAATATCACCGGCGTGTGACGCGTGTAACAATCTGGCTCGTCTTGACCATTGTTTAGACGACCCCTAGTATGAGTTCTGCTTATTTTCTTAGGTGCCTGTTCATATTTACAGTCGTCGTCCGCGTGTAGTTTAACGCATCTGGCGCTTGACGACTATCAAGCAGTCCCTCAGAACGGATCGAGAATTCTCACAAAATCCAATCCATTGCGTGTGGCACGAAGCGGTCAATAATGCCGAACACTGTAATAGGAAACTACACTAGCTTTAGACAGATTTGGGTTGCCAAACCGTTAGACCTCCATACGCATAGATATCAATTCAAGTTACAAAACTCCCATGGAAAAGACAAAAATTGCAATCATCGGTTTAGGAACTGTCGGTACCGGCGTAGCCAAGCTATTACTGGATCACGGTGATCGTACAGCTCGTCACGCCGGCCGCATCCCTTGGCTTGAAAAAATCATCGTTCTTGACCTGAAAAAGCCGCGTGACGTTGAAATACCCGCAGGCGTTTTAAGCGACAATCTCGACGACATCGTTAACGATCCCGAAATCAAAGTGGTCGCGCAGTTAATCGGTGGCACAGAGCCTGCGAGAACGATCATGCTGCAAATGCTTGAAGCGGGCAAAGATGTTGTCACCGCAAACAAAGCATTACTAGCGGAACATGGTGCTGAACTATTCGACCGCGCCCGTGAACTCAATCGCTGCATTGCCTTTGAAGCTTCGGTCGCCGGTGGTATTCCCATTGTCACCAACATTGGTCAATGCCTCACGGGTAACCAAATCACATCGCTCAAAGGTATCCTCAACGGCACCTGCAACTACATCATCACCCAAATGCAACAATACGGTACGGATTATCAAAGTGCCGTCAAGCAAGCCCAGCAATTAGGATATGCCGAAGCAGACCCCAAGTTAGATGTCGATGGCAGTGACACTGCTCAAAAACTGGCGATCCTGAGCCATCTTGCATTTGGCGTTCGCGTGCATTGGCAAGACATTCCGCTGCAGGGCATCGAGACGCTGCAACTACGCGATATTCAAAATGCTGACCGCTGTGGGTACCGCATCAAACTACTAGCCGAATCAAAACTCACTGGTAACGCTGTCGAAATGAATATTGCTCCGACGCTCGTTCGCAAAGGCAATCCATTAGCAGAAGTCGAAGATGCATTTAACGCCATTCGCGTACGGGGTGACGCTGTGGGACCCGTCTTTTTCCATGGTCAAGGTGCGGGACAAATGCCGACCGCCTCTGCCGTCGTTGCCGACATCGTCGACACAGTCGTCGGGCGAACTCGCCTAACATTCGGCAATCTCGAACTCTGGTCCGACGCACAATCACCACGACAAATGGCACCCGCCGACGACGCCGTCAATAAATATTACATTCGTCTCCAAGTCAACGACGACCCGGGAGTCATGGCTAGCTTGACGGGTATCATTGGTAGCCATGGGGTGTCCATCGCGTCGATCAACCAACAACAAACGCAACCAGATGATTCTGAAAACACTGTTCAGTTGGTCATCATGAGTCATGCGACTACCGCCGGGGCTATTACAGCGGCAGCCGACGAACTTAAAAACTCGGCAAACATTACGGGCAGTCCCGTCGTGATGCGAATCATGAACTCATAAATTAGCACCTACGACAGACCAAGCAACAGAAACCTCACGCCATGAAATATGTTATTATCATCCCCGATGGATGTGCAGACACTCCGCAAGAAAGTCTCGACGGTCAAACCCCGTTGCAAGCTGCCAGCATTCCACATATGGATGCGATTGCTCAGGCGGGTATTGTCGGAGCGGCGAATCATGTTCCACCTCACCTACCAGCTGGATCAGCTGTGGCGAATATGAGTCTTTTAGGTTTTGACCCTGACAAGTATTTCACGGGTCGTGCGCCACTAGAAGCTGCTGCACAGAACATCGAATTAGGCCCTCACGATTGGGCGGTACGCTGCAATTTGGTAACAATTGAAGATCAAATCATGCATGACTTCACCGCAGATCATATCTCGGACAGCGAAGCGGCGGAACTACTCGAGGCGTTGCAAGTAGAACTAGACCGCAGCGATCTCGAATTTGTTACTGGGGTAAGTTATCGCAACTTATTGCTCTACCGTGCAAGTGATGACCAAGCTCCGTTTAGCCGAGACACTCGGGCAACACCACCACATGACTTAACAGATGACACTGTGGTTAATAATTTTCCACGTGGTCTTGGCAGTGACCTCTTGAGTGAACTCATGAGCCTTAGCGGTAAGGTTTTCCGGGACCATCCAGTCAACCAAAAACGCATAGCCACGGGCAAATTACCGGCCACAAATATTTGGCTGTGGGGCTTGGGAAAGACTCCTGCACTGCCTACCTTCATGGACGTCTATGCGAAACAAGGGCGGATGATCACGGCTGTCGATCTGCTTCGCGGAATCGCAGCGTTGTTAGAATGGCCGCGTATCGAAGTCAGCGGCGCAACAGGCTATACCGACACGGATTATGCGGCAAAGGGTACGGCGGCGATCAAAGCCATCACCGAGCCTGACGTAGATTTAGTTTGTGTGCACGTCGAAGCGCCGGATGAAGCCTCACACGAAGGCGACGTTCAAGCGAAGATCAAAGCGCTCGAAGAAATCGATTTACATATCGTCGGTCCAATTCACGAGGCACTTAAGCAGCATGGAGATTACCGCATCCTAGTATCGCCTGATCATCCTACGCCTGTGCAATCCAAAACGCACAGTCATGGCATTGTCCCGTTTGCCATTGCCGGGACGGGAATCACCGCAGACACTCAAACTAGCTACGACGAGATTCAAGCAGAAGCATCCGCACATCAGTTCCCTCGCGGATTTGAAGTTATGAAGACCTTTATAGAGGCATAGCTTCTAGTTCACAGTAAAACCTAAAACAACCCACACACTCAACTACAAATCAACATGTCGATTATCGTTCAAAAATTCGGTGGCACCAGCGTCGCCACTACCGAAAAAATCCTCGCCGCCGCTCAAACTGCTGTTCGCGCTCAGCAACGAGGGCACCAAGTTGTCATGGTCGTCAGCGCGATGGGTAAGAACACCGATACGTTAACGGCCCTCGCTGCTGAAATTATGCAGCAACCTCCGGCCCGTGAAATGGACATGCTGTTGTCCACCGGTGAGCAAGTCAGCGTGGCTTTAATGGCAATGGCGATTACGTCACAAGGACACAAAGCCATCAGCTTAACGGGTGCCCAAATCGGTATTAAAACTGACAATGTATTCGGAAAAGCTCGGATCATTTCGATCTCCACCAACCGTATGCAGAAATTGTTAGACGACGGCAATATCGTCATCGCTGCCGGATTTCAAGGTATCGACGATGATTTCAATATCACAACGTTAGGCCGCGGCGGCAGTGATACGACGGCCGTGGCATTAGCGGCTGTACTGGGCGCCGAGTGTGAAATCTACACGGATGTCGACGGTGTGTATTCAGCCGATCCACGGGTCGTCAGTGACGCGCGTTGGCTGTCCCATACGAGTTACGATGAGATGCTTGAACTCGCTAGTATGGGTGCCGGCGTGATGCATAGTCGTTCGATTGAATTTGCCAAGAAATTTTCCGTGCCCATTCATGTACGCAGTAGCAGCAGCGAGTCAAAGGGCACAATTATTTCCAACATATCCGAGGATCCAAACCGCGCGGTTAGTGGTACGGCGGTTACTTTTAATGAAGCGTTAATTACATTAAGCGGAGTGCCCGATCAACCGGGTTCCACCAATGCCATCTTCTCGTCGATTGCCAAAGCTAATATTACCGTGGACATGATTGTCCAGGACGCGGGGAAATTGGGGAAATCGAACATTTCCTTTACGGTCCCGTCGAATGATTTACAGTTGACCCTAGAAATGATTCAACCGGCTCTAGATAAATTGCAGGTGCAGCGAGTTTCCCATCGTGACGATGTTTCGAAAATATCTGTTGTGGGTATGGGCATGGCCGCCCAATCCGGTGTATCCAATCGCATGTTCCGCTGTTTAGCAGATCAGAGCGTCAACATATTCATGATCACGACGAGCCAAATTAAAATTTCAGCATTGGTCGCACGTGAACAAGCCGAGCTTGCCATCCATACGGTGCATCGCAAGTTTGAATTGGAGCAACCTTCACAACCCGACCGTCAGGCAGAGTCACCGGCGATTACTCCCATTGCCGATTCGGCCGCGGCGGCGAATCGCTTACACGACATGGAAGAGTTGTCGATTACGGATATCGGCTTAGACAAGTCACAGGCGAGTGTATCCATCGAAGGTATTCCTGACACTCCAGGCATCGCAGCAACAATCTTTGACGCGACAGCTGAGGCGGGTGTGGTCGTGGATATGATTATTCAGAGTTATTTGGATCAAGACAATGTTGCCAGCATCACGTTTACCGTCCCCCGCGACGATGTTGAAAAAACCGTTGGCGTCTTGCAAAAATTGATCAATGATTTCCCTGGCGAACAGGCGACTCTGTGTAATCCAGCGATTGCAATTGTGTCGGTAAGTGGTATTGGAATGCGTAGTCACACGGGCGTGGCTTTGCGGATGTTTCAAGCATTAGCCGACGCAAATATCAACATTGAGATGATGAACACGAGTGAAATGCGAGTGAGCATCGTTGTCGATAGTGATGAGGCGAGTCGCGCTGAGCAGGTGTTAACTCAAGCGTTTGCCGACGTGCAACGTTAAGCTTCAGCGATGGCAGCTTCGAGCACTTCTTCTTCGACATAGATGCTCAATGGAGGGTCGCAACTCACGGCGACCGCAATTGCATCGGACGGTCGCGAATCGACTTCGAGGATCTCTCCATCTTTTCGCATCCGCAATCGAGCATAGAATGTGTGCCCGTCGACATCACTGATGAGAACACTATCGAGTTCAGCGCCGAGTGAATCAACGATTAGGCAGATCAAATCATGCGTAAGCGGGCGCGATGTTTCAAAGTTCTTCACACGTCGGTCGATACTCGACGCTTCGGCGATCCCGATCACGATTGGAAATGTTCTCTCGCCGCCGACTTCCTTGAGATAGATCACCTGATGATCATTGATATCGCTAATAATAATCCGCGATAATTTCATTTCCACAGGCATATGTCGTATCCCTCTCAATTCGAATCATGGTGTTTTACGTGTCACTAGTATTATATGGGATTCCCTAGCTTTAAGTACGCGATACCTGTAATGCTTCGAGGGATTTGCGGACCGCGGCAAGCTCTTCTTCAAGCTGCACTAATCCAGCGCGTTCGCGTTCGACGATTTCCGCTGGGGCCCGAGCAGTAAATTGCTCGTTCGCCAATTTCTTCTGACGACCTTGAATCTGACCTAATAATTTCTGCTCCATCACCGTGTTGCGCTCAATCTCAGCATCCACGTCAATGAAGTCTTTCAAGTCAACAAATACTTCCATTTCGCCCACTCGAACACTAGCACTGTTCTCTGGAGCCTCAACCGACTCGCCCCAGGCGACACAACGGGCGTTGGCCATCGATTCAAAATAACCTTCCAGTGGACGTAACAGCTGCTCATCCGCAACGGAACAATGAATCGAAAATTCAATCTCATCGCGCGGTGCTATATTCTGACGACTGCGGATCTCGCGCACCGCCCGTAACACTTCCTGAAATTGCGAAAACTGCTGCTCGATCTCAACATGGATCCGCGCACCATCGGCAACCGGCCACTGGGCAAGCATAATCGACTCAGTCGCAACCGCTAACTCACTCAATCCACGCTCCGGAGCAATCTGTGACAACAAGCCCCATACTTCTTCGGTCACAAACGGAATAATTGGGTGCAACAACCTTAGCAACTGATCCAGCGTATACGCCGTTACTCGCTGGGCAACCGCACGAGAACTATCGTCCTGCATCCGACTCTTGGTCATCTCAATATAGAAACTACAGAACTCATCCCAGGCAAAATCGTAAAGGACTCGCGTCGCTTCCGCAAAGCCGTAATGTTCTAACTTCTCGGTCACTTGCTGCGTCACGCTTGCCAGCCTGCTCAGGATCCAGCGATCTTCAAACGCTAGATCCTCCTCAGACACCTCAGCCGCTTCGTAGCCACTCAGATTCATCAACGTAAACCTCGACGCATTCCACAGCTTCGTGCAAAAGTTCCTTGAAATCTCAAATCGTTCACTCAACACAGCCCCGCGAGGCAGCGCTAAATCTTCGTCAGTGCGTGCCCATTGCGTATGAAACTCTTCCGCACACTGTGGACAGGTAACCCGCGGCAACTCGCGGTTCTTCTTCGTCTGCTCAATGGAAGTCGCACAATGTGGACATTCAAATTGTACGGGCATCCGTACATCCTGAGTCTCCGTCGTTAAATAGGCTAAGCCAAACCGTAACGCATCCGCACCAAACTTCTCAATAACGTCTAACGGGTCAACTCCGTTCCCTTTACTCTTGGACATCGTCTCGCCATATCCGTCCAGAATCTTCGGGTGTATAAAGACTTCACTAAAAGGGACTTCACCCAAGTTATTGAGTCCCATCAACACCATCCGGGCAACCCACAATGTGATAATATCACGACTCGTAATTAACGTCGTTGAAGGATAAAACTTAGCAAGCTCCGCTGTTTCATCTGGCCAAGACAAGGTGCTATGCGGCCACAATGCGGAACTGAACCAGGTATCTAAAACATCCTCTTCGCGCTGGTACCCCAACGCTTCGAACTCGGCTTCCACCGCACTGTCTTCCGCCTCGATCCCCACATGAATAACTGCAAAGTGAGTTTCCGCTTGGGTGGCATCCGTACGAGCAGCTTCATTTTGAGCCGCAGTATACTCAACTTGGTAGGCTACCCCGCCTGTCTGAATCTGAGCATGCCCATCTAACGCTGCCTGTTGGTGCTGTAAATCTTCTTCCGTTTCACAACATCGCGACCATATGGGAATTTGATGACCCCACCATAACTGCCGACTCACAGGCCAATCACGTTTTTCACCTAACCAATCCAAATATCCGCGGCGGTATCGTTGCGGAAATATCTCAACTTTCTCGTCCGTAACAGCGTCCATCGCTGACTGGGCTAGCACATCCATTTTCACGAACCACTGATCGGCCAGACAGGGTTCAATCGGTGTCTTACTGCGGTCAGAGTGGGCCAAGTCGATTTCACGGTCTTCGATCTCGCTCATCAACCCCAAAGCCTCCAAGTCCGCAACAACATTCTTGCGTGCTACCTTCATCGTTTGCCCTTGATAGGGGCCTGCGTTTGCGTTGAGCGTGCCATCGGGGCATAAAATACTGATCATCGGCAACGACTGTCGCTGCCCGACTTCGTAGTCATTGGGGTCATGTGCTGGTGTGATCTTAACGCAACCACTGCCCAATTCAGGTTTCGCCCAGGCGTCCACCACCAACGGAATCTCGCGATCTACCAATGGCAAGTGTAACATTCGCCCCGCGACTGCCATGTCACGCAATTGCTCTAGCCCCGGTAGCACATCGGCCTGCCGCTCTCGTAACCGATCTAACTCATTTTGCAATTCATCGGATTCTGCATCGGTCGCCTCATTGATCTTTGATTCTAAATTCGCGATGAGTTTTTCAAACGCTTTGGCCGGATCCGGATGTACTGCGACAGCGGTATCACCCAGCATTGTTTCTGGACGCGTCGTGGCAATCGTAACATGGCTCGGTTCATTAGATTGCGGATCGACGACCGCATATCGAAAATGCCAAAAATGACCCTCAACAACTTCATGAAACACTTCATCATCGCTAACGGCAGTTTGCAAAAATGTGTCCCAATTCACTAACCGCTTACCACGATAAATATAGGATTTCTTGAACAAGTCAAAAAAAGTATGCCGTACCGCACGTGCACAAATATCGTCCAGCGTAAAGCGAGTTCGTTCCCAGTCACAGCTCGATCCAAGTTGTTTGAGTTGTGAAATGATTCGTTTTTCGTACTGCCCCTTCCACTCCCAGATTCGTTCGACTAATGCTTCCCGTCCTAAATCGTGCCGTGACAACCCTTCTTCTTCGCGCAACCGCCGCTCGACAACAGCCTGAGTGGCAATCCCTGCATGATCGGTTCCGGGCATCCACAAAACTTCAAATCCTTGCATCCGCCGCATCCGCACAAGAATGTCTTGTAACGTTGAGTTCAAGGCGTGCCCGAGATGCAATGCTCCCGTCACATTCGGCGGAGGAATCACAATCGAAAATGCTGGCTTATCCGATTCCGCGTCCGCATGGAAGTAGCCACGGTCACTCCAGCGGTCAAAAATCCGTTGACTCGCGTCTTTATGATCGAAGCTTTTAGGAAGTGACTCGGGGGTAAATTCAAAACTCATGCGTTCAATTTTCTATATGGTTTCAGGTTGTCTTGAGTGGAATCTGGAATTAATGCAGTGGGCCCACAGTTTCTAATTGACGGTATGTCTGGAGAGTTAACCAGTCGCAGAGAAGCACCTACTTATTGTTCATCCTTATACAATTTGTATTCGATGGCGTCCACTAATGCGATCCAACTTGCTTCAATAATATTTTCACTCACACCAACGGTTCCCCAGATATCATGCTCATCTTGGCAGTCTATAAAAACTCGCGTCCGAGCTGCCGTGCCTGCTTCAGAATTAACCACGCGAACTTTATAATCGACCAACCGCATCGATTCCAGCGTCGGATAGGTGTCTTGTAAGGCTTTACGCAACGCGGCGTCTAACGCGTTCACTGGGCCATCCCCTTCAGCAACCATATGCTGCATCTCGCCCGCCACTCGCAATTTCACAGTTGCTTCGTTTGTAACACTCTTCCCTTCTTGTGCCCCGACTTCCACATGATACTTCACTTGTTCAAAATGCGCGTTGAATGTACCAGCACACCGCTGCATCAACAATGCGAATGATGCCTTGGCTGCTTCAAACTGATATCCTTCGTTCTCTAACTTAACAACTTCTGCCAGAATATCCGTCATCACTTGGTCATCATCAGACAAATCATATTCCGCCGTCAGCGCTTTAACATTACTACGCCCAGACAATTCACTTATTAGAATCCGGCGTTCATTACCGACCACCGCGGGGTCGAGATGTTCATATGAATTCACCGCTCGAGCGATCGCATGAGCGTGCATTCCACCTTTATGAGCAAACGCGCTGCGACCGACGAATGGCTGACCCCGCTGCAGTCTCATATTGGCCGTTTCATACACAAACCGCGACAATTCCGTTAAATGCTCAAAGTCCGTATTACCAATGACTTCAAAGCCATCCTTTTTAAATGCCAAATTAGCAATCACACTAATCAAATCTGCATTTCCACAGCGTTCGCCAATACCGTTTATCGTGCCCTGGACCTGAACCGCTCCTGCGTCTACTGCAGCTAGTGAATTTGCGATGGCTACGTCACAGTCATTATGGCAATGAATACCCACCGGCACGGACCATTGAGAAAGCAATTCGATTGCTCCGCTGGTCAGCGCAGTAATTTCCTCGGGCATCGAACCCCCATTGGTATCACACAACACGATTAGAGACGCGCCTGCTTCGGCCGCCGCTTGAATCGTCTTAGCCGCGTACTGAGCATTCGCTTTTGTGCCGTCAAAGTAGTGTTCGGCATCATAGACCACCTCTCGACCCTCGGCGACTAGAAACGAAATACTGTCGCCGATCATTTTCAGATTTTCAGCCAACTCCACGCGCAGCACATCCGTGACGTGAAAATCCCATGTTTTGCCAACGATTGTACAAATCGGCGCCTGACTATCGCGGAGTGCTAACATCCCCGGATCTTCCGAGGCAGCAACACCGCGACGGCGAGTCATCCCAAAGGCACAAACCTGTGCATGCTGTAATCCTAACTGCTGGACTTTCTGGAAGAATTGTTGGTCCTTTTCATTAGACAGCGGGTAACCACCTTCGATGTAATCCACTCCAATTTCGTCTAAACGTTTGGCAATTTCGAGTTTATCTTGCAGCGAAAGACTTACACCCTCACCTTGCGTACCGTCCCGCAAAGTTGTGTCATATATCTGAATCTGTCTTGTCATGTTTGCTCTCCGCTTAACCCTTACACCCGTGACTACCGTGTTTGTTTTATCAACTGCTTAACTAAAAAAACCCTGTGACCTCCCGTCGGTCTCAGGGCTTGCTAGTAAATTAGATTTTCTGTTGGCCCTACACCGTCGAAACCCTGCTCATAATAGCAGGACAAATAATGACGCCGACTACAATGGACACAGAGGATACGACACGCACGCTGCTATTAACAGTTCGCTGTGAAAGTATGATTTGTGGTTTGTCTGCATGCATAGGATTTTATTTTGGTGGGGTTTGACTTCATACCGCCTTGAACAACTCCACCATAGTTTGGTAACAATCGAGTGTCAACATCTAACCTTCATCGACAAACGGTGAATGCAATTTGACCTTTACTACCGCTTTATGCACTACGGCCGTGGTTGCCAGTGGAGCATGAATATCTTGCGGCATAAAGATCGCGAAACTACCCTGCGGCACGACGATCCACGACTGTGGACGATCATAAAAAAACTCGAGATCCTTGTCCGCATCGTACGGATCTTTGATGCGCTGAACAAATTCACGTTCCAGCCAGCCCATTGTGTCCGTCCCAGCAATCACATATTGGATATCCAAATACTTGTGATGAGCTTCCAGCATCGCTGCTTCGCGACCTACGCCTTCACCTCGAGCGATAATCGCGAACACATCGCGACCTTGAATCTCATGCACTCCATCCTCGAGAGACGCTAAGTCTAGACGACCTAAGAAATCAAACCCGAGCTGTACTAAAGGTTCGAGCGAGTAATACTGAGCTGCATTGCAGAGGCGATCAACAATCATTTAT
>CAWVZW010000054.1:0-24267 GCA_963934735.1 uncultured Planctomycetaceae bacterium
TGAAAAGCCTATATATAGGGGTATTATCACAATTTATTCTTGTGCCGAGCGGAATATCCGCACACTAAAATCTAAGTAGTTTTGCTTTAACGCATACTATTCACCTACTTAATTGAGGGTTCAATTCCCCCCACAATACCCCTGTATCGGGAAAATGTCAAGTTGTATGGCGGGTGTGCAAAGGTTAGTTGCCGTCGCGAAAGAGGTCTCAGATCGGTAATAAATACTTGAATTAGTACTTACTGGAGGCTTTTAATGATAACTGCGCTAGCTTGGCCTTGAGGTGAGGCATTGAGATTGATGAACGAGCCACCAGCGGGGATATCGTTTGAGTTTGCAACTTGAATGTCGCAATCTGGGTCTGGCGTGTCGTAGTTCAGCGTTTTAAACAGCGTACCTTTATTCAGTGCGAGCAGGCTACTAATCATTTCGACCGATCCACTGCCTGCTCCGAGATTGCCCATATAGCTTTTGGCAGCGACGACGGGCGTTTGATTGCCGAAAATCTTATTGATAGCAACTGCCTCGTTACGGTCTGCGCTGATCGTTGATATGCCGTGGCCGTGGATATGGCCGATATCTGCAGGCTGAAGGTTAGCGTTTGAGAGTGATTGTTTAATGACATTTTCAAATGCTTGATCGAAACGAGCTGTCCGATCTCGATTCATACAGGTCGACGAGGCAAAGCCGACTATTTCGCCATAAATGGTAGCTCCGCGAGCCTCGGCATGATCAAGACGTTCAACAATCATACTGCCGGAGCCTTCACCGATCACCATACCATCGCGGCTCTTCTCATAGGGTCGACAGGCTGCGGCTGCTTCGAATTCATTTCCAACGAGCTCTTCTTGCATGTTGACGTGCACGGTTCTTAGCGGATGAATACGAGTACCGGTTGCTCCAGAGACCATGATGTCAGCATCACCGCGTTCGATCGTACAATACGCTTCCGCGAGTGCTTGGTTAGCCGAGGACTCACGCATGGTAATGGAGTTGCTAGGGCCGCGTAGATCGTTATAGATGGCTATATGGCTTGAGGGCATATTGGGAAGATACTTCAACAACCACAGCGGATTTACTTTGGGTAGTCCGTTTTCGGCCCATTGATCAAAATCAAATTCACCATCTTCATCGAGGCATTGCATAACGCCTTCGCGGAATTCGTGAGGTAAGCTAAGTATATAGTCGCACCCGAAAACAATTCCGATTCGATCAGGATTATATATTTCCGGTGTCAGTTGAGCATCCTGCATAGCGAGTTGAGCAGCTGCAACGCCCATTTGTATTTCACGGCACATCAAGCGAGTTGCTTTTTTAATCGCGCGAGTCAACGATTTTTCAAGCACGCCATAATTAGAGATATCCCCGGTGAAATCTCGTGCCTCTCCGCCGTATGACGCTTTCAGATTTTTATAGGGAATTGATTCGAGTGTACGAACACCGGACTGTTGATTATCAAGAGCAGCGCTAAGGTCGTCGATGTTATTTCCGAGAGGACTGATTTGCCCTAATCCAGTAATAACGATACGTGAGTGATTATCCGACATGACTTGGGACCTTGTGGGCCTTTATAATTTGGCTTCCGTTTAGCGAAACGCTTGAATAACAATAGACGCATTGTGTCCACCGAACCCAAAGCTGTTACTCATGGCTATTTCGATGGGTCGTTGTTTAGGTGTAAGCGGTGTATAGTCCAAATCGCATTCAGGATCGGGTGTTTCGAGATTGATCGTTGGTGGAGCGACTTGATCTTGAATACCCATGATTGAGAGGATCAGCTCGATTCCCCCACTTGCACCGAGTGAATGGCCGAGTGCACTTTTGGTACTGGAAATACTAAGTTTATATGCATGATCTCCGAACACATTTTTGATTGCTGTTGTTTCCGCGAGGTCGCCCAGTGGTGTACTGGTCCCGTGGGCATTGAGATAATCCAATTGATCGGCATTAATATTTGCATCAGCTAAAGCATTACTCATACTACGACACGCGCCGAGTCCATCAGGATCGGGTTGGGTGATATGTCCTGCATCACAACTTGCTCCAAAACCAATGACTTCGCAATAGATTTTTGCTCCCCTAGCTTTTGCGTGTTCCAATTCTTCGAAAACCAACACACCCGCTCCTTCACCCATCACGAAACCGTCCCGATTTTTATCAAAGGGCCGTGAGGCACGCTCCGGTTCATCATTGCGACGCGACAAAGCCTTCATGTTCTGAAAAGCACTGAGTCCCATTGGTGTAATCGCAGATTCGGTACCTCCGGAGACAACAATATCGGCATCATTGCATTGGATCATGCGTAATGCATTGCCCATCGCGTTATTTGCTGAAGCACAGGCAGTGGCAACGCCATAATTTGGTCCGCGCATGCCGTAGCGAATAGCAAGATTGCCTCCGGCCGCATTAAGCATCAACCGTGGGATCGTCATTGGAGACACGCGTTCTGGGCCGCGATTTATTAGTTTAGCGACTTGCGTTTCGATTTCTCGAATGCCGCCGATACCTGAACCTAGAATTGCCCCACAGCGAAAGGGATCTTCTTTTTCAAAGTCGATACCGGAATCGTTAATTGCATGAGTACCAGCAACCATCGCGAACTGCGTAAAGCGGTCCATGCGTTTGGCTTCGCGTGGAGGTATGATTTCACTAGGGTCCCAGTCGTAAATGTCACCACCGATTTTGATTTTAAACAAATCAACATCGACAACTTGGAGTATATGGATTCCGCTTTCGCAATTTAGAATCCGCTGCCAAAGATCATCGACATTTTGACTCAACGGTGTAACAACGCCCAGTCCTGTAACAACAATTCTTCGTGTCATAGTAACCAGATTTATGCTGCTATTAGGAATTGTTAGATTCGATAAAGTCGATAGCTTGACCGACTGTTTGGATTTGTTCAGCTGCTGATTCGGGAATCATCAGGTCAAATTCTTCTTCAAGTTCCATGATAAGTTCAACAGTATCGAGCGAGTCTGCGCCCAAATCGTTTACGAATGAAGTCTCACGAGTTATTTTTACTTTGTCGACAGCGAGTTGCTCGGCAACGACGTTTATTACTTGTTCTTCAATAGACACAGAAAGTCTCCTTGGTTAGCTAATTTCCTGATGTGTTGTCCACACGAGTGGTTGTTTGATTCTACAGGAAAGGCAGCTAGTTTAAAAAGTGATTCTTAGGGTTAATGTTCGAGGAAGTGATTTGTATTGCACCTATCAGGATAGAGTAATCTAGTTCAAACGGTCAAGATTAACCACATCGAGTTGTGCACAGTTTTACCGTATTATTTGATTTTGTAAAAGGACGATTGGTTAACCGGTCATTCCGCCATCGACAGCTAAAGTGTGTCCGGTAATGTAGCCTGCCGCATTACTTGCTAAAAAGACGACACAAGCGGCTACATCGGCCGGTTGTCCAAGTTTTCGAGCGGGTATGCGTTTCTTCGCTTCTTTGATGACGGCTTCTCCGAGTATGTGCGTCATATCGGTTTCAATAAACCCTGGGGCAACGCAGTTTACGGTCACGTTACGGCGAGAAATCTCTCGGCTAAAACTACGTGTCATTCCGATGAGTCCTGCTTTTGAGGCAGAATAATTCGTTTGTCCAACATTTCCGATGAGCCCTGACACACTTGACATATTAATGATGCGGCCATAACGGGCGGACATCATATGTTTAGAAACAGCTCTCATGAACAGAAAAGCACCGCGAAGATTTGTGTTGATGACGTCGTCAAAATCTTCATCGCTCATTCTTGGTAGTAGGGCATCGCGAGTGATTCCTGCATTGTTGACGAGGATGTCAACACTTCCCCATTCTTCAGCAATTTGATCGACCGTCTGGTCGACACTTTCACGGTCCGTAACATCCACCGAAAAAGCACTTGCTTGACCTCCAGCTTCTTCAATTGCAGACACAGCCTCAGCAAGCTTTTCCGCATTTCGGGCAAGACAAGCGACTCGTGCACCGTTACGAGCAAGTTCCATCGCACATGCTTTCCCTAAACCTTGAGAGGCACCGGTTACAATCGCAACTTGGCCAGACAGGTCAACGTTTAGCGGCTTACAAGTTTCTTCGGACATGATGGTTACTTTCTAGTTAAATAAAAGTGTGCCAGGTTTAAGTATCAGGCACTAAATTGTATATCGTTGTACCGTCGATGGAAATTAATTTAACACCACAAAATAACAAGTTTAAAGGTGTAAGAGAATAGGACGCATCTAAATCGCTAGTACCTATTCGGCTTAATGCGAGTCTGACCTTAACAGGAGACATTTTCGCAAGGTGTTTTTCGGGCGATTCTTCGCAACAAACCGCGCAAAACACGTCCGGGACCGATTTCATAGAACTGATCGATCCCCTGCTTAAGCAGGGTATCCATACAGTCTTCCCATCGGACAGGAGAAACGACTTGTTGTACAAGATGTTGACGAATTATTTCTGGGTCACTGTGTACACTGGCATCGACATTTGAGATTACTGGGATGCGTGGGGCATTGAGCGTGACATTTTCAAGTACTTGTTGCAGTGGTTCAACTGCCGCTTGCATGATTCCCGTATGAAAGGCACCGGCGACCGCTAAGGGAATTGCTTTCATTGCGCCCGCTTCAACGGCAGCCACTTGGATTCGTTCACAAGCTGTGCTCGAACCAGAAACGACAATGTTGCCTGGACACAGATAATTTGCAATTTGTAAAACTTCGCCGTCTCCGCGGCAACTGTCGACAAGTTGTTGTACATCGTCGGTTGATAAACCGAGTAAGCTGACCATCGTGCTGTCAGCCTGCAGTGCTGCTGCTTGCATCGCACTTCCGCGTTGTTGCACGACTCGTAAACCATCCTCAAACGACATCACGCCGGCAAACACTAAAGCTGTGTATTCACCAAGGCTCAAGCCCGCCGTAGCAGTGCAGGCATCGACAGTTTGAGGATCAGATGCTTTGAGGGACTCGAGTGCTGCGAGGCTTGCCACGAATAACGCGGGTTGGCTGTGGTCGGTTGTGTTCAGCTTCTCGGCTGGACCCTGTGCACAGAGATGTGCTAGGTCATAACCAAGGATCTCACTGGCTTGTGTAAACAATGCAGCAGCGGTTGGAAGTTGCTCAACTAATTCTTGAGCCATACCAACTGCTTGGGCGCCTTGCCCTGGGAATAGAAAAGCGATATTACTCATGGAAACGCAATTTCCTAGTGGTCACGATCGAAAGTGAGGATGCGCCGGTTTTAGTGGACAGCGAAGTGGCAGTGCTATCGACCAGATAAGCTTACTCGTCGCTGACTGCAGCAAAGCGGCGACCGGTTTCCATGTAGGTGCCACATTTTGGGCAAACCGTGTGACTTGGAATTGGGTGGTTGCACTGCTTGCAAGCGCTAAGTTGGCGAGGGGTCAAAGCGTGATGGCTTCGACGCTTGTTGGATCGAGAGTTTGAGTGTTTTCTTTTTGGTACTGCCATGATAAAACCTAATCCTCGTCGCAGGAACTTGTAGGAGCCCTATGAAATAGAGGGGGATTGTGACTTGTTGGTTGTGTTATTTACTAATATTATCAGCAAAAGACCAATCCTAGAAGTGCCCTTAAACCCTGTCAACAGGCTAATTGTGAGAAATATAATAGCCACCGAGCGTTGAAGAACTTGGAATGCTGATGCAATGGGTTGGGTGGCACGTCAAGTTATAGATTATTACGTAAATAATGTATCTTGATCATCTCCTGTTGATTCGTCGTCAATACCAACAGGTTCGCCCGACATTCCCATGTGATCGAATGCTCTTTGAGTCGCAATTCGGCCTCGAGGCGTGCGAACTACCATAGCTGTCCTTAATAAAAAGGGCTCGACTTCATCGATGAGAGTATCACTAGAGGTATTAATTGTATGCGCAATTGCTTCGACCCCAGCTGGGCCACCTTGAAAGACACCGATTAGAGTTTCCAGATACTTGCGGTCCATCTTATCGAGTCCGAGATTATCGATTTCCCATTTTAAGAGTGCAGCCCGCGTGATCTCGGGGTCGATCTTGCCACCTGCTCGAGCAGTGACATAATCTCTCACACAACGCAAGCGGTTGTTTGCGATTCGAGGGGTGCTACGGCTACGTATGGCGATGATATTGGCCGACTCATCATCAATATCCAGATCGAGTTTTTTTGCATTGCCTTTGATGATCTGCGTCAATTCTTCGTCCGAGTAAAAATCAAGGTGCTCGCGCATTTGGAAGCGATCACGCAGCGGTCCTGTCAGCATTCCCGCTCGGGTTGTTGCCCCAATGAGCGTAAAGGGTCGAACTGTCATATTGATAGTCCGTGCGTTGAGGCCATCGCCGAGTACCAGATCAATGCGAAAATCTTCCATCGCGGTATAGAGGTATTCTTCGACATTTGCGGGGATGCGATGAATTTCATCAATAAACAGGATCGCTCGATCTTGGATATTGGTCAGGTAGGGGATTAGATCTTTTGGTGCACGGAGTGCCGCTCCGGATGTCATCTCAATCGGGACTCCTAACTCGTGCGGGATACAAGTGGCAAAGGTAGTTTTCCCTAATCCGGGTGGACCGTCAAATAGGATATGTCCAAGTGGTTCTTCGCGTTGTCGAGCGGCTTGAACAGCGATTTCGAGTCGTTCAAATACTTCCCGCTGACCCACCATCTCAGACATCCGTTGGGGACGTAATGAACGGTCATCATTTTCCGCAGAATCGACTGGTCCTAGGATTTTTTCCCGATTCATGGTTTACCTTCGAAAGTTTGGCGGATAGATAGTCTACCTGAGCAACAGTATATCAAAACCGGACATGCTAATCTATGCTGAGTGATTGTCGGGTTGCGGAACGGGCGCACACGAGCCACGGGAATTTCCAAATATGATTTAGCACTGTATTCATATGACGGTAATCAGTATGCTTTCTAAAACGATTAAGGAAGTAAAAGTCATTGAAACGGTTACCGTGAACAGCAGCAGAAGCGTTAAGTGAATCAGCTACAAACCACGAATGAGAAACGTCGAATTCTGGGAATTGACCCTGGTGTCAATATTACTGGCTACGGCGTCATCGATCAGACGGGTCAGCAGCTTGAGTTGGTTGAGGCTGGGGTATTGCGAGGTGGCAAGGGCGACTTGCCGACACGATGTTTGAGGTTGTATCAAGGATTGGTCGAAGTTCTTGAATCACTAAACCCAGATGAAGTTGCCATTGAGAAACTATATTCACATTGTCAGCGCCCCCGCACGGCGATTATTATGGCACACGCTCGAGGAGTGTTGTGCTTAGGGGCTCAACAGCGAGAAATTCCAATTAACGATTATGCAGCGACTCAAATTAAAAAAGTACTCACCGGAAATGGTCGAGCGTCCAAGGGTCAAATGCAATTGGCGATTTGCCGTGAATTTCAGTTGACGGAAGTTCCCGAACCTCCTGATGTCGCCGATGCTTTAGCAACAGCGTTGTGCCACGCATTTATTGGTCGGTCGTAATACAATGGTTGGTGGATAACATTCATAAAATAATGAACAACAAAGCGAATGTGCAGAGAAGGGCGGATTGTCGTGATTAAATATGTAACGGGTCGGTTAGTCGAAGTGTTTGATAGTTCGATCATTATGGAAAATGGTCCCTTTCATTTTGAGGTTCTTGTGCCTGACTTTGTTCGCCACAACGTGCAGTCACTTGTTGGCGAAGATCTCAGTTTACATACCATTTTATATTTCGAAGGAAACCCGCAAGGTCGCATGAATCCCCGCATGGTCGGTTTTTTGAGCAAGATTGAGTTGGAGTTCTTTGAATTGTTTTGCAGCGTGGATGGCGTTGGCGTCAAGAAAGCATTGCGTAGTATGGTGCGGCCTGTGCGTGAAGTGGCACTGATGATCGAGAACCAAGATGTGAAAGGTTTGTCAACGTTGCCTGGAGTCGGGCCTGCCACTGCCGAGCGGATCATTGCCAAGTTGCGGCGAAAGATGGCGAAGTTTGCATTGCTTGTAAGTCGTGACCAGGCAGCGGCGATGGCTGTGGAGCCGGATTTAGTCGATCAAACATGTACAGTTCTGCGGAGCCTTGGCCATAGTGATACCGATGCCAGACGCTTGATCGACGCTGCTGTTGAGTCCGGTGAAAAATTCAAGGACGTCGAGACTTTGTTAAATGCTGTCTATCAACAGACACGCTAGTCGCGGATGGATTGTCAAGCCAGAGAAGTTGCCAACAGAGCTATTTGTGCCATTGCACGCCGTCGGCACGGTCTTCGATGGTAATGCCCATTTCAAGAAGTCCGTCACGGATACGATCAGCGGTGGCAAAATCTTTATTGGCTCTGGCTTCTTCGCGTAAAGCTAACATCAATTGCATTAGTTGTTCGGTCAGTCCCTGATCTTGGTCCATCGTATTGTCCTCCGTCTGTTCACTCATGAAAATACCTAACAGTGCCGTAAGTTCCCGCATCGTTAGCATAGCTTGTTTCAAGCTGTCACCATTTGTCGCATCAGTATTATCAGTCGATTCGAGTGATGATTGATCGATAAATCGATTGATGCTACGGATGAGGTCAAACAGGTCGCTAATGGCTCCACCGGTGTTAAAGTCATCATCCATCTTGGCTAGATACTGAGCGCGATGTTTTTGGACTTGCAACAAAAAGTCACATTCTCCCGCATCGAAATCACCAGTGGATTTATTATCGGCAATCGGCAGTTCGAAAAATGATTTACCACTAATTCTTTGAAACCGCTCGAACAATCGTTCAAACGCAGTCAGTGCTTTGCCCGTTTCTTCAATCCCTGCTTCGCTAAAAACAATTGTGCTACGGTAATGGGATTTCAATAGAAAGAACCGAATACGTTGTCCGCCTTGCCGGTCGATTAAATCTGCCAATCCTCCCGCACCTCGGGAACGGCTGATTTTTGTTTCGACCGTTGCTTGTTCGTCGCCTCCATCCTGTTCCGCTCGACCTCCTACTTTTGCATCATTCCCACCGGCGCGCATCAACCCGTTGTGCATCCAATACTTAACCATCGGTTTTCCGTGGCAGCAGGCGCTTTGAGCCAGTTCATTTTCGTGATGGGGAAAAACGAGATCTAACCCACCACCATGGATATCGAATTCTTCCCCGAGTATTTCTCGGCTCATCGCAGAACACTCAATGTGCCAACCTGGTCGACCATCTCCCCAGGGACTGTGCCAACTTGGTTCATCCGGTTTGGCGGATTTCCACAAAGCAAAGTCGTTGGCCGATCGTTTGCGTGCTGCCGCTTCACCGCCTTCTCCTTGAGTGCTATCGAGCGTGCGATTGCTTAGGTGCCCATAGTTCTTGTCTTTTTCAACTTCAAAGAAAACGTCGCCGTCCACATCGTAGGCAAATCCTTGGTCGACCAAGGATTCAATGAAAGCAATGATGTGTTGCATATGCTCCGTTGCGCGAGGCATTACATCGATTTGGTCGACCCCCAACGATTCCAAGTTCGTCAAATAGTCAGCGGTCATTTCGGCCGCGAGTTGCTCCATGGAAATACCCTGTTCGCGACTCTTCACAATCAGTTTGTCGTCGACGTCCGTAATATTCACGACCCAGGTGACTTCATAGCCGGAATATTGCAGATAGCGTTTTATCGAATCGAAGATGACTGGACCAACCATATGTCCGATATGACTTTGGGCATAAACCGTTGGACCACAGAGGTAGATTCCCACTTTCCCCGCTTGCAGTGGTTCAAAATCTTCTTTGGTTTTTGTAAGAGTGTTGTAAACGCGTATCATACTCCAAGCCCAGTCGGTTGAATTGCCGTTGTTATTGTGTTGTTGTTATTACTGCTGTTGCAGCAGAACAACGCATTGGGCAACGACTGCTTCGCCGCGGCCCACGGGACCAACTTGTTCGCCAGTTTTTCCTTTGACAAACACTTGCGTAGAGTTGATTTCCAGTAATTGCGCTATATTGTTGATTATCGCCTCGCGGTGCGGGCTGATTTTAGGAATTGTGGCAAGAATAACACAGTCTAGATTGTTGATTTTCCAACCAGCGGCCTGAATACGTTGATAAGCAATCCGTAGCATCTCTTGGGAGCATCGATTTTTGTTTTCGGCATCCGTATCAGGAAACAACTCGCCGATATCGCCTAATGCACTTGCTCCTAAAATAGCATCGGTAATTGCATGCAATAGCACATCGGCATCACTATGACCAATCAAATGATGGTCACATTCAATTTGGACTCCTCCTAGCAGCATATTGCCACCGGAGCCAACTCGATGTGTATCGTGTCCCAGTCCGATTCGTACTGCAGTTGTCAAAACGTATTCTCCATGTTTGAGATCGTTGTTGATCGAGTCTGCATTTTACGCAGCGGGTTGAATTGATGAAAGATGCCAATAGTTTGTTGAGCAAACTTATAGGAACTTCTTATAAATAAGGATAACACAATGCTGTTGTAGTACTGTCTTGACTTTGCAGCGGCATCTATAATTTCAACATGTCGATTATTGAAATCAAAGGTCTCGAAAAAACCTATCAGGTATATCAGAAGAAGGAAGGCCTCAGGTCCTCTCTGCGGGGATTGTTTAAGCGCGAATACAAGCAAGTCAAAGCAGTACAGGGTATTGACCTGCAAATCGAACAAGGAGAGTTTGTTGCGTTTCTAGGGCCCAATGGAGCTGGTAAAACGACAACTCTGAAATTATTATCAGGCGTCATCCACCCCTCGTCTGGAACAGCCACGGTAATGGGCCATATCCCCTGGCAGCGCGAGAACGAGTATCGACGTCGCTTCGCCTTGGTGATGGGAAATAAGAATCAGTTGTGGTGGGATTTGCCAGCGCAGGAATCGTTTCGGTTGCATCAACAGATATATCGCATTGAAGCGGATGTCTTTCAGAACACGCTGGATGAATTGACGGACTTGCTAGATCTGCGAGATTTGTTACAGCAACCAGTTCGCGAATTATCACTTGGGGAGCGAATGAAAATGGAATTGACGGCAGCTCTGCTACACAGTCCAGAGGTGTTATTCCTAGATGAACCGACGATTGGTTTGGACGTCGTTGCCCAACATAATATTCAGCAGTTCCTCAAATACTATCAACAGAAACGCAAAATCACGATATTGCTTACTAGCCACTATATGAAAGATGTTGCCGCCCTCTGTAAGCGCGTGGTAATCATCGCTGACGGGTTGATCAAGTACGATGGTTCCTTAGACGGGATCATTGAAAGTACCGACCAACGCAAATTGATAACATTGCAATTTCGTGACGCCATAAATGATTCGTTGCTAGCTGCTTTGAAAAAATTCGGCGATGTGACCGATGTTGAAACACCTCGCATCAAGTTAACGGTTGCTCGAGATGTCGTGCCCCGCATGTTGTCCTCGATCTTGGACGGCTATCAAGTTGACGATGTTGTTGTAGAGGATCCACCGCTAGAGGACGTTATTGCTGCTGTGTTCTCGGAAGTAACAGCGGGTCGAGTACACCAAATCGACGATGATAAATTTGAATCCATCGGCGACGGGAAGGGACTATGACAACTACCACCGTCCAGGATAATAGGATACCGCTGCGAGCACGACTGAAGACATGGTGGGTTATTCTAAGAATCGCAATGGAAGAACGGTTCGTTTATCGAGGGGATTTTGCGCTTGGGACGCTCATGCGTTTTTTGCCGATCATAACACAGATATTTCTCTGGACGGCGATCTTTGAAGCTTCTGAAAAGACAGAGATCGCTGGCTATACAAAAAATACGGTAATCGCCTATTACATGTTAACGATGATCAGCAGAGCTTTTTCGAGCATGCCGGGATTGTGTGGCGGAATCGCGTTGCAAGTCCGCAACGGTGAAATCAAAAAGTTCTTGATTCAACCACTCGACATGCTGGGGTTTATGTTGCTCAGTCGCGTCGCCCATAAGGCAGCCTACTATACGATTGCCATTGTCCCGTTTGCATTTGTGTTTTTTCTGTGCCGAGATTTTTTTAATGGTTGGCCCGATGCGCCAGTGCTCATCGCATTTTGTTTGTCACTGTTTATGGGGTTTTTGCTCGGGTTCTATATCGAAGCGAGTTTAGGTTTGGTTGCTTTTTGGTTTCTCGAAGTGAGTTCGTTGGTCTTTATATATAATTTGCTCAGTTTCTTTTTATCTGGGCACATGTTCCCCTTGGATCTGTTACCCGGTTGGGCACACGATATCGTGAACTTGCTCCCCTTTCAATATTTGGCTTATACGCCGGCGGCTATCTTCCTCGGTAAAATAAAGGGGCCAGAATTATGGACAAGTTTGGCAATTGAAGCCTGCTGGCTCCTCGCGTTTATTGTGTTAGCTCGTGTTATGTTCCAGCGTGGTATTCAACGCTACAGCGGATTCGGGGGGTAGCGTGCGGCAAGAACAACCAACTTTTCGTCCCGCGTATGGCAAAGTGTTTCTAACATTTGCGCGTAACAGTCTAATTCGCGACATGTCTTTTCGCACAAATTTCATCTTGCAGAGTATTTCCACCATGTCGTGGACGATTATGAATGTTGGGTTTTATCTGATCGTTTTTCAGTTTACGGAAAATATTGGTGTCGGATCCTCGGGCTGGGGGAAATATCAGTTTTTTGTTTTCTTGTCAACAACTTGGATTATTAACAGTATCATCCAAACGTTCTTCATGCCCAATGCGCAAGAATTTAGCGAGCTAATACGCACCGGTAATTTTGACTTCGCACTGCTCAAACCGATTGACACCCAGTTTATTATTTCATTTCCAAGAATCGACTGGTCGAGTCTCTCAACGTGCATGATGGGAATTGGTTTGATGAGTTATAGTCTGCATCAGTTGATGGTTGTGGCGGATGAGCCACTTGTATTGGCGTGGCCGGTGTTTTTTCTATATCCACTTTATTTGGTTTGCGGCGTGGCGATTATGTATAGCGTGATGATCAGTTTGGCTGCCACCAGTGTTTGGTTCGGACGAAATCAGACGCTCTACAATTTTTGGTTCTACCTAACCAATTTCTCACGCTACCCGATGGAAATTTATAAAACGGGGTGGGGCATGGGATTATGGATTGCCTTCACTTTTTTTATTCCGGTTTTATTAGTCGTCAATATTCCTGCTAGATTCCTAGCGCGGCCGTTGGACGGCATGACCGCTGAAAATTGGCAACTTGCTGCGTTTGCATTTTGTGCCAGCATCGGCAGCCTATTTGTGAGTCGCCGCATATTTAAGCGTGCGTTGCGGAGTTATCGGAGTGCTAGTTCATGAACAGTAATGACGGGTCTGAAAATACATCTGAACCTCTTGCGCCGGCAACTTCTAACGAAGCTCAGACGAGCGGCGGTTTCAGGTTACACCCTTGGATGCAACTGATGCGCATCGGTAACGTGTTTACGGCGTTCGCCAATATCTTGATGGGGTATCTCGTTGTACAGAGCGATGCAGAGATATTTACGTTGACCGCTCACGACGCGTGGCCGTTGGTCGGGTTGCTCGCAGCAACGTTTTGTTTGTATAGCTCCGGCATGGTACTAAACGATGTATTTGACATTGAACAAGATAAAGCGCAGCGATCCGACCGGCCGTTGGCTACGGGAGCGATTTCATTAAGAGTGGCCGCTCGATTCGGAATGGGCCTGATGCTTGCTGGAATCCTGTTTGCCAGTACGGCTGGCATGCGTGGATTTTTGCTCGGATGTGCCATTGCAGTTTCGGTTTTGTTATACAACCGAGTGTTAAAAAAGACACCGCTGGCTCCGCTGATGATGGGGTTGTGCCGCACGTTAAATGTTTTGTTAGGGATGAGTTATGTCGATAGCCAGCAGGCAATGTTTTGTGGGTTTGAAAAACACCACCTACTCATCGCCGGTGGGATCGGAGTTTTCGTAGCAGGTTTAACGTGGTTTGCGCGAACGGAGGCTCGCACGAGTAACCGCTGGCTCTTGAGCTTCGGAGTCGCAGTCATGGCCCTTGGGTTTGTCTGTCTGTCGAGTTTCCCAACGGATCTAGCCCCAAGTGGTCGCTTACAATTGAAACCCGATAGCGTTGACCTGCTGTTTGGCGTGCTGGCGATATTAATTCTCTACCGAGCGGTTGCGGCGATTTTCGACCCACGGCCAGCACGAGTGCAAGTTGGCGTTGTCCACTGTTTACGGTCGTTGATTTTTTTGGATGCGTGTGTGGTGGCTATTGTGAGTCACTCTAATATGGCGGTATTGACGATTGCATTATTGTTACCGATGTTGACTATATCAAAATGGATTCGTACCACTTGATGTTACCCAGGCTCACGGCCACAGGATAGGAGTTTATCGATGCGACACGTTGTGTATTGCAGTATTCCCGGATTGAGACAATCCGATTTATCAGATATGCCAGCGTTGTCGGCTTTAACCGCTACTGGTGATCAGCAACCCTTAAGATCGACGTTTCCAGCGGTAACTTGGCCCGCGCAAGCAACAATGTTAACTGGGAAAACTCCGTCGGAGCACGGCGTGATTGCCAATGGATTTTATTGGCGCGAAGAGCAGAAAGTTGAAATGTGGACGGCCTGGAACGATAAGATCCAAGCACCTCAGATTTGGGACCGGCTGCATGCGATATCCCCAGATTTAACTTCGGCCGTTTGGTTTCCCATGTTGAGTAAAGGCTGCGGCGCGGATTGGATTTGTATGCCAGCGCCGGTACACAATCCCGATGGATCCGAATCTCTGTGGTGCTATACCAAGCCGACGCAGCTCTATGGTGAATTACTTGAAAGCCTAGATCATTTTCCGCTGAAGCACTTCTGGGGCCCGCTGTCAAACATTCAGTCGACGGAGTGGATCATTCGTAGCGCGGTACAAGCGATAAGTAAGAACCAACCACGTTTTTCGTTTTTGTATTTACCGCACCTCGATTACGCGGCGCAAAAACAAGGACCCAATAGTACTGAGGCTTTGGCAGCGGTCAAGGAACTGGACGCAGTGATTCAAGTTTTAGCTGATGGTGTGCATGCGGCGTTGAATCCGGTGGATGTTACCTGGGTTTTTGCTAGCGAGTATGTGATTAGCGAAGTTAACCACGTAACGTATCCAAATCGAGTCCTGCGTGATGCCGGATTGTTACAGGTCCGCGTTGAAGATGATGGTGAACATCTGGATTTAAATAGCTCAGCGTGGGCACTGGTTGATCACCAGTTCTCGCATGTCTTTATCAAGGATGCGGATCCTGAGGTGATTCAGCGTGTCCAGCAATTATTTGAATCCGTTGATGGGATTGCTGAAGTATTGACAGTCGAGAAGCAAGCGGAACGAGGATTAGCGCATGAGCGTAGTGGCGAGTTAATGTTGATTTCAACTTCCAATAGTTGGCAAGCTTATTATTGGTGGTTGCAAGATGACGCTTGCCCCGCATTTGCACGGACCGTTGATATCCATCGCAAACCGGGTTATGACCCCGTCGAATTGTATTTTGATAGGGCAACTCACAGCACACCGCTGGATGCCACATTGATTTGTGGGTCGCACGGAGTTCCCTCAGCGGACCAAGATCAACAGAGCGTTATTGTTTCTAACAATCCAGATCTTTTACAGGGTCGTAGTTGGTCGGACCTGGATCTCGCTGAAATGTTGATCGCCGAAGTTTGCCGAGAAGATTAGCGTGACCCGCTAATCTCGCGGTTGGAAATTGAAATTTTTGCTTTGACTGAAAAACTCAATCGGGTTGTCATAGACAACTTTGCGAATCAATTCTTCGGAATGATCTCGGCGTCGCATTTCTAGGATGAGGTCCGGAACAGCGGTCGGTTTAGAAGGTCCCCAGTCGCCAGCGGAGTTGACCAAAAGTCGTTCACCTCCACAGATTTCAATGATATCGACTGCTCGTTGTGGAGTACATTTTGTGATGGGATAGAGTGTCATGCCGGCCCAAAATCCACGATCGAGTACTTCAGCAGCGGTATGTTCCTCTACATGGTCAACCAAGACTCGCGTCGGGTCGATGCGTGAATCGGAAGTTAGCATGTCGAGGATCATCCGAGTACCTTGGTACTTGTCTTCAAGGTGTGGTGTATGAATGAGTATCTGTTGGTTGTACTGAATCGCCAATTCCATATGCTCAAGGAAAATAGTGGATTCATTCTTGGTGTTCTTGTTTAAGCCAATTTCGCCGATGCCCAACACATTGGGGCGGTCGAGGAACTCTGGGATCATCGCGATCACTTCACGAGAGAGTTCAACATTTTCGGCTTCCTTGGCATTGATGCATAGCCAAGTGAAGTGTTGGATTCCGTATTGAGCCGCTCGTTGCGGTTCAAAATCCGTTAGTTGATGAAAATAATCGCGAAAGCTATCTACGCTGCCACGGTCAAAACCAGCCCAGAACGCTGGCTCACTCATCCCAACGCATCCCATTTTTGCAAGCGTTTCGTAATCGTCGGTGGTCCGTGAAACCATATGTATGTGGGGATCGAAGTAATCCATAACGATGTCTTTTCTATTTTGTGATTAACAGAGAATGTATTGCAACAGATGAATTAAAATCCATGGCCTATAATTCAAACTCGTGTCGCCAAGAATCAGCATACTCGCGTGAAAACAGCAATTGAATTTGTTTAGCCCGTGAATCACCTTGAGCGTCGTTGGATTGAAGGGCGATCTGTAGCCCTTGGTGCACCAGCGCCATCCGCGGGTCTTGAGCCACATCGCCAGCGGCGCGTTCTAGGCGGTCAAGCGACGCAGCGACTTCGAGAATCTTTCCACGGATCTCCAAGTACTCGCGATCAAGAACTTGTTGTGAATTCATAGGTATCGACATTAAATAACTCTCCGAAATTGACTGCAGCAATCGCTTCCCACTTATAGTGAAATGGGTGACGAATAGTTAAAGGAGATTATAACGGTACGCCGTTGAAAATGCAGCAGTCCACGCAAGATTAATGTACCGCTGTTTCGAATCAACTACACCCTGTTACATGTGCTCTAGAAAGCACCGTCGGTGCCGCGCGTTGGTGGCTTACGTAGTTGATTTCTCTTGTCTTCCCCCTTCAAAACAGGTTTGACAAGTGCTTTAGGGTCGTCGTTATCAAATCCTCGACTTAGACCCACTGCGTCGCGTGTGTTCTTGTATCCAGCGTAATTCAATAGTGAATTAACAGTGATGGATTCAACATTGTAATCTTTTGCTTTTTCCTCAAAGCGGTTATAGGTTGTGCGGTCGATGTTGATGATCGCATCCACTGAACCACGAACCAGATATTGAGTATCGACGGTAATGTTACCCGTACGAATCAGGTTTGTTTTTTCTGGATCTGCTGTGTTTTCGATAGACAATTCAGCATCGATGATTCCACCTGCAGAACGAATTATGTTTTTGACTTTATCGCGATCACTTTTGCCGTCACCATCGATATCAAAGAAACCGATTAACGCAAAGTGAACTTGAATCCCCCGCTGCCACAGAGGCGAGTAGATTTGATCGCCGATCAAAATCGGATCATTTATACTGTCTTCAATGATGCGACATTGTGCGAATTGTCCATCGAGGATTTTAATGACTTCGATTTTAGCTTTAATGTCTCCGGGGCCTCGCATCACTCCAAGTTGTGTGGCAGGGTAGACGCTGAAGTTGGTTAAGGGCTTGAGTCGATCTCGACTGCCAATATTAATCCAGACGATTCCGGAAGCTTCGTTGACGGATGTGACTTTCCCATCGGGTATTTCAAAGCGTTCGCTTTTCGGTTGGTCTTTGAGTTGGGCGACAAGGTTCTTTTCTTCTTGGTTACTCAGTCGCGTCGTGGCGCTCTGGATCTCGGTGTCTCTATTGGCGATTTGTTGATCTTTGGCAGCTAATGCATCCCTATTCTTCCTGATGGCAGTATCGTAATCGGCAGCTGCTGTTTGACGGTCAATTTGAAAGTCAGCTAGATCCTTTTGGGCGGATGCGATCGCTGTTTGCGAATTGGTTAGCTGCTGGGTGGTGTTAGTGTGCTGCGCCGTTTTGACGATGTTGAGTTGGCTCGTAAGGGAAGCAACTTCGGATTGAAGTTGTGTGTTGTTACTATGTAAGGCTTTGGTTTTATCCGTTAACAGTTTAGGGACTAATGCATAATTCAATGATGCCGTATCGTCAGCTAGGCCAGGATAGGATTGTTGAAAGGTCTTAAAAGTTTCTAACATTGTGAGACCTATTTTCTTTTGACGTTCCTCAATGACTGTTGTATCGGCATATGTTTCGATTGTAGCTAAAGATCCTGAGGAATCGATCACGTGTTTGGCGATTAGATTGACGTATTCGGCACTCGCCGCAATTTTTTCAGCGGCATTCTTGGCATTCACAGCGGCAATTTTTTCTTGTTCCTTGGTATCGAGCGATTGGAACATGATCCCGACGGTAACCAATAACCCCAGAGAGGTTAAGACCGAGAGAATAAATGCGATCATGAGGACTGTATTTTCGCCGTTGTTTTGTCTTCTTTGCTTGGCCATCGTGAACCTATTCTGTGTTCTCTAAACGGGAACCACTAAGATTTAAAGTTTAAAAAAAAGGATTGTGAATTGTCTGGTGTTGATTAAAACGCCCGTCCGGTTTTCTGTGTATGGTTAATGTCTACTATAAAGGATAGCGAAATCGATTACCGATGAAATCGGGAAATTCCAAACAATGATTGTTGATACGAGTATCGAAACATTTATTATGCTTCTTTTGTATCGACTTTATCACGGTATCGGTGTGCATTTCTGGGTAATAGACCCTATCTTTTACCTAATCGTTACGACAGTTACCTTCTTCGGAACGCAGGTTTTGGTACTTTATGGTTAGTGAAATCAGCTAAATAGTGCAAAATGAGTGGTTTTTGTCCCCTAGACAAAAATCCGTATGCCAGAAAGTTTAAAAAGAGATCGTAGAAGTGTTGGGTGAGGACGAACTCCGCCGGCAGCAAGCAATTAATACAAGTAAGCAGGAAAAGTCATGGATGGAGTAGAAAAACAGCAACAATTATTTTCGGATTTGGATGACACTTGTGCGGCGACGGGGGAGTCTGATGATGGGGACGTACAAAAATCCGAGCCAATTCCAGCGGCGAGCGATGGCG
This sequence comes from uncultured Planctomycetaceae bacterium, assembly GCA_963934735.1. Classification (GTDB taxonomy): domain Bacteria; phylum Planctomycetota; class Planctomycetia; order Pirellulales; family Pirellulaceae; genus UBA721. The sequence continues at coordinate 19,037 of CAWVZW010000054.1, forward strand.
TTGAAGATGAAGTTGTCTATGTCATCGATTCTTTTTCATTGATATATCAAGTGTTCTTTGGCATGCCGCCAATGACAGGCCCGGCGGGCCAGCCGATAAATGCCATTTTTGGATTTGTGCGAGACATTGCTGATTTGCTGCAGCGAAAAACCCCAACGCACATCATCGCGGTATTCGATGCTCCAGGAGATGTTTTTCGACACGAGTTGTATCCGGCGTACAAGGAGCATCGCGATCCGATGCCGGACGATTTGCGGGATCAGATACCCCCAATCAAACGTATGTTGGCAGCAATGGGTATTAGGTGTCTAGAACTAGTTGGCTTTGAAGCGGATGACATCATGGCCACGCTCGCTGAACAATCGGATGTGCGTGGCAACAAATGTTTTCTAGTCACGAGCGACAAAGATTGTCGGCAGTTGTTGAGCGACAATGTACAGATGTATAACATTCGCAAAGATAGTTATTTTGATGCGGGAGATTTGCATGACGTGTGGGGAGTTCGGCCTGATCAAGTGGTCGATTTCCAGTCACTCGTTGGTGATAGTGTTGATAATGTTCCAGGTGTCAAACAAATTGGCGCCAAGACGGCCACCGCTTTGTTGCAGGAATTTGGCACGTTGGAAGACGTATTGGATAATGCGCAAACGCTTAAGGCCAAGAACCGACGTGAGAACTTAATGAATGGCCGCGAGGACGCGATGTTAAGTCGTGAGCTTGTGCGATTAGACCGCAACGTTCCTATTGAATTCACATGGTCCTCGGCAGTCGTCAGTGATGTCGATGTCGAGCAAGTTACAACCTTGTGCGATGAATTTGGATTCCGCACTTTGCGAGAACGCTTGTTGTCCGCTCAAACTAAACCAACCGCCGCGGTTTGGGAAGTTGAGTACGTGACCATCACGTCCATGGAACAACTGGAAAACGTCTTGGGGGAAATTACCAGCGAGCATGTGCTGAGTATCGACACGGAAACGACGGGGTTGGATTCTCGCAGTGCGGATCTAGTAGGCTACTCGTTCGCTTGGGAAGTTGGGAAAGCGTATTATGTCCCGGTCCGCAGTATGGAGGGAGACGTGCAGTTAGATAGCGAGGCGGTACGCGAATTGATGTGTGGTGTATTGGAAGACCCAACGATTCGCAAAGTGGGTCAAAATTTGAAATATGACATGGTCGTTTTACGTAATCACGGTATCCAACTGGCTGGATTATTCGTTGATACGATGGTGGCCCATTATTTGGTAGAGCCAGAGCAGCGTAATCACAGCCTAGATTTCTTGTCTGAACGCTATCTACACCATAAACCAGTCAGTTATGCGATGTTAGCTGGCATCGGAAAGAAACAGGTTACGCTGGATCAAGTCCCGTTAGAGCAAGTGGCCTATTATGCAGCGGAGGATGCGGATATTCCGTTGCGACTATATGCGAAGTTAGTGCAGCAACTCCAGGACAAGAAATTGTTAACGCTTTTTCAAGAAGTTGAAATGCCTTTGATCGAAGTGTTAGCAGAATTGGAATACAACGGTATTTCTGTAAACGTTGAGTTATTGAAAACATTGAGCGTGCGATTTGCCGCTCGGATTGAAGAGCTCACTAGCGAAATTTTTACAGCGGCCGAGCAAGAATTCAATATTGACTCGCCTAAACAGCTGAGCAAGGTGTTATTTGAGGATCTGGGGTTGCCGGTCATCAAAAAGACGAAAACCGGTATCAGCACCGACGCTGGTGTATTGGACGAACTGAGTCGGATGGGAGTTAGCGATTTACCGCCGCTGATTTTAGAATACCGGCAAGTCACCAAATTAAAACGAACATATGTTGATGCTTTGCCCGAGTTGTTAAACACAATCACAGGAAAAGTGCATTCGGCGTTTAAACAAGATGTCGCGGCGACTGGACGGTTGAGTTCGACAGATCCCAACTTGCAAAATATTCCGATACGGACCCCAGAAGGTCGTGAAATTCGTTCGGCATTCATTCCCAGTGAAGAGGGATGGAAGATGTTGGCGGCAGACTATTCGCAAGTTGAGTTGCGAGTGTTAGCGCATTTTTCCCAAGACGAAACATTGCAACAAGCATTTATTGATGACGAAGATATACATTCCAATGTGGCTTCTGAGGTGTATGATGTGCCGGTTGATAAAGTTACTGCGGAGATGCGGCGGGGAGCAAAGGCGGTAAACTTTGGGGTAATTTATGGTCAAACTGCCTTTGGCTTGGCAAAAGCATTGGGGATTGAGAATAGCGCAGCGGCTGAGTTTATCGATTCTTATTTTCGCAAGTACCCTGGAGTCGAAGCGTTTATGTTGGATACTCTGCGAGCAGCACATCGTGAATGTCGCGTGAGTACGATATTGGGAAGGCATCGTAACGTGGCTAATGTGCGAGACCCAGAGACGTTGAAAAACAAGCGTCAGCGGAATCTTGCGGAACGGATAGCGATTAACACGGTGATACAAGGATCGGCGGCAGATATTATCAAAGTGGCCATGATTGCTGTGCTGAAACGTCTGAAAACGGATGATTTTCAAGCTCGACTGTTGCTACAGATTCACGATGAGTTAGTGTTTGAGGTAGCGGCAGAAGAGGTCGAACGTCTGACGGTTATGGTGCGTGAGGAAATGATGTCCGCAGTGGAATTATCTGTGCCGCTGAAGGTAGATATTTGTGTTGGTGATAATTGGGCTCAATGCAAATAGAGACAACGAACTGGACAACAGGACAATATATTCGTAATAGAAAGCGCCTAGTTTAATACGAATGGTGCGTCTATAATGACGGCAGTAGTATTCAAATTGGTTATTATTTCGAATACTATCCCACTTATTTCTTTTCTCTCAATGGTCGCAGCACACATTTCGCTGTGATTGCGTTCCCGGCGAGTATTCCCTCCATACGTATATTTCAAATTCCCTTATTCAATGCATTATTAGCAATGACGTTGCTGTGCGCTGACATTCATATGCCGTTTTTCGTGTCCGTTTAAAAGATGGCACCAGACAGTCCTATGTCCTTACAAAAACCAACCCTTGTTTTAGGCCTCAGTGGCGGTATTGGGTCTGGCAAGAGTTATGTTGCTGGTTTGTTGAAAGATCTCGGTGCACAAGTGTTCGATGCAGATCGAGCGGGGCATGACGTATTACGCGATGGCGAGGTCAAGGAATTGTTGCGTCAACGATGGGGTAACCAAATTTTTGGATCCAACGGCGAAGTGGATCGGCAAGAAGTCGCAGGAATTGTTTTTGGATGTGATGAGAATGCTGTGGCGGAACTTCGGTTCTTGCAATCGATTTCACACCCATTCATTCAACACGCCTTAGACAAGTTTATTGAGAAGTTTCAAACTGCAGAGGACTCGGTCTCGATTGTTGTTGATGCAGCGTTGTTGTTTGAGGCAGAGTGGGATCAGTGCTGTGACCAAGTAATTTTTGTGGATTGTAGTGAGTCTGTTCGTTGGCAGCGATGTCGAGAACGTGGTTGGTCTGACGAAGAAATAATTCAACGCCAAGCATCTCAACTTGAGTTGCAGGAAAAACGACGTCGGTCTGATCTGATCCTCGACAATTCGGGGACTAGAGATAACACACGAAAACAATTACAAGCAATCTGGACGATGCTTACCGCATCAGTGAATTAATAAGATGTCCGAAAAACAAAATCCCAATATTGATGATTCGCGTGCTCACGAGCATGACGCCAGTGCTGCGAAATCCGCCGATCCGCGCAAATCGCAGCAGTTCCATGACAGCGACGGTGAATTTATTAACAATCGGTCAAGGCCAGATACGCTGTCGCTCGCTGAGCAAATCAGTCGCGAATTAGACAAAGGTGAAAATGTTGGCGATCAATTGGTCACAGACCCTAGCGAGCAAACGCGTCTGATTGAACTGCAAAAAATGAGCATGCCGGAGTTGTTAGAGGTAGCAGAAGTGGTTGAGCTCGGTGATATTTCTGGCGTTAAACGACAGGAACTAATCTTTCGCATCTTAAAGAATTTAGTCAAAACCAGCGGGCTCATGTATGGCGAAGGGACTCTCGAAATTCTTCCCGATGGTTTTGGATTTTTGCGGAGCCCAGATTATCATTATTTGTCTTGTCCGGACGATATTTATGTCTCACCGAGCCAAATCCGTCGGTTCAATCTGCGAACAGGTGTTTCCGTAGCGGGGCAAATTCGTCCACCGAAGGAAAATGAACGGTATTTTGCATTACTGCGAGTCGAAACGGTTAATCGAGTTGACCCGAGTGAAAATATTGCTCGTGTCCATTTTGATGATTTAACGCCATTGCATCCGCATCAACGGATTGTGATGGAGCATGACTCTAGCGAAGTTTGTACTCGCATTGTCGACATGATCACGCCAATTGGCTTTGGGCAACGCGGGTTGATTGTCAGTCCTCCACGAGCAGGCAAGACTATTCTGCTGCAACAGATGGCGCGAGCGGTTTTGAAGAACTACCCCCAAACGTATGTGATCATGTTGTTGATCGACGAGCGGCCAGAAGAAGTGACAGACATGGAACGCGAAGTTCGTGGTCCAAATTGCGAAGTGATAAGCTCGACTTTTGACGAATCACCTGCTCGACATGTTCATGTCTCTGAAATGGTGATTGAAAAAGCGAAACGAATGGTTGAATGCGGGATGGACGTCGTGATTTTCATGGACTCGATTACTCGGTTGGCTCGAGTATGGAATACCGAGTGTGAACCAAGTGGCAAAATATTGTCTGGCGGACTCGATGCAAACGCATTGCAGAGACCAAAGAAGTTTTTTGGTTCAGCTCGTAAAGTCGAGGAGGGCGGTTCCTTAACGATTCTAGCTACTGCTTTAATCGATACTGGCAGTAAAATGGATGAAGTCATCTATGAGGAATTCAAGGGTACGGGTAATTTAGAGATTGTGTTGGATCGTCGCATTGCGGAACGGCGGATTTTCCCAGCAATTGATATTAATGCCAGCGGGACTCGACGTGAAGAAAACTTATTGGACCCTGAGGAATATAAACGAATTGCAATGACTCGACGTGCTTTAGCGGATCAGAATGAAGTTGATGCCATTGAGATGCTCGTTAAAAAGGTAAGTGAAACAAAGTCTAACGCTGAATTTCTAATGAGTGTTAACCCAGAAGCTTAGTGCATCTCAAGGCGGACAGCACAAATCAACGAGATCATAATCAAGAGAGATAACTATGCCGACAACATTTGATGGAAAACGGGGAATCACCAATGG